>JADGNV010000157.1 GCA_017883285.1 Candidatus Aminicenantota bacterium | reverse complement strand
CTTTATTACAAGACTCACACCTCTTCAGGTGGCCTCTACAACGGTGCGCTCGACCTTGAAACCGGTAAGGTACTCGTGCCGCCCGCGCCGGTCACGACGCGGTATACCGGCCCAACGATCCAACCAACATGGTCACCCGACGGCAGGAACTTGCTCTACATTTCACGTTGGGGCGGGGGTCCCGGACACAACATCCTCACGATCCGGTCCGTCGCAACCGGGGAAGAGCGCTTTCTGTCGCCGCGTCTTCGTGGCGTGAACCAGATCTCCTGGGCGCCAGACGGCCGCTCCGTCATCGCTATCGGGATTACGGAGACGGGAAATGGAATCTTCCGAATTGACACTGAGACAAGCGGGATCACTAAGTTGGCAGATAGAGGCCTGGCCCCCAGGCTCTGCCCGGATGGGAAGACCCTGGTGTTCGTGAAGGGGGAGACTGGGGGGCCGGGGCCAATCATCACGAAACGCAACCTCGACACCGGTGAAGAGTCGGAAGTTGTCCTAATAAAGGGACTCAACTACGACCTCTCGCCTGACGGCAGGGAAGTGGCGTTCCAGGTGGACGGCGCTGTCAAGGCCGTGTCTCTCAACGGAGGAGAACCGCGGGAGCTATTTCACGGTTCGGGGGACCCCAAGTGGACGAGGGACGGTCGTTACATCATCGTCCGGGCAAGCGGTACACTCTGGCGGGTTCCGGCGCAGGGCGGGACGCCGCTGAAGCTGGACCTCGCGTTTCCAAAAATGATGTTCTTCACGCTTCACCCGGACAACCGCCGCTTTGCATTCTTCGTCATGGAGGAGTCCAAGAGCGAGCTGTGGGTGATGGAGAACTTTCTGCCGACGCCGAAGGCCATCAAGTAGCCGGTAGAAACGGTAACAGAAAGCAAGGCAGGCGTCGATTCGCGTCGCCTGCCTTGCGCCTTACTGCGCTTCTGTTGCCGGCGACGAAGGTGACACTCTTTAGCAGTCTTGGAAGTGCCGCGTAGCCCTGCCCGCGGTTGTCAAATCCATCCTCGAGGATTTCCTCGAGGGCCGGGCCCGCGTCGCCTAGGCGCGCGGCCCGCTTTTTGCTAGAATAGCCGCGATTGGATTCGCCTCCGTGAAAATCGCCGCCCTCCTGCCCCACGTCGAGGTCTTCGGTGGGGTCCGCCGCTATCTCGAGCTTGGCAACGAATTCGTCCGTCGCGGCCATGCGTTCGCCCTCTTCCATCCCGACGGCGGCCGGCCCGCGTGGTTCGATTTCCGGGGCGAGATCCGTCCGTTCTCCCGGCTGGCCGAAGAGGCCTTCGACATCGGCCTGTGCAGCGAATATTCCATCCTGCCCCGCTTCGGGGAGCTGCGGGCCCGGACGAAATATTTCTATTTCGTCCTCGAAGGGCACAAGGAGGAGAAAGCGGTCGCTTCCCGGACTGACCTCCTGTTCCTCGGGAACTCCGAGGGGATCTGCCGCCGCATGGAGCGCAAGTACGGCCTCGTCTGCCGCCGGGCGCCGGGCGGCGTGAACCTCGACGTCTTCCACCCCCTCCCCGGAAAGCCGGCACACGACGCGCTCACCGTCCTCTGCTACGGCCGGATCGGAAAGCGGCGCAAGGGCGTCCGGCTGGCGATCCGGGCCGTCGAACGGATCCGACGCGAATTCCCCGAGGTCCGCCTGGTCCTCTTCGACGCGCTCGTCGGCCGCGACCGTCGCGACCCGCGTCCGCTCATCCGGTCCCGCGTCCCCTTCGAATTCCACCTCGACCTTCCTCAGGACATGATGGCCCGGCTGTTCGCCCGGGCCGACATCTTCCTCATGGCCGAGCAGCGCGCCGGCTGGTCGAACACTTCGGCCGAGGCCATGGCCTGCCGGCTGCCCGTCGTCTGCACCCGGAGCGGAACGCGGGATTTCGCCTTCGACGGGCGGACCGCCCTCGTCGCCCCCCTGCCGCTGCCGTTCCTTCTGGCCCGCCGGCTCCGGAAGCTGGCCCGGGATCCGGAGCTCCGGGAGCGGCTGGCCGAGGCCGGCTATCGGAAGATCCGGGAGTTCGCCTGGCCGACGCTGGCGGAGCGGCTGCTCGAGATTTTTGGCGAAAACTCGGGGAAAACCCAAATTGAAACAAGTCGTTCATTATGATATTCTTAGCCATCCGACTTCGATGAAAGCCAAGAAACGATTCAAGCTCGCCCTCCTGGGCCCGAACACGCTCCGGGCCAAGGCGGTCTGACCGGAGTCCGATGTTTGCCCTCCTCAAGCTGACCCTCCGCGAGAAGAAATGGGTCACCCTGGCCCTGGCCTCCACGCTCTTCGTCGCGCTGTTCACCTACGTCTTCGTCGACCTCGTCCAGCCGATCATCGACGACATGCTCCGGCTGGCGCCCCAGAGCGCCGCGCCGGCCACGGGCCGGGCCTTGGACATCCTCTGGAACTTCCTTAGCATCAGCCGGCAGGACATCCGCAGCGCCCTGCCCTTCGTCCTGGTGATCGTCATCTTCGGGAAGGGGCTGTTCACCTTCTTCTCGTCGCTCTGTATGAAGGTCGTCGGCAACAAGATCGTCAAGACCATGCGCGATGACCTCTACGCCCACATCCTCCACCAGTCGTCGGCGTATTTCGACCAGGCCACGACGGGGGACCTCATGTCTAGGTTAACGAACGACGTCGAGCGCATCCGGGACGCGGTCTCGAGCGCCATGAGCGACATCATCGAGGAGGCGTTCATCCTGCTCGCCCTCCTCGTGGGGATGTTCGTCAAGGACTGGGCCCTGGCCCTTATGGCCTTCGTGGTCATGCCCCTGGCCGTCGTCCCCCTGGCTGCTTTCAGCCGCCAGCTCAAGCGGACCGGCCGGCAGAGCCAGCTCAAGATGTCGGAGATCTACAATATCCTCCACGAGACGATCACCGGCAACCGGATCGTCAAGGCCTTCACCATGGAGGCCTTCGAGCTCCGCAAGTTCCTGAAGGCCACGGCCAAGTACTACCGGATCAACATCCGCCTGTCCTGGATCTCGTCGCTCTCCTCGCCGTTCATGGAATTCATCGGCGGCGTGGTGGGCGCCTTCATCCTGTACATCGGCGCCAACCGGATCGCCCAAAACCATATCAGCCCCGGCGATTTCGGGGCCTTCGCCACGGCCATCTTCATGATGTTCCAGCCGATCAAGCGGCTCAGCCGGGCGAACAACGTCATCCAGCAGGCCGTGCCGTGCCTCGACCGCATCCGGGAGATCCTCGAGATCCCGCCCCTCGTCCAAGACAAGCCCCACGCTTATCCGCTGCCTCCGGCCCAGGGCCGCGTCCGGTTCGAAAAGGTCGGCTTTTCCTACCATCCCGGCCGCCCTGTCATATTCGACGTGGATTTCGAGGTCCTGCCCCGCCAGACCGCGGCCCTGGTGGGACTGAGCGGCGCGGGAAAGTCCACCCTGATCAACCTCCTCGCCCGCTTCTACGAGCCGAACACGGGCCGGATTACGATCGACGGGATCGACATCACCGACGTCACCCTCCATTCGCTTCGCTCCCAGATCGGGCTCGTGAGCCAGGACATCGTCCTCTTCAACGACACCGTCCGGAACAACATCGCCTACGGGCTCGAGGACACGCCCCACGGCCGGATCGTCGAGGCGGCCAAGGCCGCGGAGTGCCACCGGTTCATCATGGAGCTTCCACAGGGCTACGACACGCCGATCGGGGAGCGCGGCGGCCAGCTGTCGCGCGGTCAGCGGCAGCGCCTGGCGATCGCCCGGGCCCTGCTCAAAAACCCGCCCATCCTGGTCCTCGACGAAGCGACCTCGGCCCTCGACTCCGAGTCCGAGCGCCTGATCCAATCGGCCCTGGCGGCCGTCATGCGGAACCGGACGACGTTCGTCGTCGCCCACCGCCTGTCCACCATCCGGAGCGCCGACCGGATCCTAGTCGTCGACAAGGGCCGGATCGCGGAGTCGGGCTCGCACGACGAGCTCATGCGGAAGGGCGGCATTTATCGCAAGCTGCACGACCTACAATTCCCCGAAGACCAGGAGAGTCCCCGATGATCCAGAGCATGACCGGTTTCGCCGAGCGGAGCTTCGCCTCGAAGAAGCTCCGGGCGAAAGTGACCATCAAGAGCCTGAACCACCGCTTCTTCGACTGGAGCTTCAAGGGCGCGCCGATCGGCGAGCTCGAGGGCCGGCTCCGGGTCCAGTGCCAGAAGCGGATCAGCCGCGGGCGGATCGAGGCCACGCTCGACCTCGATTTCCCCGATCCCGCAAGCTGGAACATCCGGATCAACGAAGGCCTGCTCGAGAAGATCCTCGTCTCGCTGAAGCGGATCTCGGCGCGGCTGGGCCAGGACGTGGCCTTCTCCGCCGAGAACCTGTTCCGGATCCCGCAGCTCGTGGAGCTCCAGCGCAAGGACCTCGCCCCGGCCGAGGCGGCTTTCCTCGAGCGCGCCTTCCTCGCCACCCTGGACGAGGTCATCCGGGCCCGCAAGGCCGAAGGCCTGAAGACCGCGGCCCAGATCCGCGTCCACATCCGGAACGTGACGCGGGCGGTGGCCCGCGTCGAGAAGCTGGTGAAAAAGCAGCCCCGGATCGTGAAGCAGAGGCTCGTCCAGAAGTTCCGGGACCTGAACGGCGCCGCTCCCCAGAATCGGGAGCGTCTGTCCGAGGAAGTGGCCTACCTGACCCAGCGCTACGACGTCGCCGAGGAGATCCAGCGCCTCAAGAGCCACCTCGACGCGGCCCTGAAGCTGCTCGCCGCCCCCAAGGGCGAGCCGGCCGGCAAAATGCTCGACTTCCTCGCCCAGGAGCTCACCCGGGAGGCCAATACCCTCAACTCCAAATCGCAGGACGCGGGCATCACCCAGGAAGGGCTCCTGATCAAAGGCGAGGTCGAGAGCATCCGCCAGCAGGTCCAGAACCTGGAGTGAAGGAGGAGACATGCTGATCGTCGTCACCGGTCCGTCGGGCAGCGGGAAATCGACCATCCTCCGCCATGTGATGCGGGATCTGCGCGGGGTCCGATTCTCGGTCTCGCACACGACCCGGCCCCGCCGCCCGTCCGAGCAGGACGGCCGGGATTACCACTTCGTGGCGAAAGGGGAGTTCGAGCGGATGGTCCGGCGTTCGGCCTTCGTCGAATGGGCGATCGTCCACGGGAATTATTACGGGACGTCCAAGCGCGAGATCGCGGAGAAGGGGAAAGCGGGCGACGTCATCCTCGACATCGACGTCCAGGGCGCGAAGCAGGTCCAGGCGCTGGGGATCGCGGCCGTCTTCGTCTTCATCATGCCCCCCGTGTTCCGGGAGCTGAAGCGGCGGCTCAAGGAGCGGGGCGAGGACAAGCCCGACGTCATCGAACGGCGGCTCCGGACGGCCCGCCGGGAGATCACGCAGGCCTCCCACTTCGACTACGTCGTGATCAACGACAAGCTCGACCGGGCGGTGCTCGAGCTCGAATCGATCATCCTCGCCACGCGCTGCCGGCTGGCCGTGCGCCGGGACCAGGTCCGGACGATCCAACGGAGCTTCGAATGATAGACCCTTCCTGCCCAAACGGGGGAAGGGAGGCCGGGGCAGATCGGGGTGAAGCGACCATGGCCAAGATCGCGCTAGGCGTCACGTCGTCCGTCAGCATCTACAAGGCCTGCGAGGTCCTGCGCGGGTTCCAGAAGGCCGGCTACGAGGTCCAAGTCCTCATGACCCGAAACGCGGCCCGGCTGATCTCGCCGCTCCTCTTCAGCTCCCTCTCCGGCCGCAAGGTCATCGTCGAGCTCTTCGCCGACGACCATCCCTGGTCGGTGGCCCACGTCGCCTTGGCCAGGGAGACCGGGCTCCTGGCCGTGGTCCCGGCGACGGCCAACATCATCGCCAAGTTCGCCCGGGGCATCGCCGACGATTTCCTATCGACGTTCTACCTGGCCGTGGAATCGCCCGTCCTGATCGCTCCGGCGATGAACGCGGCCATGTTCCTCCATCCCCGGACCCAGGCCAATGTGCGCGAGCTCCGGGCCAGAGGCGTGGAGTTCGCGGAGCCCGGCCGCGGCTACCTGGCCTGCGGCGACGAGGGCGTCGGGCGCCTGGCCGAGCCGGAGGAGATCGTGGCCCGCGGTCTGGACCTCCTTCGCCGGAGCGGATCGCTCCGGGGCCGGACCGTCCTCGTCACGGCCGGTCCGACCCGCGAATCCCTCGACCCGGTCCGGTTCCTCTCGAACCGCTCCTCGGGCAAGATGGGCTACGAGATGGCCCGCGAGGCGCTTGCCCGCGGAGCGCGCGTCGTCCTCGTGACGGGGCCGGTCGCGCTCTTCCCGCCGGCGAAGGCCGAGGTCGTCCGGGTCGAAAGCGCCGCGGAGATGGAGGCGGCGGTCCTCCGGGAGTTCCCGCGGGCCGACATCGTGGTGATGGCCGCGGCTGTGGCCGATTTCGCCTTTGCTGCGCCGTCCGGCCGGAAGATCAAGAAGCCCGGCCTGCCGGAGAGCCTGGCCGTCGTTCCGACGCCCGATATCCTGAAGATGCTCGGCGCCCGGAAGGCCGGGCAGGTCCTGGTCGGTTTCGCCGCCGAGACCGAAGACCTCCGGGAGAACGCCCTGGCCAAGGTCCGGGCGAAGAACCTGGACCTCATCGTGGCCAACGACGTCTCGCGCGGCGACATCGGCTTCGAGGCCGACGACAACCAGGCCCTGCTCATCGACGCCGCGGGCCGGGTGACCCCGACCGCGAAGATGAGCAAGCGCGAGCTGAGCCGCGAAATCTGGAACGTCCTCGAGGAAATCCTTGTCCGGCGAAGCTGACCGTCCGCGGAAGGACCTCGAGGAACGCCTGAAGTTCTTTCGGGACATCGGAGCGGACTTCGTTTTCAAGCCGGAGCGCGGGATCTCCAAGGCAACGACGGACGGCCCCGGCCTGGACGCGATCCGCGAGCAGGTCCTGGACTGCCGGAAATGCCGGCTCGCGGAAGGCCGGACCCAGGCCGTCCCCGGCGAGGGCGACCCGGCGGCTGAATTGATGTTCGTCGGGGAAGGTCCGGGCCGGGACGAAGACCTCCAAGGCCGGCCGTTCGTCGGCCGGGCGGGCCAGCTCCTGACCAAGATCATCGCCGCCATGGGGTATGACCGGAGCCAAGTCTTCATCGCCAACATCGTCAAATGCCGGCCCCCGGACAATCGCGTCCCGCAGCGCGAAGAGGCCGAGCTCTGTACGCCCTATCTCGCCGCCCAGATCGCCGCGATCCGGCCGAAGGTGCTCGTCACCCTGGGCAAGGTTGCCACGGACTTCTTCGTCCCGCACGCGTTCGGCGGCATGACCTCGATCCGCGGCCGGTTCTACGAATGGAACGGCATCCCCGTCATGCCCACGTTCCATCCCTCCTATCTCATCCGCAACGAAGGCAACCGGGAGATCAAGAAGATGGTCTGGGACGACATGAAGCTGGTCCTGGCCCGCCTCGGCAAAGCATGACCCTGTTTGCCGACCTCGTTTTCCCCCTGCCCCTTGACCGGAGCTTCCGCTACATCGTCCCGCCGAATCTCGCGGCCCGCGTCCGGCCGGGAAAGCGCGCCCTGGCCCCGTTCGGCCGGAAGACCCTGGCCGGGTTCATCGTCGCGGTCGACGACCGTCCTCCGGACGGCCGGCTCGACCTCAAGGAAATCCGCGAAGTCCTCGATCCCGAGCCCGTCGTTTCCGACCGGACGCTGGAATTCACCCGGCGGCTGAGCGCCCGGTACGGTTCGTCGTGGGGGGAGTTCCTGCAGGCCCATCTCCCGCCGTCCCGCGAGCTCAAGACGTCCACGAAGATCAAGCTCACGGAGGAGGGCCTGGCGGCCTGGCGCGAGGGGAGGCTGTCGCCGGAGGAGACCCAGGCGGCCGGGGTTCTTGGTCCGAAGGCGTTCACCCTCCTCCACATCCGGAGGAAAACCGGGATCAAGAATCCGTCGTCGGTCGTCTCGCGCCTCCGGAAGAAAGGCCTGGTCGAGGTCCTGGAGAAGACGGTGCCGCCGGTCAAGGCGGCGAAGACGCTTCCCGCCGCGTCCGGCCCGGCCCAGCTCGAGCTCGACTTCACCGTCGGTCCACTCTTACGGAGTGCGCTGGCTTCGGCTCTGGCCGCCCTCGACGAACGCCGGTTCGTCCCCTGGCTCCTGTTCGGGGATGCGGATGCGAGACTGTCCGGCTACTTGGACCTCATTCTGAAGGTCCTTTCCCGTTCGCGGCAGGTCCTGGTCCTCGTCCCGGAGCTTGCGTCTTCCGTCCCGCTCCGCGAAGCCCTGGAAAGGAAGCTCGGGGAAAAGGCCGCGTATCTCCACGGCCAGATGGCGGACGGACTCCGGGAGGCCGAATGGCGGAGGATCCGGAGCGGGGAAGCGCGGGTCGTCATCGGCCCCCGCTCCGCGCTTTTTTCCCCCGCGGAAGACCCGGGATTGATCATCCTCGAGGACGAGGCGGACGAATCCTATGTCCAATCCGAAAGCCCGGCGTACGACGCCCGCCGGGCGGCATGGATGAGCGCGGCCGACCGGGGGGCGCTCCTCGTTTACGGCTCCGAGGCTCCGCGCGTCGAAGCTTATCATCGCGCCCGGGAAGGGCGCTATCTCGTTGCGCTCCCGTCCGCGGCCCCGCGGAAACCGGCCGAGCTTGTGGACGACCGGGGCGAGCGAGGCCTGGTCGCGCGGCGCGTTCTCGACCGGCTCGGGGAGAATCTCCGCGCCGGAAAGCCGGGCCTGGTCTTCCTCAACCGCCTGGGATATGCCGCCTACCTTCAATGTCCCCGCTGCGGGAACATCCCCCGCTGCGAGCGCTGCGAAATCTCGCTCTCTTATTATAAGAAGGAAGAGAAGCTTGTCTGCCGCTACTGCGGCGCTTCGCGCCCGAAAATGGCCGCATGTCCCGAATGCGGCGGCCGGGTGATGGAGCCGCGCGGGGCCGGCGTCGAGGCGGTCGAAGAGGCGCTGCGGAGAGCGTTTCCCGGCGCCCGGATCGCGAGCTTCGACAGTGCCCGCGTCCGGACCAGGTCGGCCAGGGATCAGGCGGTCCGGAGATGGGCCACGGGCGCGATCGACATCCTGCTCGGCACCGAGATGCTGGCCCACCAGGCCCTCCCGCCGGCGGCCTGTGTCGCGGTCCTCCATCCGGAAGCCCGGCTCGCACACCCGGATTTCCGATCGGCCCAAAGGACGTTCCAGTCCCTGGGACGCATGATGCGCTACGCCGGACCGGAGGGAGAGATCCTCGTCCAGACCGCGGCCCCGGAGCACCACGCCGTCAGGGCGGCCGCGCGCCGGGACTACGGGGCCTTTTTCGAGGCGGAGATCGGGTTCCGGAAGCTGATGAACTACCCGCCGTTTTCGGCCATGGCCGAGATCGTCCTCTACGGCCGTGACTTGCGGCCGCTCGCCCAGCGGGCGCGGGAGCTCGTCCGCCTTTACCAGGGTTTCGGACCCGGGCTCGAGGTGACGGGGCCCGGGATGGTCCCGCCGTCCGCGCGTCGGGGGGAGAAGGGGCTGCAGCTCGTCCTGAAGGCCGAAGATCCGGAGGTGCTGGATGCGGGCCTCGACCTTGGCCTAAGGTCGATTTCAGGACGACGGTCCGTCGTCCGGTTCGATTAATTCCCGCGGAGGATGTGGACCCAGATTTCCTTGTAGATGACCTCGATCTGGTCGGTCTGGAGCTGGGCCCGGAAATACACGTTCTGGTCGGACCCGATTTCAGATTTGAGGGGGCCGAGATAGGTGACCGAGGCCGCGCCGTTCTCGTCGGTCGCGACGGCCAGGCGCTGGGTATAATTGGAGAAATAGCCGGGCCCGGCGGTGATGGTGAAGTAGACGACCGCGTCCATCACGGGGGCGTTCCCCCGCCGGACCACGGCCCGGACTTCCACCTGCGACCGGGACTCGCCGGCCATGATCACGTTCGTGCTGACGCTGAGGGTGAAGGTCTGGAAAATGGTCGACGGCCCGGTCGGAGACGGCTCTTTCAGGGCATCGATCTTGCAGGCGGGTCCGCCCGCGAGGACGGCCGCCAGGACAATCCCCAGGATGACGGTTCGTGTTCTCATGGTTCGCGTCCTCATCAGTTGCCGTAGTTGGCGAAGGTGACGGACAGATAGCCCGTGGCCTTGACCAGCTTGTTGGCGCCGTCGTGCCCGTAGAAATCGACCTTGGCCGTGGCGTAGATACCGTCGCCGGGATTGGCGTCCTTGAGGTTGAGGAGCGGGGGCTCCTGTTTCGCGACCTCTCGGACGAGGATGAACGTCGCCGTCGTCGCCGTTCCGATCGGCACGAGGACCGACATCGAGCCCTCGAAGGAGTAGGGGACGTCGATGCCCTGCGCGTTCTTGCCGTCGGCGCGCTGGAACGTCACGATGTAGCGCGTGATCAGGATGTCGTTGTATGGCGAAGCTCCGTTGATCGACTTGGGGTCGAGGAGCTGGGCCGAGAAGGTGACTTTCGCCGGATCGGCGATCCAGGACTGGGCTCCGGTCGTCGGGTCCTGGGTGAGGACGTCCGAGAGGGCGTAGGCCTGTTCCGAGCCCTTGAGGTCGAAGCCCATCAAGCTGACGACCTTGAGCAGGGTGGCCGACTGCGAGGCGTTTTCCACGGGGTTGCAGGCCGAGAGGAGGACCACCGCGGCGGCGAGGGCCGCCCAGCCCAGCCGCGTCCGAAAAGGCGTGGGGTGTGTCATCGGTTCGTTCCTCCTATTTCTGGATCCTTGGGGTGATGAAGATCAGCAGCTCCCGATTCGACTTGGTCTTGGAGAAGGACTTGAACAGGTTTCCGAGGATCGGAATCTGGTGGAGAAAGGGCACGCGGTCGTGGGTGATGGAGTCCTCGATCCGGTACACGCCGCCGATCACGGTCGTCCCGCCGTCCGCGACCGTGACCGTCGTCTTGGCACTCTGGGTGGTGATCGGCGGGATGCCGTTCACCAGGTTGCCGAAGTCGGCCGCGTCGTTCTTGATCTCGATCGTCATGATGATCGTGCCTTCGGCCGTGATCTGGGGCGTGACCCGGAGCTCGAGCCCCGCGTTCACGTACTGGGTCGTGACCGTGAAGTTGGCCGAGGTCTGGACCGGGATCTGCCGGCCCTGGTTGACGTAGCCTTCCTTGTTGTTCTGGGTCGTGATCCGCTCGGTCGACTGGATCTTGCCGTCGCCCGACGTCTCCAGGGCGCTCAGGGCCACGTCCAGCCGGAACGTGTCGAGGACGTTCGCGAACGAGAGGCCCACGGCGCTGTTGAAGGACGGGGCCGGGAGGTTGACGGCGTACCCGCCGAGCGGGCCGCCGATCCCCTTGGTCACGATCCCCTGGGGGATCATGGCCCCGTCGACCAGGACCTTGTTCGGGAACTGGAGTGACGTTTGGTTTCCGTAGAAGGGATCGGCGATGACCTTCGCTCCCCACTGGATGCCGAGGTTCTGGACGAAGCTCGAAGTGGCCTCGACGATCCGGGCCTCGATCTGGACCTGGGGGGTCGACGTGTCCAGGGTGGCGACGAGGCTTTCGATCAGATCGAGCTTCTCCTTGACGTCGGTGACGATCACGGTGTTCGTCCGGTCGTCGGTCACGAGCTCGCCCCGGGCCGACTTCTTGCCCTTCAGGATATCCATCACATCCTTCGACTTGGCGTAGGAAAGAGTAAAGATCTTGGTCTGCATGGAGCCGGATTGTTCCTTCGCGTCGCGGAGGCTCTGCTGGGACTTCTCCTCCTCGGCCAGCTTGGCGACCGACGCGATCCGGAGGACGTTGCCCTCCAGGGTCTTGCCCAGGTTGTTGATCTTCAGGATGATGTCCAGGAACTGATCCCACGGGATGAGATCGAAGTTGACGGTCACGCTCCCGCGGACCTCGGGGTCGAAGACGACGTTCAGGCCGGCGAACTCGCCGAGCCATAGGACGACGTCCCGCAGGTCGGCGTCCTTGAAGCGGGGGCTGATCAGCTCGCCCGTGTATTTTTCCTGGGCGTCATGGACCGTCCGGCTCTTGCCCGCATCGTCGGCCTTCTGCTCGGTCTTGGCCGGGGCTTGCGGAGGTTCGGCGAGCATGGGCTTTTCGTCCCGGACCACGGCCGGGCTCTTCGGGAAGGAGATTGTCAGGCCGGAGGCCTCGTTGGTCACACTGTAGGCTTGGGCCGCGGCGAGCTCGAAGACCAGGCGGGTGACGGAGCGGGGAGGCGCGGTCTTGAACTGGCCGATCTTGACCTGTTCGAGTCCCGATGTCCCGATCGGACTCGTCTTCATCGGTCCGGTCAGGACGGTGTCGTAGATGTCGACGACGAGGCGCAGGGGGTCGCCCAGGGCGAAGATGTTGGTGACGGCTTTCCGGCCGAGGCGGGCGGTCACGTCGGTCCGGTCGCTCTTGTCCGCGACCTCGACGCCGCTCAACGTGACGTCCCGGTCCTTGGACTGGTTGAGGGCGGCCTGGGTCTCGGCGGAAACCAGATACTGGTCCGCGGCGAGGATCTTCGTCAGCTCGACGACCGTTTTGCCGCCCTCGGTTGAGACGCGGAACGGCACGGGTCCGATCAGGTCCACGAGGAGAGAGGTCCGGGAATCGGCCCCGGCCAGGAATATGAGGCCTTTCACGAGCGCCGGCTCGTCGGCGGGGACGGCGGGGACGGCGGGCGGCTGGACGCGGCCGAGATCGAGGACGAGCCGCGAGGGGAAGTCCTTGTCGTAGGCCGCCGTGAGGTTCGGGACCGCGGACGAGGGCTCGAGGACGATCCGGACGTTGACCCGCGAGGGCAGGACCGAAATCTTAGCCAGGGAGGCGAGGGGCGCGGGGGTCTGGAGTCCGGCGCCGGCCAGGACGAGCGATAGGGCCCCGACGGCGAGAACGAGCCGCTGAACGATCCTTTTCATCTTAGCGCTCCTCAGGCATGATTTCCTTGACGATGTCCCGGGGCTTCATGAGCGGGACGCCCCGGTCGCGGGTCTGCCGCAGGACGATCTGCCCATCCTCGATCGAAAGGATGAATCCGTCGGCGAACCGGTCCCCCTTGCGGACCGTGACGGGGAACCCCTCGGGGAGGCTGACGATCGCCACGCGTTGGCTCTTGATCCGGACGATGCCCAGGATCCGGATCTCGTCTAGGAACAGATCGGCGAAGCCGGTGATGGTCCGCTTCTCCTTGATATTCTGGCCACCCTTCAGGTCCTTGAACGGGTCGCGCCGTCCGCCGGAGCTGTAGGAGAACGGGGCCGTCCCCGGCTTCGGTTCGCCGGCCTTCTGCTGCCCGCGGCCGGGCGCCGCCAGGACGGCGAGGAGGAGGACTCCCGCGACGAGAGCCCCGGCGGTTCTAGATCTCATTGGTTTCCTTCACGGGCTTCTTGGGCTTGGCCGGTTCGGGCTTCTTGATCTGGCTCTCATCCAAGAAGAAGTACGTCCGAGCCGTGAACCGGGCCGAGACCGTCGTGTCGGCCGACTGGCTGGGCAGGGCTACGATCGAAAAATCGTCGATGTTGAAGATCCGGGGGAAGTGCAGGATCCGGTCGAAGAACGCGCCCAGGGTGTGATAGCTGCCGATGACTTCGATCGGAATGGGCCATTCCGAATAGAAGTCCTTGTTCACTTCCCGGTCCGGGGCGATGCGGAGGACGGTCCCGATGCCGGCATCGAGGGCCATCTGCTGGACGTTGCGGACCATCTCGCTCTGTTCATTCTTGCGGGGGATGATCGATTCGAGTTCGGCCAGCGAGGCGCCGAGCTTCGCGAGCTCAGCCTCGATCTTGTCCAGCTGCCGCTTCTTCGACCGGAGCTGGGTCAATTCGTCCTCGAGGGCGACGCGCTCCGACCGGAAACTCCGGAGATCGGTCTGGCGGGGCTTGAAGTAGAGGAAATAGAGCAGGCCGGCCACGATCGCGGCCAGGAGGGCGGTGGTCATCCACGGCTGCTTTTTCATCGGGCCTCCGTGGTCTGGACGCCCTTGGCGGCGGGCTGCGGCACCAAAGGCCGCGGTACCGCGGGCGCGGCGACGCCGGCGGTCAGGGTGAATTCCAGGTACGAGTTCGCGCCCGTGGTCCTCTGGGTGGAGCCGACCAGGCCGACGTTCTCGAACAGCCCGCTCTTCTCCAGGTTCCTCATGAAATCGGAGATCTGGATGTTGGTCAGGGCCCGGCCCTTCAGCTCCAGGCCCTGGGGCCGGAGGCTGGCTTCCGTGAGCCAGACCCAGTCGGGCAGGTCCTGGCTGATCTCTTCCATGATCCGGACCGCGCCGCCCTGGCGGGCCTTGAGGCCGTTGATCAGGCCGATCTTCTTTTCGAGGAAGGCCTTTTGCTGTTCGACCAGGTCGAGCTTGGCCCCGACGGGCTGGAGCTTGATCTTCTCCGCCCGGGCCTCCTCGAGAAGGGCGCGCTCGGTGTCGAGCCCCGTCTTCTGGAGGTAGGCGAGCGCGCCCACGACTACGACCGCCAGGACGAGCAGGATGTTGCCGAGGGGCGCCTTCTTCTTATTGAACTTGGCCGTGTCGGGGAGGATCGTCTCCTCGATCTCCTTCTTCTCGGCCTTGACCAGGTTGACGCGGATCATAGGCTCATTTCTCTTTTTGCCGCGTGGCGAGGCCTACGGCCACGGCGAAGAACGAGGCCATTTCCTGGTAATACGCCGGGCTCAGCTTTTTCTCATCATAGGGGATCTGGCGGAACGGGTCAAAAAGGAGGGTCTTCACCTGGAATTTCGACGCGAAGGCGGCGGCCAGGTTGGTGACGTTGGCCAGCCCGCCGCTGAGGAAGATCTGCTCGATTTTCTTCTCCCGCTTGTCTTCGGCCTCGTAGAAGGTGAACATCTTCTCGATCTCATCGAGCAGGCTCTTGACGTTCAAGGCGAAGACCGCCTCCACTTCTCGGGCCGGGATCTCGGCGTGGGGTTCCCCCCGGAGCAGGCTCTCTGCTACGTCGGGGCCGACGTTCAGGTCCTTGCGGATGTTGTCCAGGAAATAGGTGCCGCCGATGGCCAGGTCCCGGAAGAGCTGGGGAGAGCCCTTCTCGGCGATGATGAGCGTCGTGATGTTTGCCCCCATGTTGACCAGGGCCGTGGTCTTCTCCTGGAAGTCCTCGGGGTAGTTGATCTCCAAGGCGTTGTAGAGGGCGAAG
>JADGNV010000156.1 GCA_017883285.1 Candidatus Aminicenantota bacterium | reverse complement strand
GGTGAATCCGGGGGTGAATTTTTTCTCACCCCCCCCGTAAGCGGGGCATCCGTCCGGTTCGGCGGGCCGATTGCTTTTCCCTCCCTCTTGTGATATTTTTTAAAAAATGGTCCATTTCGGCACATCGGGCTGGCGGGCGATCATGGGGCAGGAATTCACCTTCCAGAACGTCCGGATCATGGTCCAGGCCATCGCCAACGTCCTGAAGGGGAAATTCCCCGGCCGCGAAATCTCGGTCGTCGTCAATTACGACACCCGGTTTCTCTCGGAGCGCTATGCCTCCGAGGCGGCCAAGATTTTGTCCCACAACAAGATCGGCGTCTTCCTCGCCGAGCGCGACGCTCCCTCCCAGGCCCAGTCCTTCCAGATCATCAAGCGCAAAGCCCAGGGCGGGCTGAATTTCACGGCGTCCTTCAACCCCCCGGAATACAACGGCCTGAAATACAACACGGAGAACGGGGCTCCCGCTATGCCCGCGGAGACGGACGCGATCGAGGCCGAGTTCCGCACACTGAGAAAAAACTATTCCTTCACCCCGGCCTATCCCCGGACGGAGTTTATCCGGAAGATCGACCTGAAGAAGGACTACCTCACCTTCCTCCAGGGCAAGATCGATTTCGACGCCATCCGCCGGGCCGGCGTGAAGGTCGGGGTGGACCTCCTCTACGGCACGAGCCGCGAGTACCTCGACGAAATCCTCGAAGAGAACCGCATCCCCGTCGAAGAGATCCACGGCTACATCGACCCCTATTTCGGCGGGATCGCGCCCTCGTGCACCGAAGAAAACATGGCCGAGCTCGCCGCGCTTGTCCGCGAGAAGAAATGCGATCTCGGCATCGCCACCGACGCCGACGGCGACCGGTTCGGCATCGTAGACCACCAAGGCCGGATGGTCGTCCAGAACCTGATCCTGTCTCTGCTCCTGAACTACCTCGTCGGCGTCAAGGGCTGGCGCGGGGGCGTGGCCCGGTCCGTGGCCACCACCCACCTGTTCGACCGCATCGCCCGCAAATACGATCTGCCCCTCTATCGGACGCAGGTCGGGTTCAAGTACATCGCCGACCTGTTTCTCCGCGGCCTGATCATCTTCGGCGGCGAGGAAAGCGCTTCGATCGCCGTGAAAGACCATCTCCCCGAAAAGGACGGCATCCTGGCCGGGCTCCTCGTGGCCGAGATGGTGGCGGTTTCCGGGAAGAGCCTGGCGGCGCTGATCGGCGACCTCTTCAAGGAATACGGGGAGCGGATCGGCATCCAGATAAACATCCCCCTCACGGCCGACCGGGGGAAGAAACTGCGGAAGCTCATCCAGAGCCCGCCCGCCCGCCTGGCCGGGCGGCCGGTGCTCATGGCGACGGCGATCGAGGGCCTGAAGTTCGATCTGGCGGACGACGATTGGCTCCTCCTTCGCCTCTCGGGCACCGAACCGCTCATCCGCTGCTATGCGGAAGCCGGCTCCCGGGCCGACCTGAACAACTTGGTCAAGGCGGCCGAAGAGAAGCTCGCGTGACCGAGAAAAAGGCCGGCGACTGGAAGCGAAAGGCCGCCGTCGGCGCGTTTGTCTTCCTGCTCTTCGTCCTGCTCCTCACCTCGTTCTTCGGCAAGAAGGGGCTCTTCGAGATCTACCGTGCCGGGAAGACCTATGGCGCCCTGCTTCAGGACATCGAGAAGCTAAAGCAGGAGAAGGCCCGGCTCGAAAAAGAGGTCGCCGACCTCGAGCGGAACCCCGGCGCCGTGGACAAGGAGGCCCGGGAAAAGCTCTGGCTGATGAAGCCCGACGAGAAGGTCATCATCAAGAAATAGAAGGTGCGGACGCCCCCGATTTTCCGCCCTGTCCGCCTGGAATTTTCCCCTTGATTTTCAAAAAAAGATGTGGAAAAATGGGGCGACTCTTTTGACGGACGGACGGTCGGGAGCGCAAATCCCAACCGGACGGTGAGAAAAGGGCCAGGAGGTTTTCTTTATGTTCTCTAAAAAACTTTATGTCGGTAACCTCAACTACAAGACGACGGAAGAAAAGCTGAAGGACGCGTTTTCCCAGTTCGGAGAGGTTACCACCGTCAACATCCTTCAAGGAAGAGGCTTCGGCTTCGTGGAAATGGCGACCTCGGAAGCTTCGGAAGAGGCCAAGAACAAGATGAACGGCACCGACCTTGAAGGCCGCAAGATCATCGTCAACGAAGCTCGCCCCCGCACCGACCCCCCCCATGAGCGGAGAGAGGGAGGAGAGAGAAGAGACTTCCGTAAATTCTGACGTCCATCCCGTTCTGAAACCCTGATCCCCTGGTCGAGAAAAATCGAGAGAAATCTCGACGAGGGGGTTTTTCATGTCCGGGCCTTTTCCCGGGGGTCCACTTCTGCCGCGAAGGCTCGTTCCTTGGCTGCCGGCCGCTGCCGAGCGGCCCGCCCCTGCCCGTCTTGCGTCCCGGGTGCGGAAGACGTATTCTATAAACTTGGGCTGGCCGCCCGCCGCAAGGAGACGACATGGAAATCAAGTTCACGAAGGACCAATATGCCCAGCTGATGCGGCTGGTCTATCTCGGCAACTGGGTGGTCAACGGCTACCACACCGACGACATCGACGAGGAAAGCGACGCCCTCGAGGATTATATCTACAGCAAGGCCCGGGATTTCGGGCTGGAAAAGACCACCACCTACGAAGAGGACCAGAACGCCTGGTATCCGAAGAGCTCGATCGAGGACGAGTGGCTCGCGGACCTCGACGAATACAAGAACGACGCCTTCTGGGACGAGCTCGAATACCGGCTGGCCGACCGCGACCTTGTGGCCCGCTACGGCGAGAACGCGGTGGACGGGATGAGCTCCGAGGAGCGGCAGGACACGGAGCGCCAGCTCGTCGACAACTACTACGAGGAGTTTCAGAAGAACGGGCTGAAGAACTTCGTCCTCATGCGGCCGAATTAATTGGTCGACGCAGGCGGGGCAGAATCCCCCGGCCCACTGGGGAACCAGTCCCGTCGGTTTCCCCCCTCGCTTCGCGCGGGGGCCCCCCTTCCGCTATGTGGGCCTCAGGGATCCTGCCTCGCCTGCGTCATTGAATTAGGCGCTTAAGATAGATTTTCCGGCCCGCTTATTTTTTCCGGACCAGCCGGTCGTAGATCGCGAGACCGATCATCGACAGCAGCCCGACGCCGGCGATGATGAGCCACATCGGGGTCGTATCGACCGGCAATCCGGCCTTCTGCGGGTCGGAAATGTAGTGCTCGAACATCTGGCCGCCCAGCTTGCCCCCGACGATGGTCGCCAGGGCCAGGGGCAGGTTGGCGTAGCCCGTGAATAGCCCTTCCTCCCCCTTGGGCGCGATCGCGCCGAGGTACTCGTAGACGCGCGGCGAGGCCATCATCTCGCCTGTGGCCATCGAGGCGATGGACACGATCATGAACAGCCCGGCAAAGGGGATGGCCAGCCCGAGGATCCCCACCCGGTGGGTCGGGTCTCCGGAGAGGAGCGACGGCAGGACGTTGAGGGCCATGCCCACGGTCACGACCCCCGCGCCGAGGATGATGGACTTGACCGGCGTCCAGCGCTTGACCATCCGGGTGATCAGCATCTGGAACCCGACGATCATGATGGGATTGGCCAGCTGGTAGAGCTCGACCGGCGCGTTGGGGTCTATATAGCGCAGGTACAGGGGCACTAGGTTGTAGAGCTGGACGTAGAGGAACCAGAACATGCTCATGACGATCAGGAAGAAGACGAACTTGAAGTTGCGCAGGACGACGAAGATGCCGACGATCGCCTCGCCGAGCGTCTTTTTTCGGACCTGCTGGCCGTCCTTGACGCCGTCGCTCACGTATTCGGGCTCGCGGTAGACGAACAGGACGACGATCAGCCCGACCAGGGCGAAGAAGGTGGAGGCGTAGACGAAGATGGCCGGGATGCCGAGGTTGATTCGGACGAAGTACGACACGCCCCGGCCCGTGATCGAGCCGATGTTGATGATCATGTAGAAGATGCCGAAGCCGAGTGTCGCCCGCGTTCCGGCGGTCTTCTGGACCGTCCCGGCGATGCAGGGCTTGACGATCGAGCCCCCGATCCCGATCAGGACGATCCCCAGCACGGCCGGCACGGTGAAGTCCACCGCCTGCGCGGCCGGCGCGCCGATGATCCCCGGCCAGAGCTTCTGGAGGTTGCCCATGACGGAATAGCCCAGGGCGATCATGATGAAGGCGACGGTGAGCGACCGCTTGTAGCCGAACTTGTCGGCCAGCGTCCCCGACAGGATGGGCAGAAAATAGACCAGGCCCCAGAGGACCGTGCCGTTGAGCAGGGTCGCGGTCGAGGGGCTCATGCCCAGGTTTTCCTTGAGGTAGATGACCATGAACGAGGCCATCGCGTAGTAGGCGGCCCGCTCGAAGAGCTCGATGGTGTTGGCCGTCCAGAAGGTTTTCGGGAATCGGGGCTTCGCGGGAAGGGCGTCGTTCATGCCGGTCTCCTCTCGGGTGGGTATGAATGCGGCTGTATTCTATTCGGAGGGGCCGGGAAAAATCAAACGCTTTCGGCGCCTTTATGTTGGGGCTGGAGTTCAGCCCCGGGGCTAACCCCGGTGCCGAACCCCGCCCCCTTTTCATCGGGCGGCGATTTGGTTATACTAAATTATTCCTCCATCGCATTTTTATGCTCAAAGGAAGGTTCTCGTGGCACGGCTTTATGAATACCAGAGCAAGAAGCTTCTCAAGGAAGGCGGCGTCCGTGTCCCGGAGGGCGAGGTCGCCTTTTCGGTTGCCGAGGCGCGGGAGATCGCCCGCCGGATCGGGCGGCCGGTCGTCCTGAAGATCCAGGTCTGGCTCACGGGCCGGGCGGGACTGGGCGGCATCCAGTTCGCCGACACGCCGGACGAGGCCGCGGAGAAGGCCGGCCGGATGATCGGGATGAAGGTCCGCAACTTTGTGGTCGACCGGATCCTGGTCGAGGAAAAACTCGTCCTCAAAGCCGAGTATTTCGTCGGCCTGGTCATGGACGACGCCCGCAAGTGCCCGGTCCTCATCTTCAGCGCGGTCGGCGGGACGGGGGTCGAGGAGATCGCCCGGCTCCATCCCGAGAAGATTTCGTCCCTGCCCATCGACGTTTCCACCGGGCTCCGCGAATTCGAGGCCCGCAACCTCGTCCGCCGGGCGGGGCTCTCCGGCGGGCCGATGATGCAGGCGGCCGAGCTCCTGACCAAGCTCTATAAAGTCGCGCGATCCAAGGACGCCCGCTCGGCCGAGATCAATCCCCTCGTCCTCGCCGCGGACGATGCGATCTACGCCGCCGACTGCCACCTCGTCGTCGACGACTACGCCGTCTACCGGCATCCGGAGCTCGGAATCGAGGTCGCCCGTGAGTTCGACCGTCCGCCGACGGAGCTCGAGAAAATCGCCTACAAAGTCGAAGAGAAGGACTACCGGGGCACGTTCTATTTCTTCCAGATGACCGAAGCCATCGGTCCCGAGGACAAGGTCATCGGCTTCCACGGTGCGGGCGGGGGCGGCTCGATGATGTCGATGGACGCCGTGCTCGCCCGGGGATTCAAGCTGGCCAACTTCTGTGACACGAGCGGCAACCCTCCCGCGAGCAAGGTCTACCGCGCCGCCCGGATCATCCTCTCCCAGCCCGGCATCCGCGGCTACTTCGCCTCGGGCTCGGGCGTCGCCAGCCAGGAGCAATATCACTCCGCGCGGGGCCTGATCAAAGCGTTCACGGAAGAGCGCCTCGCCGTCCCGGCGGTCATCCGCCTCGGAGGGAACTGCGAGGAGGACGCGATCCGCATTCTCGCCGACTACGGCCGGGGCCTTGCGGGCAAGGTCGAAGGCTACGGCCGCGACGATTCGCCCGAGTTCTGCGCCGGCCGGCTCGAGGAGCTCATCCGGGCCGGCGGCGAGGCGCGGCACGAAGTCCGGCCGTCGGCCGAATTCCAGCCGGCCGACGGGGCCTACGCCTTCATGACGCTGACTGGACGGCTCTTCATCGACCGGGCGAAATGCGGGACGTGCGCCTCCAAGGGGTGCGTCGGGGCCTGCGGGCCGAAGATCCTCAAGCTCGAGGACGGGCGGCCCGCCCTCGCCATTCCGCCCGAGGACGCGAAGAAGGGGAAGTGCACGGAGTGCCTGGCCTGCGAGATCTTCTGCCGCTTCCACGAGAAGGCGGCCATCGACCTTCACCTGCCCATTCCGGGCCTGGTCGAGTACCGGGCCCGGTTGACCCGAAAGACCGAATAAAACCATGTCCATCCTCGTCGACGAAAAATCCAGAGTGGTGATTCAGGGGATCACGGGCCGCGAAGGCATGGCCCGGGCCCACCTGATGAAGGACTACGGCACGAACGTCGTCGCCGGCGTGACCCCCGGCCGGGGCGGCCAGGACGTCTACGGCGTCCCCGTCTACGACTCGGTCGAGGAGTCCTGGGAGAAGCAGGGCCCGATCGACGTGAGCGTCATCTTCATCCCGGCGGCGCTGGTGAAGAACGCCGCCCTCGAAGCGATCGCGGCCGGCGTCAAGCTCCTGGTCATCGTGCCCGACCGCGTCCCGATCTACGACGTCCTCGAAATCGCGCGCGCGGCCCGGGAGGCGGGCGCGCGGTTCGTCGGGCCCAACACGCTCGGGCTCCTGAGCCCGGGCAAAGCCGTCCTGGGCATGATCGGCGGCCGGGCGCAGCGGGCGCGCGAATGGTTCAAGCCGGGCGTGCTCGGCGTCAGCTCCCGGAGCGGCGGCATGACTTCGGCCATCGCGTACTACCTGACCCGGGCAGGCATCGGCCAGAGCACGATCATCCACGTCGGGGGCGACGCGATCGTCGGCCTGTCGCATCCCGAGGTCATGGAGCTGTTCGAGCGCGACGATCAGACGCGCGCCGTGGCGATGTTCGGCGAGATCGGCACGACCCAGGAGGAGCGCGTGGCCGACCTCATCGTCCAGGGCAAGTTCACCAAGCCCCTCATCGCTTATATCGGTGGAAGAGCGGCCAAGTCGGGAACGCGCTTCTCCCACGCCGGGGCGATCGTCGAAGGCGGCCGCGGGACGCACGAGGCCAAGGTCTCGCGCCTCCGCGAGGCCGGCGTCCACGTCGTGGACGCGATCGCCGACATCCCCCGCAAAGCCGCCGAGATCCTGAAATAACGGGGAGGACCGCATGCCCGAAGAAAAATGGAAGACCGCGATCACCGAGATCAAGCCCAACCGGATCGTCCTGCGCGGCTATCCTATCGCCGACCTGATGGGCCGGATCTCGTTCGCCCAGGCCGTCTATCTGGCCCTCAAGGGCGAGCTCCCGACGCCCGAGGTCGGCCGCCTGGTCGACGCCATCCTCGTCTCGTCGATCGACCACGGGGCGAGCCCGCCGTCGGCCCTCGCGGCCCGGACGGTCGCCTCGACGGGCGCGGACCTCAACGCCGCGGTCGCGGCCGGCGTCCTGGCCATCAACCGCTTCCACGGCGGCGCGATCGAGGAGGGCCAGCGCCTCTTGCTCGAGATCGCCCGGCGGGCCGTTACCGAAGCCGACGAGCCGAAGGCCATCCGCGAGGTTCTCGAGGGGCTGAAGGCCCAGGGGAAACGCGCCTCGGGATTCGGCCACCGCCTGCATACGAGCGACCCCCGGACGGCCAGGCTCTTCGCCCTGGCCGCGGAGCTCGGCCTGGCCGGCCGGTTCGTCCGGATCGCGCGCGGCATGGAAAAAGCCCTGGCCGAGGCGGCCGGCGGGAAGTCCCTGCCGATCAACGTCGACGGGGCCATCGCCGCGCTGCTCTGCGAACTGGGCATCCCGCCCGAAATTGGGAACGCCTTTTTCATCATCTCTCGCGTCCCCGGACTTGTGGCTCACGTCCACGAGGAGAAGACGCGCATGAAGCCGATGCGCAAGATCGACCCGGAGGATTTCGAATACGACGGTCCTCCCGAAAGGAAGCTGCCATGAGAGACGAAATCCTGCAACTCCTCCCGGAGATCGAGCTGATCGCGGACGCCCCGCTCCGCGAGCAGACTCTCACCGTGTGGGTCGAAGCCGCCCGGCGCGGCGGCTGGACGAGCGAGGACCTGCTGCAGATGCCCTTCACTCTGCTCATCAAGAAAATCGAGGTCAGTCTCATCGAGCATACCCGGGCCGTGACCCAGACGTCCCTTCAAATCGCCGAGGTCCTCGGTTCCGGCTACAAGGGCAAAGTTGTCGTCCACCGCGACTTTCTCCTCGCGGGCGCAATCCTCCACGACGTGGGGAAGCTCTTCGAATACAAACGGGAGAACGGCCAGTTCTTCAAGAGCCGGGAGGGCAACCTGCTCCGCCACCCGATTTCGGGCGCGGCCTTCGCCTTCAAGTACGACCTGCCCCAGGAGGTCGTCCACATCATCGCCGCCCATTCCAAGGAGGGCGACGGCCTGCGTCGGACGATCGAGGCGGTCATCGTCAACCACGCCGACTTCGTCAACTTCGACATCTTCAAGGAATAGGCGGGGACATCGCGGCATTCGAAAGGAAGGTGAGATCCGTGGGCCTGACATTCTCCGAAAAAGCACTGGGCCGGAAGGCGGGCCGGACGGTCCGGGCCGGCGAGGTGATCACCGTCTCGCCGGATTACTATCTGTCGCACGACAACTCGTCGGCCATCATCGGCGAGTTCAAGAAGTTCGGCCTGAAGAAGGTCGCGGCTCCGGGCAAGATCGTGATCGTCCTCGACCACATCGTCCCGGCGGCCGATGAGAAATACGCCCAGAACCACAAGACGATCCGGGAGTTTGTCGCGGAGCAGGGGCTCCCGAACTTCTTCGACATCCACGCCGGGGTCTGCCATCAGGTCTTCTCCGAGGCGAGCTTCGCCCTGCCGGGCGCGGTGATCATGGGCAGCGACTCGCACACGACGACCTACGGCGCCTTCGGCGCGTTCGCGGCCGGCGTCGGCCGGACCGAAACGGCGAGCCTGTGGGCGACCGACGAGATCTGGCTGCGCGTGCCGGAAACGCTCCGCATCGAATTCCGCGGCCGCTTCCCCGTCGGCGTCTTCGCCAAGGACGCGATTCTCAAGATCCTCGGCGACCACGGCGCCGACCGGGCGAACTACGAGGCCGTCGAGTTCGCCGGGCCCGCGGCCGGGGACTTCAGCCTCGCCTCGCGGATGGTCCTGTGCAACATGGCGGCCGAAATGGGCGCCAAGAACGGATACTTCGAGCCGGATGGCAAGACGATCGACTGGCTGAAGGCCCGGGCTCGCGGGAGCTACGAAATCTTGAAATCCGACTCGGACGCGAACTACGAAGCGGTCCTGAAATATGACCTCGGCGCCCTCGAACCGCAGATCGCCTGCCCGCACTCGGTCGACAACGTCAAGCCCGTTTCGGCCGTGGCCGGAAGACCGTTCCACCAGGCCCTGATCGGGACATGCACCAACGGGCGCCTCGAGGACCTCGAGGTCGCGGCCCGGATTCTCAAGGGCCGGAAGATCCATCCGAGCGTCCGGACGCTTGTCCTGCCGGCGTCCCGCGAAGTGTACCTAGAGGCCGTGAAGCGCGGCCTGATCGAGATCTTCCTCGAGGCCAACTGCGTGATGGTCAATCCGGGCTGCGGCCCGTGCCTCGGTGCGCACGAGGGGCTGCTGGCGCCCGGGGAGGTCGTGGTCGGGACGTCCAACCGCAACTTCAAGGGGCGGATGGGCGGCCGCGATTCCGAGATCTACCTCGCCTCTCCGGCCACGGTCGCGGCGTCCGCGGTCGAGGGCAAAATCACCGATCCGAGGACATACCTGTCATGAAGGGCAAAATCTGGAAATACGGGGACAACGTCAACACCGACGTCATCTACGCCGGGAAATACACCTATCAGCAGCTGAAGCCCGAGGAGATGGCCGCCCGCGCCCTCGAGGACCTCGATCCATCCTTCGCCAAGGGCGTCCGCCTCGGCGACATCATCGTCGCCGGCAAGAATTTCGGATGCGGGAGCTCGCGGGAGCAGGCCGCGGCCTGCCTGCGGGCGGCGGGCGTTCAGGCGGTCGTGGCCAAGTCCTTCGCCCGGATCTATTTCCGGAACGCGATCAACCTCGGCCTGCCCGTGATGCAGTGCGAGGCGGCGGCCGACGCGCTCCGGAGGGGCGACGAGGCGGAGATCGATTTCGCCGGCGGCCGGATCGTTGCGGGAGACCGTATTTTCACGTTCCCTCCGCTGCCGGAATCGATCATCGGAATCCTCGAGGCCGGCGGCCTGATCGAATGGACGAAGAGAAAGCTCGAGCATCATAGGACGGGAAAGCCGGCCTGATCCCGATATCAGGCGGACGTCCTCAGGGGCACATTCATAAAGGAGTCATCGATGGTGAAATACAAGATCGCGATATTGCCCGGCGACGGCGTAGGCGTCGAAGTCGTGGAAGCGGCCATGATCGTCCTGAAGAAGCTGGCCGTCGACGCGCAGTACATTCCTGGCGACATCGGCTGGGAATTCTGGCGCAAGGAAGGCAACGCCCTGCCCGACCGGACGATCAAGCTCCTCCAGGAGACGGACGCCTGCCTGTTCGGAGCCATCACCTCCAAGCCCAAGGAGGACGCGGCGAAGGAGCTCGACCCGTCGCTCCGGGGCAAGGGCCTGTCCTACTTCAGCCCCATCGTCCGGCTTCGCCAGGAATTCGACCTCTATACGAACCTCCGGCCGTGCAAGGCCTATCCGGGCAATCCTCTGAACTACCGCGACAACATCGACCTCGTCATCTTCCGCGAGAACACCGAGGGGATGTACGCCGGCGTCGAATTCTTCCCCCTGCCGCCGGCCGTCAAGGACGCCCTGATGGTCCACCCGAAGATGAAGGCCTTCAAGGATGTCCCCCTGAACGAAATCGCCCTCTCGACCCGGATCATGACCCGCAAGGGCTGCGAGCGGATCGTCGAGGCGGCCTTCGCCTATGCCCGCAAAGCTAAGCGGCGCTCCGTGACGATCGTCGAGAAGCCCAACGTCCTCCGCGAAACGGGCGGCCTGATGCTCTCCGTCTCCCGCGAGGTCGCCCGGCGGTACCCCGACGTCGTGATGAAGGAAGCCAATATCGACGCCATGTGCATGTGGCTCGTCAAGAACCCCAACGACTACGACGTGCTCGCGGCCGAGAACCTGTTCGGCGACATCATTTCCGACCTGGCCGCCCAGCTCGTGGGCGGGCTCGGCTTCGCCTCGGCCGGCAACATCGGTGCGAAATACGGTGTCTTCGAGCCGACCCACGGCTCGGCCCCGAAATACGCCGGGCTCTACAAGGTCAACCCGATCGCCACCTTCCTCGCGGCGAGGCAGATGCTCGAGTGGCTCGGCGAGACCGATAAGGCCCGGACGCTCGAGGGCGCAATCGCCGAGATCATCCGGGAGGGCCGGGTCCGGACCTATGACATGGGTGGCCAGGCCAC
This sequence comes from Candidatus Aminicenantota bacterium, assembly GCA_017883285.1. Lineage (GTDB taxonomy): Bacteria > Acidobacteriota > Aminicenantia > Aminicenantales > UBA4085 > FEN-413. The sequence goes on along the minus strand of JADGNV010000156.1, from coordinate 3,114 downwards.
GACGCTCGAGATGGCCGCCGCCGTCGCCGCCAAGCTCTGACCGGAGCCGCACCTTGGGCAAGACGATCATCGAAAAGATCATCCGGTCGCATTCCTATGACGAGACCGCGGCCGGCCGGATCGTGTGGATGGACCTGGACGTCCGTTCGGCCCGGGACTTCGGCGGCCCGAACGTCGTCAAGAATTACGAGAAGGAATACGGCGCCGCGCCCCCGGCCGACGTCGGCAAGACTTTCTTCACCTTCGACCTCTGCGCCCCGGCCTGCTCCCTGAAATACGCCGACAACCAGCAGCTCTGCCGCGATTTCGCCCGCAAGCACGGGATCCGGGTTTACGACGTGGACGCCGGGATCGGCTCGCACGTCCTCATCGAGGAAGGGCTGGCCCGCCCCGGCACGACCGTGGTCGGCACGGACAGCCACATGAACATCCTCGGCGCCGTGGACAGCTTCGGGCAGGGGATGGGCGACGTCGACATCGCCTTCGCCTTCAAGACCGGAAAGACCTGGTTCGAAGTGCCCGAGAGCGTGAAGGTCGTCCTCACCGGGATGCCGTCGCCGGCGGCCGGGGCCAAGGACTTGACGCTCTTCCTCTGCCGCGTCCTGGGCACGAAGAAGATCGCCCTTCGCTCGGCCGAGTTCACGGGACCCGCGGCCGCGACGCTCTCGCGGGCAGGTCGGATCACGCTCTGCAGCATGATCACCGAGATGGCCGGGATCATCGGCTTCATTCCGAAGGAGGGCGGCCTCGCGGCCGACCCCGACGCGAAATACGCCGACGTCATCGAGATCGACGTCGCCGGCCTCCCGCCCCAAGTTGCGGTCCCGCCCTCGCCGAACACCGGCCGGCCGCTCGCGGAGGTCCGCGGCACGAAGATCGATTCGGGCTTCATCGGCTCCTGCACCAACGGCCGGACCGAGGATATCAGCCGGGCCGCGGAGGTGCTCCGCGGCCGCAAGGTCAAGCCGGGCGTGATGCTGAAAGTCGTTCCCGCGACCCGGGCGGTCTATCGGGAGCTCCTCGAACGCGGGATCCTCGCCTCGCTCTTCGAGAGCGGGGCGATCGTGATCAACCCCGGCTGCGGCGGATGCGCCGAGGGCCACACCGGGCTGACCGGAAAAGGGGAGACGCAGATCAGCACCGGCAACCGGAACTTCCCGGGGAAGCAGGGCAAGGGCCAGACCTATCTGGCCGGCCCGGCGGTCGTCGCCGCGTCCTGCGCCGCGGGCGAAATCGCGGGCCCGGAGGATTTGTAATATGGACATTGACATGCGCCAAGGCCGGATCTGGGTCCTCCTCGACAAGGACGGCCGTATCATCGAGGACATCGACACCGACCAGATCTTCCACAACGCCCACCTCCCCATCACCGACATCGCCCAGATGGGCCCCCTGGCCTTCGGCAACCTGGAGGGCTGGCAGGATTTTCCGAGCCTCTGCGGGCCGGGCGACATGATCGTCGCAGGCCGCAACTTCGGCGCGGGCTCGTCGCGCCAGCAGGCCGTGGATTGTTTCCTGGCCCTCAAGGTCGGCGCGATCCTCGCGCCCTCGTTCTCGGCCATCTATTTCCGGAACGCCGTGAACTCGGGTTTCCCCGTCCTGAAAATCCCCGGCCTGGACCGCCTGCGCGAGGAAAAAAAGCTCGTGACTGGCGACATCGTCCGCGTGGACGTCAAGTTGGGCCGGGGGGAAAACCTCACCCGGAGGTTCGAATTCCCGCTCGACCCGATGAGCGGCGTGCAGTATGATGTTTACCGGGCCGGGGATCTATTTAAATACGGCAAAACGGCCGGCCTGAAAAAGAACTGAGAGACCGGCCGCGACGGCGGCCGGCCAGGAGCCACGAAGCCGGGACTCATCCGATGCGCATCCTCGCGGTCGACACCACGACGCCCCACGGCTCCGTCGCCGTGCTCGAAGAGGACCGCCTCCTGGCCGAAATCGGTATCGCTTCGGCCACCACCCATTCCGCGCGGCTGCTGTCGTCCATCCATTTCCTCCTCGAATCCATAGGGATCGAGATCCGCGGCATCGACGGGTTCGCCGTCACGCCGGGGCCGGGCTCCTTCACCGGCATCCGCATCGGCTTGAGCACGGTCAAGTCCTTCGCCTTCGCGTCGGGACGTCCAGTCGCGGCCGTCTCGTCGCTCCGCGCCCTGGCCTGGAAGTTCCGCGATTTCGCGGTCCTCGCGGCGCCGATGCTCGACGCCAAGAAAGGCGAGATCTACGCGGCCCTCTTCGAAGTCTCCGCGAACGGTCCGGCCGAAGTCGTCCCCCAAGGCGCCTATTCGCCCGACGCGTTCCTGGCGTTGCTGCCGACGGGCCGGCCGATCACGATCATCGGCAACGGCATCGAAATCTGCGGAGACAAGATCGGGGTCGCGCTCGGACCGCACGCCCGATTTTCGCTCCGATCGCCGTTCATGGCCGCGGAAGTCGGACTGCTGGGGCGGGAGATCCTCGCGGCGGGAGAAGGCGTGTCCGCCGAGGCGCTCGAACCTCTCTATTTCCGGAAATCTCAGGCGGAGGATAGACATTAGCCTCGACGCCGGCGAAAGCCGGACCTTCGATCTTCGGCGGATGAAGATGGGCGACCTCGACGAGGTCATGGCCATCGAGCGGCTGTCCTTTTCCCACCCCTGGCTTGAAACCACGTTCCAGGGCGAGATCCAGAACGACGGCATCTCGTTCCCTTTGGTGGCCGTCCATCGGGTCGAGAAACGGATCGTCGGCTATATCCTCTACTGGAAGATCCGGGACGACGTCCAGATCAACAACATCGCCGTCCATCCCGATTTCCGCCGCTTCGGCATGGGTGAGGCGATGCTCCGCGACGTCTTGCTCCGGACGAAGTGTGAAGGGGCCGTCTTCGTCTCGCTAGAGGTTCGCGTTTCCAACACGGCGGCACGGGCGCTCTATGAGAAATTCGGGTTCAAGCCGCTGGCCGTCCGGAAGAACTACTATACGCACCCCGACGAGGACGCGCTGGTGCTGAGCCTCGACCTGAAAGAATGAAAAGGGAGCAAGCAACGCGGCTTCCGCCCCAGTCGCTCTTGCGGCTCACCCACAAACCGCGGGTCCCCGCCGCTTCGAGCGACCGGGGCTCGCGCCGCG
>JADGNV010000155.1 GCA_017883285.1 Candidatus Aminicenantota bacterium | reverse complement strand
CTCGGGGTCCTCTCGATGTTCATCTCGGCTGCGGGGATCGTGATCATGAAGCCCCTCCTCGCCGGGGACTCGCTCGTCTGGGCGGGGCTCGTCAGGACCGTGGGCGGGGCCGTTTCGCTCGCCGTCGTTCTCGCCTTCCACCCGAAGCGCCGGGCGATCCTCGCCCCCCTGGCCTCGGGGCGGACCTTGATGCTCCTCGTCCCGGCGACGGTCCTCTCGGCCTACCTGTCCATGGTCTTGTGGATGGGCGGGATGAAATACACCCAGGCCTCGATCGCCTCGGCCCTCAACCAGCTCAACACGATCTTTATTTTCATCCTGGCCGCGATCTTCCTGAAAGAAAAGATCACCCCCCTGAAGCTCATCTGCGTGGCCCTGGCGTTCGCCGGGGCGATGCTCGTCTCCATTCCCCTTAAATGAAAACGGGGATGCGCCGCGGCCTGCACCGGCGCCCGCCCCTTCCGGGACCGGGCCGGCCGACCGCGAGGCGTCCCCGTTATTTCCGGGACCGGCTTGGATTACTGGTTCTGGAAGACCTTGAGGTCCAGCCAGAAATCGAGCTTCTTGTATTTAGAAGCGAGGCTCCGCATTTGGGACAGCGATCCGCCGGGATCGCTGAAATCGCGGCTTTCGCCGCCGCTGAGCTGCGAGGAGAGATCGGTGCCGCCGCCGCTGGCCCGGGTGCTCTGGTCGCCGAGGTTGGCCGCCTGGGTTATCCTCATCGCATCGGTCAGCCCGCCCCATTCGAATCCGATCTTGAGGAGCTTTGACGTGTCCCATTTCGTGTCGGCGTTCGGATCGTTGAGAAGCTCCATGGGGACGACGATCTCATAGACCGCGGTCTTCGGAGTCTTGGTCGTCCGGAACGTCCCGCCGTTTACTCCCGGATGCGGAACGACCTCGCCCTTTTTGTTGAGGACATCGCAGGTCCAGATCGGCCACGCCGGCCGGGAGAGCAATTCCTTCTTTCTGTCCTCGGTCAAGATCTGGCCCTCGCTCTCCAGAATTTTGATCAACTCGGCGGTCGCGACCGATTTCCGGTAGAAATGCAGACCGTGGGTCTTCTTTTCCTTGCCGTCGTTGTTGACCCAGAGCGTCAGCCCGGTGGCTTCGACCGAGCTCATGTATTTGGCTTCGTTGAACTGGAAGAAGACGTAGAGGTTGTTGGCATCGTTCTGGAACGAATAGCTGACATTGACATCCTTCTCGAGGAGCTGGGCGTCGGCGGGCCACTCGGTCCCGTTCCCGTCGATCTGGATGGGAGCCGTGACCGGGCGGCTCTCTACGGGTTTCTTGTCTTTGGCGGCCGCGGGGATGATGAGCGCGCAGACCGCGAAACAGAGGCAGAGTCGTTTGAAGTTCGTCATGGCCATCTCCTAGATACCCGAAATCAAGACAGGCCTTATTTTATCGCAAGTCCCCACAAGGGTCAAACAAGGGGAAAGGTGCCGCGGCGTTTAGCGGGCGATGAGGCGGTGGACGAGGTCCACGGCGCTCGCGGCGTCCGGGGCGAAGCCTTTGGCCCCGATCTGGTCGGCGAAATCCTGGGTCAGCGGCGCTCCGCCGACGATGACCGGGACACCCAAACCGGACCCTTGGACCGCCTGGACAACGTTTTTCATCTGGATCATGGTCGTGGTCAGGAGGGCGGACAGGGCCACCACGTCGGCCTTGTTCGACCGGGCGGCCTCGACGAACTTCTCCGAAGCGACGTCCGCGCCCAGGTCGACGATCTTGTAGCCGGCCCCCTTGAGCATCATGGCCACCAGATTCTTGCCGATGTCGTGGAGGTCGCCCTTGACCGTGCCGATGACCACCAGGCCCTTGGGCTCGATCTTCTCCTTGATCATGTAGGGCTCGAGCTTGGTCAGGGCGGCGTTCATCGCCCGCGCGGCTACGAGGACCTCGGGGATGAACACTTCGTTGTTCTTGAACATGACCCCGAGCTTCTCCATCCCGGCGATCAGGCCCTCGTTGAGAATCTGACGGGTCGGGACCCCCGTCGACAGCGCCTGATCCACCAGGGCTTCGACTTCGGCCTTCTTGCCGGCCATCAAGGCGTCCTGGAGTTTATCCAACATGGTCCTGCTCCTCTCGTCGATATCGGCCCCTGCCGAGAAACGCCATCATAGCATACGCCCGGCAGCGGTTCAATCGCCCCGGCGGACCGCCGGATTACTTCTTCGTCTCCTTTTTGAAGAGCGCCGTCACGTCGCGCTTGCCCTTCTCGAGGTACGGCACGCCCTTGTCCATCCAGGACGGGAGCGGCCCGCCCGTGAGGTAATGATCGAAGAACTCGTCCATGTGGACCGCCCAATGCTTCTGGTTCTCCCGGTCGCGGAGGCCGTGCTTCTCCCCGTTATAAACGAACATATAGGCCTCCTTGCCGAGGTGGCGGAGGGCCGAGAAGAACTCGATCCCCTGGTACCAGGGAACTGCGTCGTCTTCGTCGTTGTGAATGGTGAGGTAGGGCGTGTTGACCCGCTCGACCCAGAAGAGGGGCGAGTTCTCGATGAACTGCAGGGCGCGCGTCCAGAGAGGCGCTCCGATCCGGCTCTGCGTCTTCTCGTACTGGAAGGCGCGGGACATGCCCGTCCCCCACCGGATCCCGCCATAGGCGCTGGTCATATTCGAGACCGAGGCGCCCGCCTCGACGGCGGCGAAGATGTCGGTCTGAGTGATCATGTAGGTGATCTCGTAGCCGCCCCAGCTGTGGCCCTGGATCCCGATCCGCTTGGGGTCGATGTAGCCTTCGCCCACGATCTTCTGGACGGCCGGCAGGACGCATTTCAGCGCGCTCGAGCCCGGATAGCCGGTCTCGT
>JADGNV010000154.1 GCA_017883285.1 Candidatus Aminicenantota bacterium | reverse complement strand
CACGTACTGATAGGTCTCGGTGACCTGGGGGATCTCGCCGGTCTGGATCATGCCCCGGACGTCGGCCGGGGACTCGGTGTGCATCTTGCCGGACCAGATCTTGTTCTTCGTCCCATCCGCAAACTTGGCGCGGGGGACGATGTTCAGCCAGTTCCGGTAGTTGCCGTCGCAGGTGTGGGCGGTCATGACCGAGCCGTCCTCGGAGGCGAGGCGGCCGACCTGGATGCTCGTGCAGCCATCGGGCACGTCCGTCCAGAGGTAAGGCCGGGCGGACGCCGACGGGCCAATTTTCTGGGCGGAAACCGAAAGCAGTCCGGCCAGGAGGGCCAGGACCGATAAAAAGACGATTCGCCGGAGCGCGTTCGAACGGGATGGATAAGGCATGGTGTGTCTCCTCCTCGAGAAACTTCATTATTGTAGAGGGACGCCGTCCCTGTCAACTGAAATTCGGGGGGAATTCGGACAGGATTCGGGCGGCTCGCGGGCGGTTTCCGGTTGAACATTTCCGCCAATCGTCATATCATTTATTTTTAGCTTCCAACTCCGGGGTACGAGGACAATCCATGAAGAACGTCGTCATCGTCGGATCGGGCACCGGCGGGCTGACTGCGGGCAACCTCCTCGTTAAAAAAGGGCACAAGGTCACGATCTTCGAATCCCATTCCGCGCCGGGCGGCTACACTGCCGGGTTCTGGAAGAAGGGGTTCTATTTCGAGAGCGGCACCCTGGGTTACGAAAGCTCGGGCGTCATGAACAAGACCCTGGAGGACATCGGGGTGGCGGATCAGGTCCGTAGGGTCCGGAAGAAAGACCGCTGGATCTCCCCTCAATCCGACTTCGCCTTCGATTCCCTGGACGCGTTCAAGCAGGCGGTCTACGCCGGCTTTCCGGAAAGCCGGGCCGCGCTCGACGGCTATTTTGCCGGCATCGACAAGATCTATGCCGTCATGGAGCCGTTCGTCGTCGGGCCAGTCCCGATGCAGTTCCGCGGCTTCGCCGCGTTCAAAGCGATGCTGCCCTACATCACCGGGGGCCGGAAGTTTTTCCAGATCCTCAAGAAATACAAGGACAAGACGAGCGAGGACATAGCGGGCGAATTTTTCGCGCCGGGGACGCCGATCTACCGGATATTCTGCGAGATCGGCTATCCCAAGATGGGGATCGACAGCCTCGGCGGCTTCTTTCTGTCCGTAACCAAGGATTACTGGCACGTCGCCGATGGGATGCAGCAACTGGCCAACGTCCTGGCCGGAAAATTCAAGGAGCGGGGCGGGACGCTGTACCTGCGCGCCCCGGTGGACAAGATCCTTACGGCGAGAGGCACGGCCGTGGGCGTGGAGAGCGGCGGGCGGCGGTTCGAGGCCGACGTCGTCATCTCGGCCTGCGATTACAAGAACACGTTCCTCAAGCTCCTCGACGATCCCATGTCCGTCCCGGCGGCCCAGCTCGAGAAGATCCGGAAGGCCGAAGTCTCCCAGGGCATCTTCACCGTCTACCTCGGTCTCGCCTGGCCGAACGCCGAACTGGAAAAGCACCTCAAAGCCTACACCGTCAACTACAGTCCCCTGGCCTACGATCTCGACTTCGACAATCCGAATGACGCGGACCACTTCCAAAAATGCGGTTTCAGCCTCCACTCGCTGTCCCTCATCAATCCCAAGCTCGCTCCGGACGGCAAATCCTCTCTCATGATTCTGGCGATGAGCCCCACCCATTGGCAGGACAACTGGCGCAAGGACGACCGGGAAGCCTACAAGGCGCTCAAAGAACGCGTGAAATCGGACTTGATCGGGCGGGCGGAAGCGATCGTCCCGGGGCTGCGTTCGGCGATCGAATACCAGGACGCAGCCACACCGCTGACGTACGAGCGCTATACGAAGAACACCGACGGCGCGACGTCCGCCTGGTCGTGGAACCCCCGCAAGAAATTTTACACGGGCGGAATACCGAAGATGACGGTCGCGACGCCGGTCCGCAACCTGTTGATCGGCTCGTGCTGGGTGGGCCAGATCGGCGGCATCCCCAACGCGATCGCCGCCGCTTACCTGTGCGCGAAAAAAATCAAATAAAAGGGGACGGTTCTATTTTTCGAGCCTTCTTTTCCGCTATTTCTTCCCCGGCTCCTTGATCGCCTTGAGAGCCTCGAGCGTCTGCTTGTAGGCCGCCACGTCCTCGACCGCGTAGAAGCCGTTCTTGTTGTTGAGCTCGAGCTGACCGCGATAACGGCCCTCTTCGGCGCTCGACTGCTGCAGCCGCCATTCGTTCGGCGAGCGGAACTGGAACACATAATTCACCAGCCGGTTGCCGATGGGATACGTCCAGACCTCGGCCGAATTGGCCGATACGTCCTCGTTCGTCCGGTCGCTGATGCCCGTCGAGAACTGCCCGCCGCTCGCCGAGGTCGGCGTGGCCGACGTAGCGCCCCAAGCGTCGTTTGCGGCATAAGTAACTTGGGCCGGCGGGCCGTTCAGGATATAGATGTGCGCCTTGTCCACGTTGAACGGCTGGTGCGAATTTTCCCTTTTGTAGTTCTTCAGGCAATATTCGACCCGCTTGTCGAACTCGTCCTTGGCATAGGCCGAGCGGACGGTCCAGAAGGTCTTCTGGAACTCGAGCCGGGCCGTAGGCCCGATCGCCTTGTAGATTTGCCACTCGTAGTCCTGCATGATGTAGTAATGCTTCGCGTACCAATCGTCCTTCGAAGGAATAAGATTGACGCCGCAGGACGCAAGCATCAGGCTGGCCATCGCCAAGGCCGCGATTTTCGTGTGTTTCATATGTGCCCTCCCCAAAGGCCACTCGGAGGCGATGACCCCTTCCGGTCGCCGCCGAGAACTCTCGGACTTCTGGATTTATTGTAGCACGAAACATAGTAATTCACTCGGAAGATATGGACGCGGCCCCGCCACCTCAAATACAATAGGGCCGATGAGCGAACCGGCGGTCCCCCTCGTCCCCCGCGCCCGCTTCCACAAAGAGCACATCGCCGCCCTTTTCGCGGGCGGCCTGTTCTTCCTGGCATTCTTCGGCTTGACCGAAACCGCCTCCGCGCTCGTCATCACCTTCGTCTCGCCGATGACCTACGCCTCGCCCGGCGAAGCCCTGTTCTGGCTCGGCCACGCCCTCCTCCTTTTTCCCGGCGCCTGCCTGATCGGGTTCAGCCTCAGCCCGTGGCTCGCCCCTCGCCTGCTCAAAGCCTGGCAGCTTGCCGAGGGCATGGACCGCCGAACTCGGATCGCCGTCGTCCTGATCATCTTCCTGTTCGCAGCAGGGGCGGCCCGGCTCTCGCATCGCGTCATCCTCTGCGATTACCCGATCACGGACGACGAATACGCCACCCAATTCGGCGGCCAGATCCTGGCCATGGGCAAGGCCTCGGTCCCCGCCCCCGAGCCATGGGAAGCCTTCTCGACGCTTTTCCTGACCGTCCAGGACGGCAAAGTGACGAGCTTCGACTGGCCGGGCGTCCAGGTGGCCTGGGCGATTTCGGAAATCACCCACAGCGGGCCATGGATTTATGCCTTGGCGGCGGCCGTGGCCACGCTCTGTCTCACCTTGCTCATGGGGCTTCGCCTTTCGATGGGATACGGGATCGCGGCCTTCGTTTTCTTTTTCTTCTCGCCGATGGCCTTCACTCTTTCGGCGACGACCCACGCCCATCTCCTCTCCCGGGCCCTTCTCGCCCTGACCCTGCTCCTCTTCGTCAAGGCCGAGAAGAAGAGAACTTGGGGCGCGTGGTACCTGGTCGGATTGGCGGCGGGCTTCGGATTCTTCTGCCGGCCGGTCGAGATCGTATTCCTCCTGCTGCCTCTCTTCCTCGACGTCGTTTTCCGCAGCCTCCGGGGCACGGGCCACGGCCGCGCCGCCTTCTATGGGATCCTCATCGGGGCCGCAGGGCCGCTGCTGCTTTTCGCGCTCCACAATCGGCTCGTGACGGGCGATTTCCTCCAGTCCGCCCGCCTGTCTTTGGATGGATCGATCGGCGCGATCGGATCGGGAACGATTTGGAACCGGTTCGGGGCGAACGCCGGATTCAATCTATTCATGCTCATCGTCTGGTTCCTCGGGCCGCTGGGACTCATCCTCGCCGCGCTGGGCGCCCTGACCGACCGCTTCACCCGCCTACTCACCCTCGGCCTGGCGGCGGTGTTGGGCTCGGCCCTCATCCACAACAACCAAGGGCTCCACATCGTGGGACCGATCCACTATTCGGAATGCGCCGTGCCGCTGACGGTCCTCGCCGTCCACGGCCTGGCCAATCTCAGGAAGTGGCTCGCGCACAGGAAGATTTCATTTCGGGCGCCGGCCGCCATGCTGGCCGCGGCCCTGGCCCTGGGACTTGGGACGTTCATCGTCTGGCAGGGCATCGCCCTGAACCGGCAGGCCCAGAACCAGAAAGTCATCTATGGCCGCATCGAGAAAGTCGCGGGGCAGGGCGCTGCCCAAAAATCGGTGGTCCTCGCGCCCCGGTTCCGCAAGGTGTGGGAGAACGTCCCCGAGTTCAAGAATATCGGCGGCTGGGTGTTCCAATGGCGGCGGGCGCGGCCCGATCTCTCCGACTGGATCCTGATCGTCCACGACGTCCCCGGGGCGGAGGAGGCGCTGAGGAAGCGGTTCCCGGAGCGGAAATTCTTCCGTTTGCGGAACGTGGACGGCCCTCCCTATTTCGAGATCGAGCCGCTCGAGCGTCCGGCTCCCTGACGAGTGGGAGGCCGGCCTACCGTTCCAAAAAGAACCTCATCAACGGGCCGGGCGCGAATTGGATTCAACCCGCCTTTGAGGTAAACTTAAAGCGTTGAGCTCCCCGAATTACCGCGAGTTCGCCTATTACGCTTTCGGCCTGAAAACCGGCGCCCGGAGCTTTCTGCGAAACGGATTCGCGGCGGGGTTCCGCGCGACCGCCTCTTCCCTCCTCCAGCCGGTCAACAGCTATACCCGTTTCCCGGAGTACTTCTTTCTCGAGGAGGCCGTCAAGGGACGAGCCTTCGGCTCGCCACTCGCCCGTGGCGTTTATCCACGGGCGAGTACGGCGGAAGCGGACCCCCATGCAAAGCCCGGGGCCCCGGCCGCCGTCGCGGCCCTGGCCCGCGGCAGGCGCGGAGTGCGGCTGGAGGTCCTCGACGTCGGCAGTCCTAAGCTCGCCGCGTTCTTCCTGGCGTCCCGTTACGACGTCCGTCTCCGGGCGACCGACATCAGCCCTCTGAACGTCGGACCGTACGAGCGCATGTGGGCAGCCATCCGGAAAAAAGCCCGGGGCGCGATCGAATTTGAAACGCAGGATGGGCGGCAGCTGACCTACTCCGACGGCACATTCGATCTCGCTTATGCCCTGAGCGTCCTGGAGCACATCGAAGGCGACGGCGGGGACGCCGCCGCGGTCGGAGAAATGCTCCGGGTCGTCAAGCCGGGCGGACGACTCGTCCTCAGCGTTCCGTTCGGGCCGAAGTACATTGAACAAAAAATCGCAGGGATGGCCCACTCCGTGGAGCGCGTCCGGGCAAGCGGGCTTTTCTTCTTCCAACGGATCTACGACAAGCGGCGCATCGAATCGAACATCCTCGACGTCGCAAAGCGTGGCGGAGAGATCCTTAGAATCGTGACCGTCTTCCGCCGGGATTCGTTGACCGCCGCGGCCGCCCATAAAATCCGCGGTCTCCCGGAGAGCATTGTCACAGCCTCGGGTTTCCTGAATCCGTTTTTCAGCCGGGCATTTAATCGCCACGCGGAAGGCCTGATCGACAATTTCCAGAGCGACTACGGCCTCCTCCACAGCTTCGGCGACATTTACGGCGATGCCGTGATCACGATCGCCAAATCGCCCGCCGGCAAAACGGCGGAGGGGCGCGGAGCGGGCGGATGAAGGTCCTGCTCGTCAATCCCTACGACCCGGGCAAGGCCCCCATCTCACCTTGGCCCCACCTCGGCCTGACCCTGATGGCCGGCAAGGCCAGGGACCTCGGCCACCAGGTCTTCGTCGTGGACTACGCCTTCACGCCCAAAGCCCCCCGTATCGAAGATCTCATCAAAAGCCAATCTCCCGATGTCGTCGGCATCACGCTCTACACGGCCCACATGGGGCGGGCGCGCGAGCTCATCCGCGAACTCCGATGGCTCACGTCGGCGCCCGTCATCGTCGGCGGGCCCCACGCCACGCTCTACGCCGAGGAGCTCGCGGCCGAATGCCTGGCCGACGTCGTCTTCCGGGGCGAATGCGACCTCGTCTTCGCCCGGGAGCTGCCGAACATCCGGATCGAGACCGCGAGCCGGATCGTCGCGGCCGATCCCCCGGACCTCGCCGAAATCCCCGTCCCCGATTTCAGCCTGGCCCACGGGGCGGCGGCGATGACATATTATCCCCTGCAGCTTTCGCGCGGCTGCCCGTTCGGCTGCTCGTTCTGCTCGGTCCGCACCATCTCGACCCGCCACGTCCGATACCGCGACTCGGGCCGCTGCCTCGACGAAATCGAGGCGGCCCGGCCGCGGTTCCCGAAGCTCCGCTTCTTCCGCATCGTGGACGACTGCCCCACGCTCGACCTGCCCCGGTTCAAGGACTTCCTCCAGGAATACCTGCGGCGTGGGATCGGCGTGCCCCTGCACATCGACAACCTCCGGGCCGACCGGTTCGACGACGAGATGCTCGACCTCATCCGCCGGATCGGCGTGGACCACCTCTGCATCGGCGTCGAGTCGGGCAACCCAAAGGTCTTCGCCGCCATCGACAAGGGCGAGAAGCTGGAGGACATCGTCCGCGCGGCTAAGATGATCAAGAGCCACGGCATCCGGCTGTATACGTGCTTCATCGTCGGATTGCCCGAATCGACGCCCGCGGCCGAGCGGGATTCCATCCGGCTCGCCCGCGCGATGAAGCCGGCCTGGATATACTGGAACCTCTTTCAGCCGCACAAGGGGACGGAGGCCCGGGCCTGGTTCGAGCGGCACGGCCGGATCTTCGGCGAGGAGGACAAGAGCAGCCTTATCGACCTCGGTCTGGGCAATACCGAAGCCCCGTGCGATACCGAGGAATTCCCGGCTGAAGAGCGGCGGCGGATGCAGATCGCCGCGTCGCTCGCCACGGGGGCTTACTGGCTCAATCCCCTATATTTTTCGCGCTATATCTTGATCATCCGGAAGAATAGGCTGGGACGCGAGTTCCTGAGGGGATTTTCGGCCGTCCTGCGGATCAATCTGGGGATGTTGGGGCACAGGATCGCGCGCGCCTTTCGTGGACGATACCGAAGGGCGGGACGGCGGAAGGGGAACTGATGCGGATCGGCCTGGTCGTCAGCACGTTTCCCCCCTACCAAGGCGGAATGGGCAACATGGCGTTCTCATACGCCCTGGGACTGACGCGCCGCGGACACCAGGTCGAGGTTTTTTGCCCAAAGCGGGGAGGAATCGCGCGCGAACCCGATGCCCCCTCCGCCCCCGACACCCCCTTCCCCGTCCATCGACTGAAGCCCTGGCTCGATGTCCGGAACAGCGCTTTCGTACCGCAACTCGCCCTGCGGTTGGGCCGATTCGACGCCGTCAACCTCCACTATCCTTTTTATGGGGGCGCCGAGGTGGTCTTCCTCCTGAAAAAGATCAAGGGAAAAAAGCTCCCGCTCGTCGTCAATTTCCAGATGGACAACTTCAGCACAGGGGCGGCGGGGATGATTTTCAAAGCGAACGCGACTCTCTTCACCCCCCGGTTGCTCCGCTTGGTAGACAAGGTTATCGTGACCTCGGAGGATTACGCCGCCCATTCCTCGGCGGCCGAGACGTTCCGGAAATTTCCGGAGAAATTCGAAGCCATCCCGCCGGGGATCGACACCGTCCGGTTCAGCCCGGGGGAAAAAGACCCGGCCCTCTTGAAGAGATATGGAATCAAGGCCGGCGAAAAAGTCGTCCTGTTCGTCGGTGGCCTCGACCAAGCGCACGCTTTCAAAGGAGTTAATTTTCTGTTACGGGCCTGGCGCGAACAGGGCGCGGACAAAGCCCGGCTCCTCATCGTCGGCCAGGGCGATCTTCGGGAAAGCTACCGGCGGACGGCGGACGCTCTCGGCCTCGGCCAGAGCGTCGTCTTCGCCGACGCGGTCAGCGCCGGCGAGCTGCCCGCCTACTACCGCCTGGCCGATCTCCTCGTCCTGCCCTCGACGGATTCGTCCGAGGCGTTCGGCATCGTCCTCGTCGAGGCGATGGCCTGCGGCGTTCCGGTGCTTGCTTCAGACCTGCCGGGGGTGCGGAGCGTGGTCGAGGCGGAACAGAACGGCTTTGTCTTCCGGGTCCGGGAGACCGAGGATCTGCTGGACAAGATGCGCGCGATACTGATAAATGAAGAACTGCGTTGCAGAATGCGTACGATCGCCCGGGAGACGGCCGTAGCGCATTACGATCGGGAAAAGATATGGGACCGCGTGGACATGGTTTTCCGGGAGGCTGCACCCGTATGACAAAGATGACCGGACGGACGAAAGCGATCTTGCGTTTTGCCGCTCTCCCCGCGGCGAGCGCCGCGATCCTCGGGCTCCTCAAAGTCCTCGGCATCCTCAACCTCCGGCTGTTCGGCGAGGCGTTCACCCGCGGAAACGGGGCGATCTGGCTGGTCGCCGCGGCGCTCTTTGCCATGACCGCCGTGGCGCTCGTCCGCTATTGGCTCATCCTCCGACTCGTGTCATTCAAAGCCCGCGCGTCGCGAGTCGTCGCGGCCGGGCTCATTAGCCAAGCGGTCGGCCAGTGGGCTCCGGGGTCGATGGCCGTCACCGAGCTCATTCGCTTCGGCCTGATGGCCGGACTGGGCGAAAAAAGCCGCCTCGCCCTCTCGATCCTGATCGATCGGCTGCTCGGGCTCGGGACGATGTTCCTCGTCGGCGGATTCGCCGCGTTCTATCTTCACCTCCGCGGCGGGATCCTCGTCAAATACCCGGCGCTCGTCTTTTCGCTCGCCGTCCTGTCCATTGTCTTCGGCCTGGCGGTTATCCTCGTCCCGCTCTTCACCAAAACCTCCCCGTGGCGGAAACTCTCGCGTTTTCTCTCGGTCAAGGCCGCCCGACCGCCCGTCGCTGCAAACCCCGCGCACCCAAGAAATCGCACCGCACGCATATGGGGCGGGCTGAGCGATGCAGCCGAGCTCCTGAACGGGGCCGCGGCCCGCCCCCGCCGCCTCCTCAGCCCCGTCGCCCTCAGCCTGGTCATCCCCTTTCTCAACGCGGCCACCCTCTTTTACGCCGCCCAAGCCATCGACCATCCCCTGCCCCTGTCGGTCATCCTGGTCGCAGTTCCGTTCACGATCGTAGCCGTGTTCCTTCCCCTCGGCCTCGCCGGCTACGGCGGCCCGCAACTCGTGGCCGCAGGGGTGTTCGGGCTGTTTAACGTCAGCTCGGAGACGGTCGTCGCCGCCTGCCTGGTGCAGAACACGGTCGTCCTCGCGGTCACGACCCTCCTCGGCGGGCTGAGCGCGGGGTTCACCCTCGACCGGCTGCGGGCGGTGCTCGCGGACCGAAAAAATCGCTTTCCCGACCGGAGGTCGCCATGAGTCCCAAGGCCATGCTCTCCATCGTCGTCCCCGTGTTCTCGGAGGAAAAGATCGTCCCCGAGTTCTACCAGCGGACCAAGGCCGTCGCCGCGGCCCTCGCGGACCGCTACGACCACGAGTTCGTCTTCGTCGACGACGGCAGCAAGGACCGGACGCTCGACATCCTCCGGGGTCTCGCCGCGGCCGACCCGCGCGTTAAGATAATCAGCCTCTCCCGCAACTTCGGCCACCAGTTCGCCCTCACGGCCGGGCTGGATTACGCGGGCGGGGATGCGGTGGTCGTCATCGACGGGGACCTGCAGGACCCGCCCGAGGTCATCCCGGAGATGGTCGCGAAATGGGAGGCCGGGTCCAAGGTCGTCTATGGCGTCCGCGAGAAGCGGAAGGGCGAGAACCCGTTCAAGCTCCTCACGGCCAAGCTCTTCTATCGCCTGATCCGGCTCATCGGCGACACCGACATGCCGCTTGACGCGGGCGATTTCCGGCTGCTCGACCGGAAGGTCGTCGCCACGCTCCGGTCGCTCCGCGAGGAGAACCGCTACATCCGGGGGCTCGTAAGCTGGGCCGGATTCCCGCAGGCCGGCGTCCGCTACAAGCGGGACCGCCGCTACGCGGGCAAGACGAAATACACGCTGAAGAAGATGCTGCGCTTCGCCGTCGACGGCCTCCTCAGCTTCTCGGACAAGCCCCTGAAGATCACGTCGTTCGTCGGGTTCCTGATCACGACGGTTTCCTTCCTGATGGGCCTACGGATCATCATCAATAAAATCCGCTTCCCCGAGACGCTCGTCTCCGGATGGACGTCGCTCATCCTGACCGTGCTCTTCATGGGCGGGATCCAGCTCATCTCGCTCGGGATCCTGGGGCTGTATCTCGGGCGTCAATATCGGGAGGTCAAAAAGCGTCCGCTTTACGTCGTTGCCGAGACGGTCGGTTTCGAGGGAAGCAAAGGGCCGGAGGGCGACGGAAAAACCGCAAAACCATGAGCCCAGCGGCGCCGCGCGTCTCCATCTGCATCCCGGCCTACGACGGGGCGAAATTCATCGGAGAGGCGATCCGCTCGGTCCTCGGGCAGAGCTTCGGGGACTTCGAACTCGTGATCATTGACGATGGCTCGACGGATGGAACGGTCGAGGTGGCACGCCGGTTCGGCGATTCCAGGCTCCGCCTCATCGTCAATCCCAATAATCTGGGCCAGCGGGAGAATTGGAACAAGGCGCTGGCCGAGGCGCGGGGTGAATTCTTCAAGCTCCTCCCCCAGGACGATTTTCTCTATCCCGACTGTCTGCGGCGGCAGGTCGAGGTCTTCGACGACCCGGCGAACACCGCGGTCGCGCTCGTCTGCGGCGCGCGGAACATCGTCGACCGGCGAGGGCGCGTCCTGATGAAAAGGGGTTCTGGCAAGAAGCGGGGCCGCGTCGACGGCCGGCGGGCGGTGCGGGACTGCATCCGCGCCGGGACGAACCTCATCGGCGAGCCGGGCGCGGCGCTGATGAGGACCGAGTCCGCCCGGAAAGTCGGCCGGTTCGACGATACAGACTTCTATGTCCTCGATCTCGATTTCTGGAGCCGGGCGCTTGTCGAAGGCGATCTTTATGTCGTCCCGGAGGTGCTGGCCGCGTTCAGGGTGGCGACGGGTTCGGCGAGCGTTCGGATCGCAAGGTCCCAGAGCCGGGACTTCCGGAGGTTTATCGACCGACTTTGCCGGGACGACCGATTCGGAATTCGCCCGCGCGATAGGGCGATCGGAAAGGCGCGGTCTATATCGAACATGACCCTGCGACGCATTATTTACAAATGGGAACGGGCCAAGTCAGATTGAAAATAATCGGTAGTATCCTTTTCAGGCAATCAAAAAAGGAGGATGGACAAGCATGAACGACAGATACGTATGGGGCAAACTCATGAGGGTCGGCATCTCCGTCCTAGGCGCCGGAATTTTCCACACAGCTTGGCTGGCGGTTTTCATCCTGACGTCCAAGCTTGAAAGCCGATGGATACGAGGCGCTCGATGGATATTGGTCCCCATGGTCACGGCGGCCGGTTTTACCGTGGGAGTCCAGATCTTTGATCATTTCGCCGGAACGAGAAAAAATAAATTCCTTCACGTCTACTTCTGGCCCTTGATCGGCTGCGCGATCGGAGCGATCGCAGCTTTTTCTTTTGGACCCATGCTGATCGGCTTTGGAACGTTTGGGGCCGGGACGGCGAGCATGCTTTTGAGAGAATTCGCTTTACTAATACTCCAATAATAATATGGACTCAAGCTGCATAAGCCGTGGTCGGAGCGAGGAAGAACGATTGGATGCGAAGGGGCAATTTCTGAAGCGATCTCAGGTGAGACAGGATGTCGCGTTTCAT
>JADGNV010000153.1 GCA_017883285.1 Candidatus Aminicenantota bacterium | reverse complement strand
CCGCCTCGAGAGCCGCGCGCCCGCCCTGGGCCTGGACCATCTTGTCCAGGACTTCTTTGGCGGTCTGGCCTTGTCCGCTGGCCGCGACGGCGGCGAAAAGCAGAAATCCCGCGAGGGCGAGGGTGACGGCTTTTTTCATGAGATCCTCCTGATGACAGTCCGCGTTCGACCCTTCCATTGTAACGAAATGCCCGGGATTTTCCCAATCTTTTCGAGTCCGGGCCTCCTCGCCGGAGTTTCCGGGAAGCGCTTCGAAGAATTGTATTTTTTTTGGGACCGGCCAAGGATAAAATAAGGCCTCATGACCAGCCACCCGAGGAAGCCCTCATGAGCCGCAGCCCGGCCGCGACCCGGAAACTCAACCTCTTCGACGCGGCCATGATCGCCAGCGGGGCGATGATCGGCTCGGGGATCTTCATGAACCCGGCCCGGACGCTGCCCTTGGCCATCATTTCGGGCGTCAGCCTGGTCGTGGCCATTTATGTGCTCAGCAACGTCGTCTACGTCAAAGCCCTGCCTCTCGCGGGAATCGCGTCTTCGACCAAGCTCGCCTCCGACGCGCTCCAGGCCATGGTCGGTCCGGTCGGGGCGAAGTTCATCTCCCTGGCGATCATCGTTTCGACGTTCGGCATCACCAACGTCTTCATCCTGACCGGGGCCCGCGTGGTCCAGGTGATGGCCGGGCGGGGGGCCTTTTTCCCGCGGGCGGCGAAGGTCCATCCGCGGTTCGGGACGCCCGTCGTCGCGATTGTCCTCCAGTCCGCCTGGGCGTCGGTCCTCCTGCTGTCCAACACCTACGGCCAACTCCTGCAATACGTGACGTTCGGCGACTGGATCTTCTTCGGGCTCACGGCCTTGGCCCTCATCGTCCTCCGCCGGAAGCTGCCCGACGCGCCGCGGCCCTACCGGGCCTGGGGGTATCCCGTCGTCCCTCTCGCGTTCTTCGTCATCTCGGCCGCGGTCGTGGCGAACGTCTTCATCGCCTCGCCGGGCAAGTCCCTGATCGGGTCGGGGATCATCCTGGCCGGCCTGCCCCTCTACCATTTCCTCTGGAAAGAAAGGACCCCGCATGGAATTTAGATCGGTAGAATACATGGAATGGGCCAAGCTTCGGAGCGCGGCCGCGGTGAATCTCAGCCAGAGCGGCGTGACCGGGCTGTCGCTCAAAGACCTGCCCATCGGCCTCGACGGCTGCGATATCAACGGGGACCATCCCTATGGATATCCGCCCCTCCTCGAAGCGATCGCGTCCCGGTCAGGGACCGTGCCGGACGCCGTCGTGCCTTCGCTCGGCGCGTCCGAGGCCGTCTTCCTGGCCTGCGCCGCCCTCCTCGAGAACGGGGACCGGGTCGTTGTCGAGAAGCCTGGCGACGAGCCGCTCCTCTCGTGCGCCCGGGCGATGGGCGCGGAAATCCACCGCTGGGAGCGGCGGTTCGAAAACGGCTACGGCCTCGATCTCCGGGACTTCGAGGCCTCGGTCCCCGACGGGACGAAGCTCGTCTTGATGACGAACCTCCACAATCCGAGCGGGACGTTCCTGCCCCGGGACCATATCCGGGCCCTGGCCGAAGGGGCCCGGAGGAAGGGAGCGATGGTCTTCGTCGACGAGATCTATCTGGATTACATGGACGCGGCCCATAGCCGGACGTCCTTCGGCGCGGCGGACAACATCTTCACCGCCTCCAGCCTGACCAAGGTCTACGGGCTGTCGGGGCTGCGCTGCGGCTGGATCCTCGCCCCGGCGCCGCTCGCCCGAAAGCTCCGCCGCCTGGTGGACCACCTCTTCGTGGTCCACGTCTTCATCGCCGAGCAGATCGCGGCCCGCCTGTTCCCGCATCTCGACGCGATCCGGGGGCGGAACCGGGCCCTCTTCGAAGCCAACCGCCGGATGGTCCGGGATTTCGTGGCGAGCGAGTCGCGCCTCTCCTGGGTCGAGCCGCCCGCGGGGATCCTCGCCTTTCCGCGGGTCGAGGGCCCGCTCGACGGGAACGGTCTGGCCGATGTCCTCATGAGAAAATACGACACATCGATCGTTCCCGGCGGGTTCTTCGAAGCGCCGCGGCATTTCCGGCTCGGCTTCGGCGTCCCGCCGGACGTGCTGGCGAAGGGGCTGGCCAACATCCACGCCGCCCTCGCCGCCCATATTTGATAATGGAAGGGGGCTTCCGGGCGGGGGGCTCGGAGGGGCGGTTCGTTGCGGCTCCCGCCCCAGTCGCTCTCGCGGCTCACCCACAAACCGCGGGTCCCCGCCGCTTCGAGCGACCGGGGCTCGCGCCGCGCCACTCCGCTCAAATTATGTGCTGTCGCTCGGCTGATGATTTATCCGGGCGAGGAGGGCGCGGTTCGAAAACCGGTCTTCGGCCCGAGCGGGCAGGGTTCCTCGCCGGAACGGCGAGGAGAGCGAGGGACGAAGAAGAGCGAATTCCCTCGCTGGGGGAATTCGCGTGTTTTCGAACCGCCCCTCCGAGCCCCCGCGCCGCTATTTTTTGATGGCGCCTGGCCGGCCTCTCAGGTACTGGATGCGGATCCGCTCCCCGCTTTCCTCCTCCACCCGGACGGTCTCGTACCTTGCCTGGGACAGGTACTTGAGGTGGGCCCGGAGGTACGTGATGCCCTGCATGGAGAGGAAATCGAGCCACGCGCCGCGGGCCGTCTCATCCATCAGCTCGGGCGTCTCCTCGACGAACGTCGTCCGCGTCCGCGGCGAGAGGCGGCTCTCCGTGGACGAGCGCCGCTTGGCGTAGAGGTTCAGCCCACCATAGAGCTCGAGTATGTCGGTGTGCGGCTGCCACCTGGTCGCCCAGCGGTAATAGCGGTCGTAGAACTTCCGGTTCGAGTCCTTGATCTTCGGATCGGCCTGCATCTCATTGATGATGAAAGATTTAAGTTCTTCGCCCGCTTCCTTGTAGGCCCCGTAGATCGGCAGGGTGAGGGCCCGATAGAAGGCGAACCAGCCTTTGGGGATCCAGTATTCCCGGAACAGGTACGGGGAATAATTGGAGAACTGCTGGACCCATTCGTGGGACGGATAGCCGTGGAGGTTGAGATAGACGTCGGGGGCCCATTTCGCGTTGAGGTTCCGGCGGACGGACGCTTCGGGGAGGAGCGGCCGCGACGAGCCGACCATCGAGCCCACGTCCATGCCCAGGGAGCCATAGCGGCCGGCGTGCAGGCTGTGGAACGGGGTGAGCTTCTGGAGGTCGTAGGCCAGGGCGGCCCCGTCGGGGTTTTCTATCGGCTCGAACACAAAATTGATCTTGTTCGTATACTCCTGGTAGGCTTTGTCCGCGGCGAGGAGCTCGGCGAGCTTCAGGATGTAGTTCGTCGAGGACACCTCGTTGGCGTGCTGGCGGCCGCTGAGGAACAGCGTCGGCTTTTGGGCGATGAGCCGCGGCACGGAGACGGCGTCGCCCAGGGGCTTGAAGATCTCGAGGACCGGCACGCTGCGTTTCTCGTAGGACGCGCCGCCGATGTAGGCCCGGATGGGGGGGAATTGGCCGAGGCGGTTGACGGCGTTCTGGACCATCTCCGGCGACATGATCTTGTCGGTCTCGACGAGGACCGTTCCCGGTTTGAGGGGCGTGGCCGGCACCTTGAGCGGCGGGGGGGGGGGAAGCACGGGGACCGATTCCTCCTTCTGCATGTCCTTGGCGCTGAGCTTGAAGAGGATCGATCCGAGGTTGGGATAGCTCAGCCCGTTCGGAAGCAGGCCCTTGTCGGAGAGCTCCCGGTACGAGGCGAGGATGTCGAGGAGCGTCAGGTAGTCGGATTCCTTTTCGAAGTCCATCTCGGCCGTGAGGCTCTCGATGCGTTCTTCGAGGCCGTTGTAGATGAGCGAGGAGATCGTCACGGGCTTGCTCTTGAGCGCGGGGAACCCGATCCGCCGGGTCGCCTCGTCCTTGCCCCTCTCCTTCCAGCGGAGGATCATCTGGGGCGCGGAGGCGATCCAGTCCTCGAACGTGACCTTGACCCGGGGAGCGCCGCCCTCGGACGAGGGATGGATGACGGGGAAGATGTTGCCCGGGGCCGAGTAGCGCTGCGTGTCCTCGGGGAGGTCGGGCTCGTCGGCGTCGAGCTCGGTGATCCCGCGCAGGAAGTCGAGCGTGTCGAAATAGATCTCGTCGTGCAGCGCCTCGAGCGAGCTCGCAATCTCCTCGTCTAGGCCGAGGCGGTAGTCCGGCTCGCTCGCCCACAGCTCGACCCGCAGCTGCTTGAAATAGGGCTGCTTGGAGAACGTCGGCTCGTTCCCGGTTTTCCGCAGGACATGGGCATAGAGCGGCCCCAGGACCTGGTCCTGATAGTAGTCCCAGAACTTTTCGAGGTCGCTCTGGAGCGGGGCGTCGAGGACGACCTCCGCGCCCTTCTCGATCCGCGTCCAGCCGGTCGTGAGCTTCACGCTGCCCCATTCCGGAAGGACCTTGAGATAGGGGATTTCCCGGACGCGCGGCGAGAAGCTCTGCTGGAGGATCACGGCGTTCTTGGCGTCGAGGGCCGTCGCCGTATACGTCGGGCTTTTGGCCGGGGCGAGTTCAAAATGGATCTTGTCGAGCGGCAGTGCCAAATCGCGGGCCAGGAACTCGTCCACCGGATAGAGCTCCTGGAGCCAGCGCGACGGCTCGCTGTAAAACCGCTTCGGCCGGCTGAAGTCGTCCTTCTCCTCGGCGAACCGGACCACGATCTGGCTCACCGGTTTGCCTTTCAGAGCGGGGGCGACCTTCTCGAGCAGCCAGAAGAACCCCTGTTTGTAGGAGGAGAGGACCTCGACTTCGGCCGGCTGCTTGAGGGTCTCCGCACAGAACGACTCGATCTGCTTCCGGATCTTTTGCCGGACCTCGGGCGACTCGCTCAGGCCCACGCTGATGCGGAGCGTAGCCGCGGCGGCCGGAGGGGCCGCCGCAATCGCAGGCGGGCCCGCGAGGGCCTGCAGCCTTTCCTCGACGGCCTTGAGCGCGTCCTCGCTTTCCCAGGTAAAGCTCTGCTCTTTTTCGAAGATCCGCTTGCTGTCGGTCACGGCGAAGCCCTTGACGTCGACGGTCTCGGCCCGGAGGGCCGCGGTCAGGGCCTTCTTCAGGTCCTCCTCGAATTTCGGATTGGCCTGGGGGAGGGTGAGCTCCGCGGTGAAGGATTCCAGGTCCCGGTCCTTGAAGTCCTCGATCGTCTTCTTCAGGCTTTGGGCGAAATAGGCCTCGGCGGCGCCCCGATCCCCTTTGAGGAACCGGTCGAGGTCGGGACCGATGTCGTTGATCTGCGGCCGGCCGCTCCGGTATTCGTCGAAATAGGGGAACGTTCGGTTGAAGTAGGCGAGCGTCTTTTCCAGGCCGATGGCGTCGGCGCCGAGGAACGCGAGGGCGCTCGACTTGTTGAAGGCCCGCGGGATGACGAGGGCCGCGCCCCAGGTGCTTTCGAGCGCGGGGAGCTTGAGCTTGCCCGTCCTCTGAAGGTCCTGGACCAGGGCGCTCGGCCCGACGAGGATCGGGGCGACGAGGGCCTTCCGGTTTTCGATCTCCCGGTCCAGGTAGACGATCGGGAACGACGCCCCGGCCGTATTCAGGACGAGCTTCGAGGCGAGCGGGCCCACGCCTCGGGCCGCGCCTGTCGGCGGGATGACAACCTTGGTGTCGAGCGTGTCCAGGATGCCGTCCCGGTCGGCGTCGCCGTAGAGGCCTTTGGCCGAGAACAGGCTGAGGAGGTCGAACTCCTTCCCGGCCCCGTCCGCCCGGGGCGTGTCCTTGAATCCGGGCGTTAGCATCCGCTTCGGATAGCCCAGGCGGGGCAGGACGGCCTGGAGGGTCCGTTTGCCGAAGTGGAAGGCAAAGGTCAATTGGGCGCAGCCGGGGTAGGAGAGGAGCTCGCTTTTCTGGCCCCGCAGGTGCTGGTCGCGGACCGTGTCGATGGCCTTGAACGTCCGATTGAGATCGTCGTCGTCCGTGAGGTAGATGTCCACGCTGAGGTCCTTGATCTCGCCGGCGTTGAACGACAGCTTTTTCAGGGTCCCCGGCCCCTTCTTCAGGGCCGGGAATTCGTAGAGAACCGACCGGATGATCGTCTTCTGGAACTGGACGCCCTCGGCGGTCAGGTACTGAGTGAGGTCCTTTTCGAGCTTGTCGAAGGTCGCCCCTTCCTCGCGGCCCCACACGTCCCAGAAATAGGGCCAACGGAGGAAGAACGCCCTTCCGGTCTGGAGAAGGGCGTCCTCGGATCCGGCGGCGAGCACGAGACCGGTCTGCGTCTTGGAAGCGAACACGGCGACGACGCCCTGGGAGGCGCCGAGCTCGGGGAGGACGATGTCCTTCCCTTTCAGGGCGTCCCGCAGCCACTTGACGTTCGTCCCGATCAGGATGGGGTTCTCGGCCTTCTCGATGTTCGAGACTTCGGACTCCCGCTTCACCAGCGTGAAGTCCTGGGCCAGGCTCTCAAAATTGGCCCGGGCGGCGATGTCGGCCGCCAGGGCGAGCTCGACCGCGGACGGGTTGTCGGGGACGACGATCGTCAGGGCGACCTTGTCGGCCAGCCCGTCCCCGTCGGTGTCCTTGAGGCCCTTTCCAAGGAGGAAGAGATGCGATAAGCTCCCCATGTCGGCCAGAGCAGGACCGAGGCCGAAGGCCAGGAACAGAATCAGGACGACGCTCTTTTTCATGGGACGCTCTCCTTCGGCGGCCGGTCCCGCCGAAAAAAACCATTCTATACCAAAAGCTCCCCCCTATCCAGCCGACGAGGCGGACAGGCTCCCGCCGGCTTCTTGACAGGCCGGTTGTTCCTTTCTATAGTTAAAATCACGCGGGAGCGATTTTCCCCGCGAACCGGAAAGGAGGCGAGATGTTCAAGGAATTCAAGGAATTGGCCATGAAGGGGAACGTCATGGACCTGGCCGTCGGCGTCATCATCGGCGCCGCGTTCGGCAAGATCGTGACCTCCCTGATCAACGACGTGATCATGCCCTTGGTCGGCCTTCCGCTCGGGAAGGTCGATTTCTCGAACCTGTTCCTCAACCTGTCCGGCGGCGCATATCCGACGCTGGCCGAGGCCAGGAAAGCCGGCGCGGCGACGCTCAATTATGGCCTCTTCATCAACACCTTGATCGATTTCCTGATCATTGCCCTGGTGATTTTTCTCATGGTCAAATGGGTGAACAAGCTCCGCAAGCCTGCGCCTGCCGGATCCGCCGCCCCGACGACCAAGGAATGCCCCTACTGCTTCACGATGATCCCGATAAAGGCCGTCCGCTGCCCGGCCTGCACTTCGCAGCTGAATTCTTAAGTTCGCTTATCGAACCGGGACGCGGCAAGAAGTAGATGGGGGGGTGCTTTGGCCGCTATTCGGCCTGCAGGGCCGCGGCGCCGCATCCCTCAGTCGTCGAGAAAGGCGATGCCCACGGCCCCGAGGCCGACGTGGACGCCGACGACGGGCGATACATCCAGGATGTAGGCGGGGGGCTTGCCGATGATCGGAGTCAACCGTTCCGCATAGATTTCGGCTCGCGCCAGGTTGCGGGCGTGGACGATAGTGTAGTTCCAGATCTTTTCCGCTTGGGCCAGGCGCTCGACCTTGTGCAGGATCTTGGCCATGTTGCCCCGCCGGCTGAAGGACTTGCCGTCCTCGGCGGCCTTGCCCTCCCCGTCGATCACGATGAGCGGCTTGATCTTCAAGGCCCGGGCGATCAGGCCCTTCATGGGGCTCACCCGGCCGCTGCGGACGAGGGACTCGATGCTTTCGACGTCGACGAAGAACCGGAGGCGCGCGGCCCAGGCTTCGACGCTTTTCACGATGTCCTCGTGGGAGGCCCCGGCCAAGGCCGCTTCCGAGGCGCGGGCAACGAGCAGGCCCTGCGTGGCCGAGAGGCCGCGCGAATTGAGGACCGAGATTTTTCTTCCCGGCAGGCTGTCCGCAACCGTCCGGCAGAGGCTGTAGACTCCGGTCAGCTTCTCGGACATGGTGATGACGATCAGGGATTCGTAATGGGCGGCCAGATAGGCGAGCGTGTTTTGGATGGTCTGTAGGGGTGGGATCGCGGTCGTGGGCCGGGGTCCGGGCGCGCGGAGCAGCTCGGCGAACCGGTCTGGAGAGATCGTCAGCTTGTCCAGGTATTGTTGGCCGCCGATCGTTACGATCAGAGGGATGAGGTGGATCTGCCTTTCGTCGAAGACCTCAGGCGGCAGGTCGCAGCTCGAGTCCGTGATGATCGCGATCTTCGACTTCGGCCGGTGGGCGGCGTCGTACTGGCGGCGGATGTCGTCGACCTTGATTTGGACGATTTCCCCCAGGCCCCGCAGCTCCTGGACGAGCTCGGCCGGAGCGTTTGTATGGACGTGGATCCGGACCCGCTCGTCCGAACCGGCCACGACGGCGGATTTGCCGAAGTGGCCGACGACGTCACGCACCGCCTCGGGGTCCAGGCCCTGGCCGGACAGCAGGGCTTCGGTGCAGTAGCGATAGTCGAGGGGCTTGTCCATTGCGGGCGCGCGGACGGGCTCGGGCGCCCAGTCGACGTCCGGCGGGGCGGCCTGGCGGCGGCCTAGTCGGCCCTTCTTGATGAACTGGTGGATGCCCTCGAGGAAATCGACGAAGCCCTTGGCGCCCGCGTCGACGACGCCGGCCCGGGCCAAGACTTCGAGTTTAGCGGTCGTCTCTACGAGGGAGCGGCGCGCTTCCTCCAGGGACGCGGTCATGAGATCCTCGAAATCAGGAGTTTCGGTCCGCTCCCGGTAGACCGCCTCGGCCCAGTCGCGGATCACGGTGATCATCGTCCCTTCGACCGGCGCTAGGATGGCTTTGGTGGCATACGCCACGGCCCGCCGGACCGACTCTCCGAACGCCCGGGTCGTCAGGCGCGACTCGTGCTGGATCTCCCGGCTGACGCCGTGGAGGAATTGGGCGAAGATGATGCCCGAGTTGCCCTGGGCGCCGTTCAGGGCCGCGTCGGCGATCGACCGGAGCGTCGCCCTAAGGGAAATGTGCGGCCGGGAGGATTCGGCGATGGCCCGCATAGTAGATGCCAGGTTGGTCCCGGTATCCCCGTCGGGGACGGGAAAGACGTTGATCCGGTTCAGGTAGGCCTGGTCGCGGATGACGGCCTCGCCGCCCGCCAGGAAGGCCCGGTGGACGCGCCGGCCGTTGAGGTAGAGGATTTTCAGGTGGGAGGGTCGCAGGGGATTTCTACTTGACGATGAATTTGCGGCCGGCGTGCTCGAGGA
This sequence comes from Candidatus Aminicenantota bacterium, assembly GCA_017883285.1. Taxonomy (GTDB): domain Bacteria; phylum Acidobacteriota; class Aminicenantia; order Aminicenantales; family UBA4085; genus FEN-413. The sequence goes on along the minus strand of JADGNV010000153.1, from coordinate 3,115 downwards.
TGCACATCGGGATGTCGTACACCCGTTCGAGCAGCTCTTCGGACAGGGTCTCGTCCGGCCGCCCGGCGGAAACGACGCGGCCTTCCTTGAGGAAAACCAAGACATCGGAGTATTTCACGGCCATGTCCAGATTGTGGAGCGTCATGAGGACGGTCTTTTTCTTCTCGACGGCCAGTTTCCGAACGAGCTCCATGAGCCCGGTCTCGTGCTTCGGATCGAGGAACGTGGTCGGCTCGTCGAGGACGAGAATGTCCGAATTCTGGGCCAGGGCCCGGGCGATGAGGACGAGCCGCCGCTCGCCGCTGCTGAGTTGAGTATAGGCTCGGCCCGCGTAGTGCGCGAGCCCCACGTAATCCAGGGCTTCGAGGGCCGCGGCCGTGTCGTCGTCCGAAGGGGTCGAAAAGAGGGGGACATACGCGGTCCGTCCCATGAGGACGAAGTCGATGATCGCATAGTTGAACGCGGAGCTGTGCTCCTGGGGGACGTACGCCAGGCGCCGGGCGCGGGCGGCCTCCGGCAGCGTCGCGAGGTCCTGGCCCTCGACGAAAACCGAACCGCGGGGCGAGGGGAGGATGCCGCTCAGGCACTTGAGAAACGTGGTTTTCCCGGCTCCGTTGGGGCCGACGATGGTGGTCAGGGCGGCGCTCGGGAACTCGAGTGCGGGGACGCGGAGCTCGAAGTCCTGGTAGCGGTAGACGAGGTCCTGGACCCGGATGCTCACAGCCAGACCTTCTTGGATTTCCGGAGGAGAACGATGAAGAACGGGATGCCGATGAGGCTGGTGAAAATCCCCACGGGCAGCTCGAACGAGGCCAGGCTCCGGGCGAGGTCGTCGGCCAGGACGAGGTAGCCCGCGCCGAGCGCGGCCGAGAGGGGGATGACCCGGCGGTTGTCCACGCCGACCATCATCCGGACGAGGTGCGGCACGAGCAGACCGACCCAGCCGATGATGCCGGCGACCGAGGTCGCCGCGGCCGTCATAAGGGTCGCCATGACGATGACCAGGAGCTTATCCCGGCGGAGGTTGACGCCCAGCGCCCGGGCCTCCTCGTCGCTCATGGACAGGACGTTCAGCCGCCAGCGCATGGAAATCAGCACGGCGATCCCGATCCCCATCAGCGGCAGGGCCAGGGCCAGCTCGTTCCAGCCGGGCCAGGTCATGTTGCCCATCAGCCAGTTGAACAGGGCCTGCAAGGCATAGGGACTGGCGAAATATTCGACGAGGGAGAGCAGGGCGGAAAAGAAGGCCGAAGTGATGACGCCGGTCAGGAGGAGGGAAATGATCGGGGAATCCGATTTCCGGGAGATGGACAGGACAAGGAGAACGGCGACGACCGCAAAGGCGAAGGCGGCGACCTGGGGCGGGAAGGCGGCGCCGAGGAAGACGAGCGAAAGCGAGGCGCCGAAGGCCGCGCCCGAGGAGATGCCGAGAATGAATTCGTTGACCAGGGGGTTCTTGAACAGCGCCTGGAGGGCGGCGCCCGAGACCGAGAGCGAGGCGCCGACCGTCATCGCCAGGATGAGGCGGGGGAGGCGGACGCTGAAGACAATGTTGATGTAGCCCTCCGGATCGGGGAATCCGGAGGCCAGCGAGGGAAAGACCGGCGACAGCAGGGTCTTGACGATGTCTTTCGCGGGGATGTGCCAGGACCCGATGAAGAGCGACACGACGAAGGCGGCGAACGGGAAGACGACGATCAGGCCGCAGAGGACGCGCTGCTTCCTAGTCATGGGACCACTCCCCGCAGCGGAGGATCCTGCAGAGCGCCGAAAACCCGTCGTCGATCCCGTAGAATTTCTTAAAGATCGCGTTCCCCTCCCGGTCCAGGTCGAACCCGGGAAATTTCCCGGGGTGGAAGAGGTTCGCCAGATAGAGCGTCTCGACAGTCACCTCGGCCATGTCCCACCAGTTCCAGAAGCCGAACGTGTAGCGGACCTTCCCGGACTTGACCGCCTTGACCGAGGCCAGCCGCGGGTCGGTCCGGACGGCTTCGACCGTGACCTTCCGGTCCCGGGGCAGATAGTTCCCGTGGACCAGGATGATGTCGGGGTTCCAGCGGATGAGCCGCTCGATGCTGACCAGGGTGTTGACTGCGCCCAGGACATCCGGCACGGCTTTTTCGGCCACGTTGATTCCGCCCGCCGTCGCGACCGGATCGTAGGCGATGGGGGTTTTCGTCAGGACGCCCCAGAACGAGAGGAAAACACGCGGCCTGGCGTCGGCCGGCACGTCCCGGACCGCTTCTCGCACGCGGCCGATCTCGGCGTCGAAATAGGTGGTGAGCTCGGCCGCGCGCGCCTCCCGGCCGAGGACCCTCCCGACGAGGGTCAGGATCTCGGCCTGGCGGGCGAACCGGCCCATCGAGGCCAGGGCCAGCACGGGCACGGACGTCTTGCGCTCGAGCGACTCGACGATCTGCCGCTCGAAGGGAGAGGCGAAGATGACGTCCGGCTTAAGGCGGAAGACCTCCTCCAGGTTCACGTTGTTCTCGGACATCGAGACGACCGGCAGGCGGGCGCCCGGAGGGAAGATCAGACCGAAGAGATGGTCCTCCGAGCGGATCGCATAGTCGATGCCGATCAGGCGGTCGCCGGCCCCCAGGGAGACGATCATCCGGGTGATCTCGGGCTGGATCGAGACGATGCGCCCGATCCGGGCCGGCAGGCTCACGATCCGGCCGAGGTCGTCCCGGACGGTCAACTTGGCCTGGGCCGGGGTCAAGTCCCGGCCCGAAGCCCAGGGCGACCCGGTCGACCCGGTTGTCAAGGACAACCTGGTCGACTCGGCCGTCAAGGACGGCCTGGTCGACTCGGCCGTCAAGGACGGCCTGGTCGTCGCAGACGTCGCAGACGTCGCGGACGAGACCGACCCGGTCGTCGCGGACGCCAGGACCAGGACGATGGTGATTTTTTGAAGACCGTGCACGATGATTCTACTTTACCACATTTCCCCCGGTCGGGGGAGACTCCCGCCCTCCGTGCCGGGGGAAGGGAACGCTGTCCCGGGGCCCGGTCTTCAAAATCGGGGGGGAACATGATAAGATGGGCGGCCGGACATGAAAAAAAAGTGGATTCGTGCCGCCCTCATCGTTCTGGTGATGGCTGCGTTTCTCTT
>JADGNV010000152.1 GCA_017883285.1 Candidatus Aminicenantota bacterium | reverse complement strand
CGTTTCGTCCTCCCTCACCTTCGGGGCCATGGTGAATTTCGCGGCGCCGTAGAGCGCCAGGATCGGGATCGCCAGGTAGTTGCCGATCGCCCAGGGCAGATAGGCGAAGACGGGCACGCCCAGCGCGCCCGTAATGTAGACCCCGGCCATGCTCCAGGGGATGAGGGGGACGATGATCCCGCCGCATTCGTCGATGATCCGCGAGAGGTTTTTGGCGGCGAGGCCCCGTTTCTTGTAGGCGGGCGCGAGCAGCTCGCCGGGGAGGATCACCGAGAGGTAGGAGCTCCCCGTCACCAGGGCGGTCATCACGCCCGCGCCGATCGTCACCGCCACGAGGCTCCCGACCTTACGGGCCGCCTTCATGACCCGGTCGAGGATGACCGTGAGAAGGCCGGTGCGCTGCATGATGCCCCCGAAGCTGAACGCCGCGAAGGCGACGAGCTGGGTCTCCATCATGCTCATCAGCCCGCCCCGGGCGAGCAGCTTATCCACGATTTCGACGCCCGTGTGGGCGGGATAGCCGGTGTTGACCGCTTGGGCGATCTCGACGAGCGAGGCCTTCTGGAAGATAACGGCCAGAGCCGCGGCGACGAGCGACGAGACGAGCATGCCGGGGACCGTCGGCCGCTTGGTGAATGCCAGGTAAAAAACGATCAGCATCGGCAGGAGCAGCAGGAGATTGAACCGGAAATTCTTGTGGAGCGTGTCGAGGATCAGGGTCAGGGTCGCCGAGTCCACGGAATCCGACCGGTATTTCAGGCCGACCACGAAATAGACCGCCAGGCTGATGAGCCAGCCCGGCACCGCCGACCACATCATGTGCTTGATGTGATCGAAGAGGTTGGCCCCGGCCGTCACCGCGGCCAGGTTGGGGATGTCGGAGAAGGGCGACATCTTGTCGCCGAAGTAGGCGCCCGTGACGACCGCTCCCGCGGCCAGGCCGAGCGGCACGCCGAGCCCCATGGCGATCCCGATGAAGGCCACGCCCACGGTCCCGACCGTCCCCCAGGAGGTGCCGGTGGCCAGGGCGGTGACGCTGCAGACCAGGCAGGCGGTCACCAGGAAGAACTTGGGGGAGATGAGCTTGAGCCCGTAGTAGATCACCATCGGGATCGTCCCGCTCGCCATCCAGCTCCCGATGAGGATGCCGACGGTGAGCATGATGAGGATGGCCGGCAGGGCCTTCCGGATGCTTTCGACGATACCCTGCTCCATGTCTTTCCAGCTGAATTTCAAGAGGACGCCCAGGCCGCCCGTCAGGAAGGCCGCGGCGACGAGAAGGACCTGGGGCTTGATCTTATAGACGCCGTACCCGATGCCGAGGAGCAGGCCCATGACGAGGAGCGGCAGGAGGGCGACGCCGAAGGAGGGGGTTTTCGGCTGCGGGGCGGTGGCCCGGGGCGTGCTGTCCATGGCTGTCCTCACGCCCGTTTCGCGAATGTGCCGCGCGCCAGGAGCTTCCCGCCGCCCATGAGGAGGCGGCCTTTCGCCACCACGTCCGTCAGGCCGAGGTCCGCGTCCATCAGGATGAGGTCGGCGTCGAACCCCGGCCGGATTTCGCCCTTGCCGGCGAGCTTGTAGAAGCGGGCGGGATTCGTCGAAAAGAGCCGCGCCGCATCGACGAGGCTGAGGATCCCGCGCCGGACGAGCGACCGGAATTTGTCGGGGAGGTCGCGCTCGTCGGCGATGGTCAGCCCGACGAGCTTTCCCCGCCCGTCGAACACCGGCTTGCTGCCGTTGGCGTCGGACGTCACGGTCAGGCGCTCGAGCGGAGCGCCTCGTTCAAGGGCGAGGCGGACCGCGGTCTCGACGCTGACGTCCCCGTCGGTCTCCTCCTCGACCGACGTCCCGACTGTGAAATCCGCGTATCCGCCCGCGAGGACGTAGGCGATCCCCTCCTCGAGCAGCCGCCGGTTCCGGTTCACGTGGGTCGGCATGACCTGGCCGGGGGGAATCTCGGTTTCTTTCATAAGGCGGACGAGGTATTGGAGCCCGCGGGCGCCGTCGCCCAGGTGGAGATGGAGGACGCCGGCCTTCCCGCCGAGGAGCCCGCCGACCCGGCATTCGGCCGCGAGCCGCGCTATTTCGTCGAACGTCGGCTGGGAGGAGCGGTGGTCGGAGATCGCGATCTCGCCCGCGCCGATGACTTTCTCGATCAGCGCCAGGTCCGAGCGGACGCTCCCGGTGATCGTCCGCACCGGGACTTCGTACGACCCCGTGAAGAGGAAGGTCGAGACGCCCTCGATGTCGAGGGCCCGGGCCTTGGCCAGGAGGGCGGCCATGGATCGGGTGACGCTGTCCGTTCCGAGGCAGCCGACGAGGGTGGTGACTCCGCTCGCGACGATGTCCTCGATCCCGATTTCGGGCGCCCGCGTGGCGGGGCCGCCCTCGCCGCCGCCGCCCAGGATGTGGACATGGCTGTCGATGAGGCCCGGCAGGACACGCCGTCCGGTCGCGTCGATCTCCCGGACGTCGGCGCCCCGGAGGGCGACCGTCCCCGGCTCGGCCACGGCCTCGATCCGGCCGCCGGCGATGAGGATGTCTTTCGGCCCCAGGGCTTCCGGCGCGTAAACGTCTCCCCCTCGGATCAGGATGGCCATGCTCACCTCCTCGGCGTGTCGCCCAGCCCCAAATTATCATGTCTGAATTGCGTTTACAAGAAGGTCCGGAATCGCTACAATGGGACCTCACCAGGATGCGAAGTTTCGAAGAGGAGCTCCGAAGGGTCGAGCCCGTCGGCCGCCTGCTGAGCCGCCTGGCTCTCCTGGGGAAATCCCGCCTCGTCCGCGGCGAGGACAACATCGTCCGCCGGGGCCCGAGCATCATCGTCGGCAACCACTGCGGCAGCTACAAGGACGGGGCCTCGGTCTATCTCAACGTCCCCCGGCCCCTGTTCTTCACGGCCAACCAGGAGATCTTCGTCCGCGATCAGCTGGACCGGATGGTCCGCAAGCATCTCAAGCGCCAGCTGAAGAGCCTGTCCGGGCTGGCCTATTTTCTCGTCAGCCCCTTCCTGTCGCTGATCGTGACCTACGTCTCCGCGAACGTCGCCAAGGTCGGCGCGATCCCGGTCGACCTCTACAACCACGGCAAGCACGAGGCGATCCGGCGCTGCATGGAATACCTCAAGGCCGGCCGGGCCATCGTGGCCCTTCAGGGGCGCGGCCGGGTCGTCCCGTCGGATCCGAACCCCTATGTCCGGGCCTTCAGCCGAGGGACGTCGGTCATCGCCTACCGGATGTTCGACACCTACGGGATCGACGTGCCCGTAACGCCCGTGGCCCTCTTCGGGACCCAGATCCCGTTCCTCATTCCCGGCACGGTCCGGATGAACATCGGCCCGCCGATGTTCATCTCGCGCCATCTCGGCGGCGGGTTGGACGATACCGTCGCCCGATTCAAGGATGCCCTGGAGGCGGCCGTCAAGAAGCTTTTGATCGAGATCCTCCGGGTTTAAGGAGCCTGCCATGAACTTCCGCCGATGGGCCGTCGTGATGCTCGGACTCTGGACCCTGGCCGCCTGCGGCCGTCCGGCCCGGGGGCCCGCGATCTTCGTCGTCGGCGGCGCGACGAAGCTCGAACGGCTGGGCGCGGCCGAGCTCCGGCGCTACCTCTATCTCTGCACGGGAATGCTTTCGCCCGTCGTCGAGATCGGCTCCTGGGCCGAGATCGACCGGCCGGGGATCATCATCACCCGGGACGCGGCCGCGGGGTTCGCGGGCGCCGGGGCCGGGAGCGGGTTCGACGCGGCGGCAGCCGCCAGGGTCCCGAAGCTCGGCCCGGAGGAATACTGGCTGAAGACCGTCGCCCAGCGCAGTCGGCGCCACGTCCTGATCGCCGGGGGCGATGCGCTCGGCGCGCTCTACGGGGCCTACGCCTTCCTCGAAAAGCAGGGCGTCCGCTTCTATCTCGACGGCGACGTCGTGCCCGAGGAGCAGTCCGAATACAAGACGCCCGACCTCGACGAGACGGCCCGGCCCCTTTTCAAGTTGCGCGGCATCCAGCCCTTCCACGATTTTCCGGAAGGCCCGGACTGGTGGAACGAGGACACCTACAAAGCGGTCCTGGGCCAGCTTCCCAAGCTCCGGATGAATTTCTTCGGACTCCACACGTATCCGGAGAAAGGGCCCAACGCCGAGCCGACCGTTTGGATCGGCCCCCCCGGGGAGGCCGGCCGGGACGGACGGGTCAATGCCAGCTATCCGTCGAGCTACCAGAACACGGCCCGGGTCAATCCCGGATCGTACAACTGGGGGTTCCAGGCGAAGAAGACGGCCGATTTCCATTTCGGGGCCGCGGAGCTCTTCGAGAGCGACGCCTACGGTCCGGAGGTCATGGACGGCCTGATGCCGGAGCCCGGGACGCCGGAGGCTTCGAACGCGCTCTTCAACCGGACGGCGGACATGCTGCGGGGCGCGTTTACGTTCGCCCGCGGGCTGGGCATCCGGACCTGCGTCGGCACGGAGACGCCGCTGACGATTCCGGCGCTCGTGCGGGAACGGCTGAAGGCCGCGGGCCGCGACCCCAAAGACCCGAAGGTCGTCCGGGATCTTTACCGCGGGATCTTCGAGCGGATCGCGGCCGCCTATCCGGTCGATTACTACTGGCTCTGGACGAACGAGAACTGGACCTGGTCGGACGCGGGTGAGGACGCGATCCGGGCGGTGACTACCGACCTCGACATGGCCGTCCGGGCGCTCGAAGACGCGGGCCGGCCGTTCGGCCTGGCGACATGCGGCTGGGTCCTCGGCCCGCCGGGCCGCCGAACGCTCTTCGACGAGGTCCTCCCCAAGGCCCTGGCCGCGAGCTGCATCAATCGGGAAGTCGGCAAGGCCCCGGTCGACCCGAATTTCGCCCGCATCGCCGGCCGGTCGAAGTGGGCCATCCCCTGGCTCGAGGACGACCCCTCGCTCACGTCGCCCCAGCTCTGGGTAGGGCGGATGCGGCGCGACGCGGCGGACGCCCTAAAATACGGCTGCGACGGCCTGCTAGGCATCCACTGGCGGACCCGCATCCTCTCGGCCAACGCCGCGGCGCTGGCCCACGCCGCCTGGGACCAGGGCTGGAACACCTCGCCCGTGAATTTTGCGGATCTCGTCGGCCCGATCAACGGCCAAAGCGTGAGCTTCGCCGATAAGGCGGTCGCCGGGGCGAAGGACGAGGCCGTGTACAAGGACGTCCGCGACCGCGTCACCGGCTACCATCTGCTCGTCCCCGAAGGGACCTATACCGTCACCCTGAAGTTCTGCGAGAACGAGTTCGAGAAAAAGGGCGCGCGCGTGTTCGACGTGGTCGTCCAGGGCAAGGTCGCGGCCGAGAAGCTGGACATCTTCGAGCGCGCGGGGAAGCTCAAGGCGTACGATCTGACCTTCCGAAACGTGGCGGCTCCCGGCGGGCGCTTGGCCGTGGATTTCGTCGACCGCATCCACTATCCGTCGATCGCCGCGCTCGTGATCGAGGGCGCGACCGCGGCCGGCGGGAAATTCGTGAAGAAGATCAACTGCGGCGGTCCGAAAGTCCTGGACTACGAGGCGGACTGGCCCGATGTCCCCCGCCATTTCGGGGCGGTCGATTTCTACCGCGACTGGGCCCGGGCCCAGTTCGGCCGGGCCGCGTTCGCCGAGATTGCCGAGATCTTCGCCGGCCAGGACGGCCGGCATCCGGTGCCGGTCACTTGGACCGAAGGCCCGGGGGGCATCGTCCCCAACGCGAAGCCGTGGGACGAGGTCCGCAGGGACTACGCGTTCGTCGACGCGCTGGCCGCGATCCGGCCGCGCATCACGGGCCAGGGGAGCCTCGAGCGATTCGACTACTGGCTGAAGAACTTCGAATACATGCGCGAGGTCAGTCGGCTCTGCTGCCTGTGGGGCGAGTTCAACGGGGCGCTGGACAAGATCCGGGCCCTGCCGGGCGACGCCGAAAAGGCGGAGGCGGCCCGGGAGGCGCTCCTTCCCGTGCGCGTCCGCATGGTCGAGTCGGCCCGGGCGATCATGGGCCATCTGCTGGCCACGGCGGGCACGACCGGCGAGCTGGGGACGATCGCCAACTGGGAGCAGCACAATTTCCCGGCGGCCATCGAGAAGCCGGGAGAAGTCCTGCGCAAGCTCCTGGGCGCGGATTTGCCGACCGAGGCGAACCTCGCGAGGGCCTATGAGGGGCTGCTGCGGATCATCGTCCCCACGGTCCGGACGTCGCGCGAAGCCGGGGAAGCCCTGAAGCTGAAGATCATCGTCCTGGCGGCGAACCCGCCCCAGGAAGCGGTGCTCTATTGGCGGGAGCTCGGCGGCCCGAATTTCCAGGCGGTCCCCTTGCGAAAAATCGCCCGGAGCGTCTATGCGGCGGAGCTGCCGGCGTTGGAGGGAGACATCGAATATTATGTCAAGGCGTCGGCGCGCGAAGGCGATGCCTATTTCCCGTCGACCGCCCCGGCGCTCAATCAGACGGTGATCGTCCTCCCCCGATAGCGAGAGGGGTCAGGTCTCAACATTTAACATTTCGATTTTGCCGCCGGACACAACGGCTGAGCGAATGTTAAGTTTTGAGACCTGACCCCTTTTCTTTCAGCCAGTGGCGCTCGATCTCCTCCAGGGACTTGCCCTTCGTTTCGGGCAGGACGCGCCAGATGAAGATGACGTCGATGGCGCACATCGCCGCGTAGAGCCAGAAGGCGAACGTCTCGTGGAAGCGGTCGGCGATGATGGGGAAGGTGAGCGATACGGCGAAATCGGCGACCCAGAGCGAGGCTGTGGCAAGGGCCATGGCCCGGCCGCGCACCCGGGTTGGAAAGATCTCGGAGATGACCACCCAGACGATCGGACCCTGGGTCATGGAGAAGAAAGCGACATAGAGCAGCGTGAAGACGAGGACCCAGCTCCCCGCGAAGAGGTGGAACTTGAAGGCCGCGCCGAGCAGGACGAAGGAGACGCCCATCCCGGCCGTGCCGAAGAGGAGGAGCGGCTTGCGCCCCAGCCGGTCGACCAGGGCGATGGCGACCAGGGTGAAGAGGACGTTGACCGCGCCGACGATGATCGATTGGAGGATGGCCGCGCCCCGGACCAGGCCGGCCGCCTCGAAGAATCGCGGCGAGTAATAAATGACGGCGTTGATCCCCGTGATCTGCTGGAAGACGGCCAGCACGATCCCGACGAGGAGCGCCGTGCGGAAGCCCGGCTTCAGGAGTTCCGAGAGCTTGCCTTCCTCGAGGGCGAGGGCGTCCTTGATGCTCTTCGCCTCGGCCTCGGCGGCCTCGGGTGCATGGACCCGGCCCAGAACGCTCCGGGCCTGGGATTCCCGCCCCTGCTTGAGCAGCCAGCGTGGGCTCTCGGGCACGCCCAGGACGAGCAGGAAAAAGACGACAGCCGGCACGGCCCCCGTGGCGAACATCCACCGCCAGTTGGACGGCCCGGCGCCGACAAGGACCCAGTTGACGAAGTAGGCGATGAGGATGCCGCTGACGATGGCCATCTGATTGATCGAGACCAGGGCCCCGCGGATGGCGGCCGGGGCGATTTCGGAGATGTAGAGGGGCGAGACGATCGAGACCGAGCCGATAGCCAGCCCGCCGATGAAGCGGAAAACCAGGAACTGGGCGAGGTCCCGGGGCAGGGCGCAGCCGAGGGACGAGACGAAGAAGAGCACGGCCGAGACGAGCAGGAAGCGCCGCCGGCCCAGCCGGTCGCTGGCGGCGCCGGCGATTATCGCCCCGAACATGCAGCCGACGAGGACGATGCTCACGGCCAGCCCCTCCCCGAAGGCGCTGAGGCCGAACTGGTCCTTGAGGAAGCGGGTCGCCCCGGCGATGATGGCCGTGTCGAACCCGAAGAGGAGACCGCCCAGGGCGGCGATGACGGACACGAACACGACGTATTGCGTGGTTTTCTTCATGCGCGCAGGTCCTTCAGGGCGTCGAACAGGGCGATGACGTTCGGGACGGGGACGTTGGCCTGGATGTTGTGGACGGCGTTGAAAACGAACCCGCCGCCCTGGCCGAAGATCTCGACCCGGCGGAGGACCTCGGCCCGCACCGCCTCGGGCGTCCCGAACATCAGCGTCTTCTGCGTGTCCACGCCGCCTCCCCAGAAGACGAGGTCGGCGCCGTACTCGGCCTTGAGCTTTGCGGCGTCCATGCCCGCCGCCGAGCACTGGACGGGATTGAGGATGTCGAAACCGGCCTCGATGACCGCCGGGATGAGCGTCGCGACCGCGCCGCAGGAGTGCTTGAAGGTCTTCCACGGCGTATGGGCGTGGATCCAGCCGTTCACCCGCCTGTAGTAGGGCGCATAGAGGGAGCGGAAGGTGTCGACCGAGCAGAACGTGGATTGCTGGGTCCCGAAATCCGTGCCGCAGACGAACACGGCCTGGACCCGTTCGCCCACCCGGGCCCGGAGCCTCTCCAGGTTGGCCAGGGCGATCTCGGTCTGCCGCTCGAAGATCCGGTGGACGTAGGCCGGCCGGGTCAGGGTCGAAATGTACCATTCCTCGATGTCGCGGATGCCCTTGGGATGCTTGAGAAACGGCGCCGGGACGAGGGCGATGTCGCCGAAGGCCAGGCCGCCGAACGTGGCGATGACCGCCCGTCCCGTGGCTGCGGCCGCCGCCGTGGCCTTGTCGAAATAGTCCAGGTGCGCGTCGGAGATCGGCCCGAATTCCTCCAGGTTGTCTTCGGGGTCGAGCTTCGCCTCGTCGATCGGGTCCTGGCGGACGATCGTATCGAAGAAGAATCCGTCCTTGGGCATCCGGGCGGACGGCGCGACGCTCCGGTCGCCCCTGGGATAGACGAGCGTGTCGCCGTTCGCGTCGTGGGCGATCTGCAGGTGCCCGGAGACGAGGACCTCGAGGCCGCTGTCCAGCCGCCACGGCTTCCAAGCCTCGTTGACGTTGCCGAACATCGTCTCCGCGGCGAACACGCCCTCGACGTCGAGGCCGAGGGCGCGCTGAAGGTCGTCCTCGATCAGGCCGAGCATCTGGTAGGGCTCGTGGATCTTGACCGGCCGCTTCTCCAGCCCGTAGCGGTCGCGGAGGGCGCTCACGATCGCGACATGCATGCCCGTGACCGCCGTCCCGCCGAAGTCCACGGGCACGCGGTCGGGCTCCCGGTGGCTCAGGGCCCGGACCACCCGCTCTTTGCTCGTCATGCCGTCACCTGCTCATCCAGGAACGATTTTCCCCAGCTTACAAATATTCCCTTCATTTTGCAATCCGGGGTTCGGGCCTCCGGGTTGACAGCCCTCCGTCAAATTGCCAGAATGGATTCGTGGTCGAGAGGCGTCGGTGCATGAACGTCGTCGCGCGGACGCTCCTCGTCCTGGTGCTCGCCGGACTCCCCCCGGCGGCCTCCGCGCAGGCGGAGAATCCGGGCCCTCCCAAAGCTCCGTGGAGGTTCGGCCTGACCGTTGAAAACGATCTGGCGGCGGGAACGGACCGCTATTATACGAACGGCATGAAGCTGGCTTTCGCCTGCCCCGCCCGGCCGACCGCCGACCGCCGCTTCGTATCGATCTTCCTCGGCCAGGAGATGTTCACCCCGATCGATCTCTGGCGTCCCGTGCCGGCGGCGGACGACCCCCCCTACGCCGGATTTCTCTATACCGGGCTAGGGTTCCACCGCCGGGGACCGTCGCACTTGGATTCCCTGACATTCGTTCTGGGCATCGTCGGACCTTCCTCGCTGGCCGGGGCCGTGCAAAGGGCCGCCCACATAGCCCTCGGCTTCGAGCGCCCGCGCGGCTGGGCGCACCAACTGAAGGACGAGCCTGTCCTGGGCGTCGCCTTCGACCGCAAGGAGAAGATACGCCGGGCCGCCCCGTCGGGCCGATTCGGCTGGGACGTCGTCGGCCATGCCGGCGGCGCGCTCTCCAACGCAATTACCGAGGCCGCGGGCGGCGTCCTCGTCCGCGCGGGCTGGGGGCTGCCGGAGGATTTCGGACCGGCCCGGCAGCGCCTGGGGATCGACGGCGCGGGGCTCTGCCCGGACGACCGGTTCGGAGGTCCAGGGGGGACCGGCTCGGATTTCTACGGTTTCGCCGGCTTCGACGTCCATGCCGTGCTGCGCGACATCTTCCTCGACGGCAATTCGTTCCGGGATGGCCCCGGAGTGGAAAAGGTTCCGCTCACGGCGGACGTCATGGCGGGACTCGCTTTCCGCGGCCGGCGGTTCGAGATCCGCTTTTCCTATGTCTACCGGACGCCCCGCTTCGTCGGGGAGCGGAAGCGGTTCGTCTACGGCTCGCTCTCGGCTGTCTTCGGCCTCGACCGGTGAAGCCGGTGCCCGGTCACTTTCCCCAGAGCGGAATCCGGATGACCCGGACCGCCTCGCCGGTCTTCTCGACGACCGGCTTCTCTGCGGAGCGGAGAAGGGGGGCCGGATTTTTATTCAGATCAGGAACCGCCCGTTCCGGGCGATGGTCCTGCCCTTGGCCCGGATCGTGGCCTTGCCGATCAGGGCGTCATAGTGGTGCTTGCTCTTGTTCAGGCCGATCCCGTATGAGTCGCCGATCGCAAAGTGGACCGTGCCGAAGGCCTTTTCGGCCTCGAGCATGTTGGGGCAAATGCGCGCCCCGCGATTCGTGCCGACCCCGAACTCGCCGATGATCCGGCCGGTCTCGTCCGTTCCGATGTTGGCCAGGACCGCCTCGATGCCCTCGCCGCTCGCCCGGACGAGCGTGCCCTTCTCGAAATCGAGGACGCCGTAGCCGAGCTTGTCGTCGATGAGGCTGATGACGAGGCGGCCGGTGAACGTGGCCTCGACCGGGGCGGTGTAGCATTCGCCCGCGGGGAGGTTGCCGTGCCGGCCCTTGCGGCCGATATCGCCCACGTCCGCCTGCCAGGGGCGGCCCTTGACGCTGAAGGCGATGCGGGTGCCTTCGGGGTTCTCGATCAGGACGTCGTCCGCGCCCTGGAGGGCTTGGATGACCTTGCGGGTGAAGGCCTCCATGGCCGTGAAGTCGATGGCCACGAGGCGCTCCATCATGTCCCGGGTGATGCCGGGCATCATGCAGATCCGGGAGTGCTTCATGCCCATGCTCACCATATAGCCGCGGAACGGCTTTTCCTCGATGCGGGCGTCGAGCATATAGGCGATGGCCCGGGCCCGAGCCGCGAGCTCCTTGAAGAGCCGGGTCGGCTCTTGGATGGGCCGCAGCGTTTCGGTCATGAGGTAGGTGGTCGTCTCGGCCCCGGCCGCTTTGGCATAATGGGCGAGCGCCTCGGCGATTTCGAGCTTAGGCCGGTCGGTGACGAGCAGGAAGCTTTCGCCGGGCTTGAGCTTCAGCGACTGGGTGACGGCCTTTTCGGCCGCGAGATGGAGCTTGTCCTGTTTCATGGGGTCCTCCTCATTTCTTCGCCCGCTTGGCGGACGCATACAGGAAATACAGCAGGATGGCGAAGGCGGCGAGGCTGATGATCTCGCCGTATTGGGTGTACCAGGCCCGAGGGACCCCGTCCACCCACTTATCGCCTTCGAGAACGAGGGGAATACCCCAGCTGACGAAGCGGTCGAGCTTGGCCAGCTTGAGGACGGCCAAGAGGATGCCGACGAGGGCCCCGCCGGCGATGAATCCCGAGGCGACGAGCGTGCCCCGGTTGACCCGCTTGTCGGCGAGGGCCTCGTCCTTGGTCGATTTCTTGACGAGGTGGGAGATGAAACCGCCGACGAGAAGCGGGGTCGTGAGCGGCAGAGGAAGATACATGCCCAGGGCGAAGGCGAGCGGCGGGACCTTGGCCAGCTCGCAGGTCAGGGCGACGAAGGCGCCGATGCCATAGAGCAGCCAGGTCACGGGCTCCCGCGACATCAGCGACTTGATCACCGCGGCCATGAGGTTGGCCTGCGGCGCGGCGAGGGAGCCGCCGGCGAAGGAGAAGGCCCGGTCGAGGATGAAGATCGAAACGCCCACCACCAGGGCCGCGACGAGGACGCCGGCGAACTTGAACCGCTCCTGGTTGCGGGGCGTGGCGCCCAGCCAATAGCCGATCTTGAGGTCGGTGACGAAGCTCCCCGACAGGGCGAGGGCCGTGCAGACGACCGCCCCGATGAGCAGGGCGACGCCCATGCCCTCGGTCCCGGAGAGGCCGGCCCCGATGAGGATAACGCTCCCCAGGATGATGGTGATCAGGGTCATGCCCGAGACCGGGTTCGTCCCGACGATGGCCGTGGCGTTCGCCGCGACGGTGGTGAAGAGGAAGGACAGGACGAGACAGAGGGCCACTCCGATGAGGGCGAACTTGGCGTTCGAGATCCAGAGGAAGTAGAGGAACAGGCCGACCGCCGTGGCCGCGGTTCCGGCGAGGATCGTGGACATCCGGATGTCCCGGTCGGTCCGGAGCGGTGCCGCCGAAGCGGCCGGGGCGGCCTTGTCCTTGAAGATCTCCCGGAACCCGAGCGAGAGGGATTTGACCATGATCGGCAGGGCCTTGAGGATACCCAGGACACCGGCCATGAAGATGGCCCCGATGCCGATGTTGCGGACGTAGGTGCTGAAGATCTGGACCTCCGACATCCCGGCGATCGGGACCTTGCCGGGATAGAGAGCGTCCGGGAGGCTTTGGCCGAGGAACCAGATGAGGGGGACAAGGGCCAGGTGGGAGAGGAGCCCGCCGGCCACGATGACGGCGTTGTAGCGCAGGCCGATGACGTAGCCCAGGCCGAGGAAGGCGGACAGCGCGTCCAATTTGAGGACCATCCGGGTCTTGACCGCGAGCGCGTCCAGGGCCGGGACGAAGCGGAAGGTGATGACTTCGTTCCAGGCCCGGACGGCGATCGCCAGGAACTCGTAGACGGCGCTGACGGCGATGCCTAGGATGAGGACCTTGGCCTGCTTGCCGCCGGCCTCGCCCGAGACGAGGATCTCGGTCGTGGCGGTCGCCTCGGGGAACGGCAGGCGGCCGTGCTGCTCGGCGCAGAAATAGCGGCGGAGCGGGACGAGGAAGAGGATGCCCAGGCACCCGCCCAGGAAACAGGACAGGAAAATCTTGACGATGTCGGTCGGGATGCCCAGGATGTAGAGCGCCGGGATGGTGAAGATCGCCCCGGCGCCGATCGCCGTCGAGGCCGAACCGATCGACTGGATGATGACGTTCTCCAGGATGGAGTTGCGGCGCTTGTAGGCGTAGCCGAGGCCGACGGCCAGGATCGCGATCGGGATGGCGGCCTCGGGCACGGTGCCGACCTTGAGCCCGAGGTAGGCGAGCGAGAACGTGAAGAACATGGACATGAACAGCCCCCACACGACGGAGCGGAAAGTGACTTCCGGCACGGCCAGCTCGGGGGGGACGAAGGGGACGTAGGTTCGGCCGGGCAGGAGCTCCTGGTAGGCTTCCGGGGAGAGAGATTTTGGGGACGTTTCCATCGCGCTCTCCTGCGAAAAAATAGGGGCGGATCTACACTTTTGTCACTTGCCCGTATCGTACCTCGACAGCACATCTTGCGTGGCTTGGAGGAAGGCGTCGTACTTGATCTTGATGCCCTTCTCGGTTTTCAGTTTGGCCAGGTAGGACTGGAGGAACTTGTTCTTCTTCTGCTCGAGGAGGGTGGCCAGCTCGGTGTCCTTCTCCTTCTCGAAGTCCGCCTTCACGGCCTCCTTGCGGTCGAGGACGCGGACCAGGGCGTAGCCGCCGGCGAACTCGACCGGCTCGCTCACTTGTTTGAGGGTCAGGCTGAAGGCGAGGGCGTCGATCTCCTTGCTCTCGCCGATGATGCCGATGTACTGCTCTTTCTTGTGCGCGTCGACGGTCTTGATCTCGAGCTTGTATTTCTGGGCGACGTCCTCCCAGTTCTTGTCGGCGAGCTTCGCCCGCGCCTCCTTGATCTTGGCCAGAGCGGCGTCCTTTTTGCGGGCCTCGGTCACGTCGTTCTCGACTTCCGTCTTGACCTCGTCGAACGCGGCCGCCCGGGGCGCCTCGGTCTTGCGGAGCTCGGCCAGGCCCACGCCGCCGTAGGTGTAGATCGGGCCGGAGAGCTCCTTCTCCGTGAGCTTGAAGAGGGCGGCGCCGATCGAGCCCGAGGGGTCGATGTCCTCGAACGCCTGGCCGTCCTTGAGCAGCCCGGTGGACTGGACCTTGAGGTTGGCCTTGGCCGCGGCCGTGTCGAGGCTCTTGGCCGCCTTGGCCTCCTTCTCGAGCTTGGCCACGCGCTGGGCGGCGAGGTCGCGGGCCTTCTGGTCCTGGAGGATCGACCGGATGCGCGGCTTCGCCTCGGCAAGCGGGACGGTCGAGGCGGCGTCCTTCTCCGTCACCTTGTCGATCGCGAATCCGTCGTCGAGGGCCACGATGCCCGTGACGCCCCCGGCCTTGAGCTTCGCGATCTCGTCCTGCTCCTTCGCGGCCAGGGTCCGCCATTCCGTGGGGCCCCAGTCGCCGCCGTCTTTACCCTTCTCGTCCTTGGAGTGGATCTTGGCCAGGGCGGCGAAGTCCTGTCCGGCCTTGATCTTGGCCTGCACGCCCTCGGCCTCGGCCTGGGCGAGGTCCTTGTCCTTCCCGACGGGGATGTAGATCCGGCTGACCCGGACCCGCTCGGGATTCTGGAACTGGGCCTGGTTGTCCTTGTAGTATTTCTCGATGTCGGTCTCGCCGAGCTCGATCTCCTTCTTGAGGTCGTCGTTCTTGAAGAAGACGAGGCCGCCCTCCCGCTTCTCGGGGATCTTGTAGGCGTCCTTGGCCTTGTCGAAGTGGGCCCGGACATCGGCCGGGTCGGGCTTCTTGTCGAGCTCGACCTTGGTCTTGTCGAGAACAAGGTATTCGATCTTGGCCGATTCCTTGCTCTTCTGGTAGTTCTCCCACACCTCGGCCGGCGTGGCCGTGACGCCCGCGGTCAGCAGCTGGACGGTCTTGGTCAGGACGATGTCCTTCCGGATGCCGTCCTCGAACTCAGCCACGTTGATGTGGTTGTAGTCGAGGACGCGCTTGTATTCGTCGTAGCCGATGAACTGGCCGTCGCGCTGGAGGCCGGCGAGGCCCTTGACCTTGGCCGCCACCTCCGCGTCCGTGGCCCGGAGGCCCATCGCCTTGGCCATCTCGCCGATCAGGGCCTGCTCGACCATCTGCTCGAGCACCTGCTGGGGAAGGTTCAGCTGTTCGATGAACCCCTTGTTGAGCTCCTTGAACTGCTGCTTTAGGGCCTCGATCCGGTTCCGGAGGGCGGCCGCGAAGCTCTCGGACGTGATGCGCTCCCGTCCGACCGAAACGATCGTCCCGGCGGTGTCCTGGTTGCCTGAGCCGAGGCCGCCGCCCCAGACGACGAAGATGGAGATGATGAACGTCGCCACGACGATCCACAGGACCGACTTGAGCGATTGGATGTTATGCCTCATCGTTTTTAACATGGATACACCTCGAAGGGGAATGGTCGGTTTAGGCCGATCGCTTGCGTGCCTCCTGGACAAAGAGGGGGGCGAGCCGGGCGTACGTCGCGTCGAGGTCCTCGATCACGACCTTGGTCCCGCCGGCGATCGGCATGAAGTTGGCGTCGCCCGTCCAGCGGGGGACGACATGGACATGAAAATGGTCCACGACCCCCGCCCCGGCGCTCCGGCCCAGGTTCAGGCCGATGTTGAAGCCGTGGGGGCGGAAGGCTTTCTTCAGCACCCGGAGGCTCATCTTGACCAGGTCGCCGATCTCGTCGCTCAGGGGCTTGGAAGCCCGCTCGAACGCCGCCGTGTGGCGGAAGGGGGCGACCAGGAGATGGCCGGATTGATACGGATACTTGTTCAGGATGACGAAACACCGCCGCCCCCGGTGGAGGACATAGGCCGCCCGGTCGTCCCCGGCCTTCGGCGCGGCGCAGAAGACGCAGGCCGCCGGTTTGTGGACGTTCCGGACGTAGGGGGCCCGCCAGGGCGCGGCGATGTAGCGCATCACTTGTTGATCAGCTCCTTGAGGAGCTTGCTCGGCTTGAAGTAGAGGACCTTCTTCGGCGGGACCTTCACCGGGTCGCCGGTCCGCGGATTGCGGCCGGACCGGGAGGGGCGGTTTCGGAAGCGGAAGGACCCGAATCCCCGGACCTCGATCTCCTCGCCCTTCAGGATCGCGTCCTTGATCGTGTCGAAGAACAGGTTGACCCCGATCTCCGCCTCCTGCTTGGGGATGTTCAACTCCTTGGAGATCGTGTTGATGAGATCGGCTTTAATCATCGTTGGCCTCCTCCTTTTTTGCGGCCTTCTTCGGAGCCTGGAACATTTTCAGCTGGTCCTTCATGAGATCCCCCAGGGTCATCCGGTCGTCCTGGCTGTCGACGTAGCGCTGGTATTCCTGCTTCTGGATGTCGACCTGCGCCTGCCGGAAGCTGAGCGAGATCTTCTTGTCCTTGGCGTTCAGCTTGATGAGCTTGGCCGTCCGCTCCTCGCCGATCTTGAAGGCCTCGGCCGGGTTGTCGATCTTCTTGTCGTCGAGCTCGGAGAGGAAGACGACGCCCTCGATGCCGGGCATGATCTCGACGAAGAGGCCGAAGTCGGCGATCCGGACGATCCGGACGTTGACCAGGTCGCCGGTCCGCTGGCGGGCGAAGAACTCCTCCCAGATGTCGCCCTCGAGCTGCTTGATGCCCAAAGAGACCTTCTGCTTGTCGACGTCGATGTTGAGAATGACGGCCTCGGCCTCCTGGCCGACCTTCAGCTTGGCCGACGGGTGCTTGACCTTCTCCCAGGAGATGTCGGAGATGTGGATCAGGCCCTCGATGCCAGGTTCGATTTCCAGGAACGCGCCGAAGTCGGTGATGCTCGTGATCTTGCCCTTGATGTGGGTGCCGGGCGCGTATTTCTGCTTGAGGACCTCGAGCGGGTGGGGGCTGGCCTGCTTGAGGCCGAGGGAGATGCGCTTGGAGGTCGGGTTGACCTCGAGGATGTTCACCGTGACCTCGTCGCCCAGGTTCAGGAGCTTCTTGGGGTGGATCATCTTCCGCGACCAGCTGAGGTCGGAGATGTGGACCAGGCCCTCGACGCCCTTCTCGAGCTCGACGAACGCCCCGAAGTCGGTCAGGCTCGTGACCTTGCCCGTGATCCGCTGGCCGGCCAGGTATTTCTCGGCGATGTTGGACCAGGGGTCGGGCAGGAGCTGCTTGGCGCCGAGGGAGATCTTCTCGCTCTTTTCGTTGAAGTCGAGGACCACGACTTCGACCTCCTGGCCGACGTGGAAGAGCTCGGAGGGATGGCCGATCTTGCCCCAGGACATGTCGGACACGTGGAGCAGGCCCTCGACCCCGCCCACGTCGACGAAGGCTCCGAAGTTCGTCAGGGACTTGACCACGCCCTTCAGGCGCTGGTCCTTGGTCAGGTGGGCGAAGACCTTGCGTCGCTTCTTCTCCCTCTCGTCGATGAGGAAAAGCTTCCGCGAGACGACGGCGTTCGCGTCCTTGCGGTCAAACTTGATGACCTTGAACTTGAAGGTCTGGCCGACGAGCTTCTCGGGGTCTTTGACGATCCGGATGTCGGCGTGCGAGTCGGGCAGGAAGGCGGGGAGGCCGACGTTGACCGTGTATCCGTTCTTGATCCGCTCCACGACCCGGCCGGAGACGACGTGCTGGTGGCTGAAGGCCTTCTCCAGGTTGTCGAGCGCCTTCTCGAAGTCCGCGCTCTTCTTGGACAGGACGAAGTAGCCTTCCTTGTGATCGGTCTTCTCGAGGACCGCCTCGACCTCATCGCCCGGCTTGGGCTTGACGGGGTCGGCGGCCTCGGTGAACTCCTCGATGGGGATGACCCCCTCGGACTTCAGGCCGATGTCCACGAGGACGTGGGTGGGGGTGATCTTGATCACCCGCCCTTTGACCATCTTACCGGCGGAAATCTCCTTGGTGCTGTACTGGTACTTGTCCAGCAGGTGTTCGTAGTCCTCGGTCGACATCTTGTCGTTCGGGTCGGGGCGTTGGGTTGTCTCGGTCATTGGGCGCGACTCTCCTCATGATGGGGTTGCTCGAAGTTCCGTCGGATCTTTCGGACAGCGGCTTCGATGGCCTCGGGGGGGGTGGACGCTCCGCCCGAGATGCCTATGGTGTTTGCTCGCTGGAGCATTCTCGACTTGATCTGGTCTGCGTTCTCGATGAAATAGGTCCGGGGGAGGATGCGGCGGGAGATCTGGTAGAGCTTCCGGGTGTTGGAGCTCGTCTTGCCGCCGACGATGAACAGGACGTCGACCTTCGCCGCGAGCTCGGAGGTCGCCCGCTGGCGGGTCTGGGTCGAATGGCAGATCGTGTTGAAGACCTGGAGCTCGGCGGTCTTTTCGATGAGGGCCGCGGCGACCCGCTCGAACAGGTAGAGGTCCTGGGTGGACTGGGCCAGCACGGCCCGTTTCTTCTTGTGGGGAAGCGTCTCCACCTGCTTCTCGCTCACGACGATCCGGCCCCGGCCGCGGCTGTAGCCGATGAGGCCCTTGATCTCGGGGTGCTCTTCGTCGCCCACGATCACGATCTCCAGGCCCTCCTCGGCCAGCCGGGCGACGAGCTCCTGGATGCGCTTCACGATCGGGCAGGTGGCGTCGACCGCCTCGAGCTTCCTCTTCCGCAGGCCGGCGTAGACGTCGGGCGAGACCCCGTGGCTGCGGATGATGACCGTCCCGTCGCGCAGGATGTCCATGTCCTCGACGGAGTCGATCCCCCGGCTCCGGAGGTCCTCGATGACCTGGGGGTTATGGATGAGGTCGCCAAGCGTGGCCACGCGGCCCTCCCGTTTGCGGCGGGTTTCCTGGGCGATCTTCAGGGCGCGCTTCACCCCGTAACACAATCCCGTGTTCTTCGCGATAATGATTTCCATGGCGGCCGAAAATGATGGCTTATCCTACCCGATCCCGCCGTGCTTGTCAATGCTAAGTATTGATGAAACCTAGAGTTAGGCGCGGTGGGGCGGACAGGAATCGTATCCGGTGCCGGGGGTTGGCCCCGGACCTCAGGGGGAACCAGTCCCGTCGGTTCCCCCCCATCCTTAACCTTTCAGGTTTCGGATGGGGCCCCCCCTCCGCTATGAGGTCCGGAGGCCAATCCCCGGCGCCGGCTGACGCGCCCTTGATCATCGTGATTGGAGCCCTGCGATCCCCTTACCCCCGCATGAGCCATTGAATAAAAGCCCCAAACAACTGATCAGCCGAAGGCTGGTCCACCGATGCCCACTATTTCGGAGGATGAAGGAAAGTTCCGGGGCCGGCGACGCGGACGGCGGCGGCGGGCGGGACGCTTTCCAGATCGATAGCCCGTTCGGGGGTGAGCTCGCGCAGAGCATTAAGGAGGGCGGCGATGCCGGCGAGGTGCCGCGCCATCCGTTCCCGGAGCGGGATCCCCTCCGGTCCGAAGGGGACGAACAGGCGGCCGAGCTTCGCCGCCCGTTCGTAGAATCTGTCCCGGCCGTCGACCACGAGCGAGGCCGAAGGTTTGCCCTTGAGCCGGCCGTGGGAGGCGTTGGGCGTTTCGAGGAGGACGGCCATGATCCCGGCCGCGTCCCCCCATTCGCGATGGGACAGGCCGCGGAGGTTCGGCGGCGAGGCTTCGAGTCGGAAGTCGAGCCCTTCGGCCTGGAGGGCCATCTGGGCCGTGGCCGCGAGGTCGGCCGCGTTCTCGTGGAAGACGATGGCGTTGATGACCGGATACTCGGGCGCGGATTCGTGGAGGTCGATTCCGAGGATGATCCCCTCCGCCTTGATCAGGGCCATCAGGGCATAAGCCACCCGCTCGGTCAGGCTCCCGTCCGCCCGTCCTGGATAGGCCCGGTTGAGGTTGCGGGCCTCGACGCCGGCGAGGGTCTGGCCGCCGGGGTTGACGTAGATCGTCGGGTCGGGCCACTGGTGGACGGGGTTCGTGACCCGGGCCCCGAGCCGGAACACCCGCGGCCCGGACGG
>JADGNV010000151.1 GCA_017883285.1 Candidatus Aminicenantota bacterium | reverse complement strand
TCGCGATCATCGGCATCCTGGCGGCTCTCCTCATCCCGAACGCCCTCGAGGCCATTCAGAAGGCCAAGCAGAAATCGGCGATGAAGGAAATCACGACCATTGCCACGGCCATGGCGGACTACATGACTGATCACGGCGATTTTCTCGCCCTCACGCAGAACGGCCCGCTTGTGGCGGCAAACGAATTTATGACGCGGATCTCCAGCTTCTACGTGAAGGTCGTCCCGATCAACGATCCGTGGAGCAATCCTTATCAGGTGCACACCGGCACGGGCGTCAGCACCCTGATTGCTAACGCTTCCGGGGACCAGATCGGCGATGACGATTTTGCCGTCGCGTCGTTCGGTCGGGATAAGGCGGAGGGCCCTGTTGGCGGAGCCCAGTATACTCCCACCGCTCCCGAAGGCGGGAGGTACAACGTCAGCTCGATGACCGACTTCAACAATGACCTGGTCAACTGGAACGGCAGCTGGATCGCCGCTCCCGCGACGGCCGCCGTCGGCGCCGCGACCTGATCTCGAGCACTAACGATTCCGCAAGGGGGCGGCGCGATGGACGCGCCGCCCTTTTTTTTTCGAGCTTGCGCCCGCTTCTCCCGATCTTATGCTGTCCCGTCGGTCTTGCGGCCGGATTCGAGTGCCCTCCGGAGTTGCAGGTGGCTTGACCCGCCCGGGGCGCGTGGACATAATCGGCCGAACTTGAGAGGAACAACGGCATGCCTCAAACATCCCCGGTCATCAACCGCCTGTTCGCGTTGTCGGGGCTCATTCGAACGGCTCCGTACGCGATGATCATCCTGGCCCAGAGCTTCCTCCTCAAACGGGAGATACTCATCCGAGCGGAGTCCCTCCTCTCCGAGTTCGATCCCTTCCGTGCCGTGCGTGGGGATGTCCTGTTCTTCGGCGTCTTCTGCATGATCTTCGCCATCCTCATCTCGGCGTCACGCAAAGCGCTTCGTGGCATCTTCGTCGGCCTGTTCTCAACGGCGCTGTTCGTGACGGGATTGTATCAGGTCGTCAATTATTTCTATTACGAAAGCACGGGTGCGGGTCTTTCGCGAGAGGTCCTGACGTTCTGGGTCCGGAACATCGGAGAGAACCAAGGCCTTCTCCTGAGCGAGGTTCGTCCGGTCCGGCTCGTCCTCCTGGGCATCCAGATCCTGGTGCTGGTCGGCGTCATCCTCCTCCCTCGTGTGAAAGGCGTTCGGCGGCGGGCGGATCAGGTCGAGCGGCCGCGCGGGCACCGGATCGTCGCGGCCTATCTTGTGGCGGCCATCGCCCTGGAGGCTTATTCCTTTGTCCCTCCCCTGAGGGACGTCAATCCCGCGCTCGAGCCGTGGGCGCCCAACGAGGGGTTCCTCGCCGGCCTGTCGGGCAACGGGGCTCTACAGGCGGGATTCACGATCCCCGAGGACGAGCGGCTGGACCGGCCCATCGAGCTCGAGAAAGATGTCTCTGTCCCCGCGGCGAACGTCGTTCTCATCATCTTTGAATCCATCACCTGGAAGAATTCGGACCTTTTTACGCCGGGAAAGGGGACGACGCCGTTCCTCGCCGAACTCGGACGGCGTGGGGCGGTCGTGGACCGGATTTACACCGTCGTCCCGCATACGACGAAGGCCCTGGTCTCCATTCTTTGCGGAACCTATCCTTATCTCGAGCCGCAGGTCAAGGAATCGATACCCGGCATTATGCCGCCGAGAGCCCTGGCCCATCTCCTTCGGAGGGAGGGTTATGCGACCGCCTTCTTTCAGACGGCGAACAACTACGAGGGCAGACGCCAGGTCGTCGCCAACATGGGCTTCGAGGAATTCAAGGGAGTCTTCGACATGCCGGCGGAGGGCTTCTCCGACACGAACTACTTCGGTAAAGAAGAACGGATGATGCTGGGGCCGAGCCTCGATTGGGTGGATGCCCGCCGCGGCCAGCCGTTCTTTCTGACCTATCTCACCCTCTGCACTCATCACAATTACGAGACGCCTCCCACCTGGCCGACGATCGATTTCGGCGTCAAGAACCCGACCCTGAATCAGTACCTCAACGCGGTTCGCTATACGGACGAGTTTCTCAAGGAGGTTTTGGGGGAATTTGAGAAACGGGGCCTGGCGGAAAACACCCTGTTTATCGTCGTCGGCGACCATGGCGAGGCCTTCGGCGAACATGGAGAGAAGGGTCATAACGTCACTCTCTACGAGGAGGGGATCCGGACCCTGGCCGTCCTCTATGCGCCCGGACGAATTCCGCCTACGACGGTCATTCACGGCACCCGTTCGATCCTGGATATCGTCCCGACGGTCTGTGACTTCCTCGGCCTCCGGGTGAAAGAGGGGAAATTCGTCGGCGCGAGCCTCCTAAGGCCTGTTCCCGCGGACCGGAAACTGTACCTTTCCGCATGGTCACGACATGCCGGGCTGGCGATGCGTCTCGGGCCGGAGAAGACGATCTTGTGGCCAATGAAGGAGAAATCCGAGGTCTTTGACAACGACCGGGATCCGCTCGACGAGCACGGCCTCGCGGGACAAGGCGATAATGGCGGTGCTGCCCCGGCTTCGGTTGGAGAGGACGTGAACCGGTGGGCGGATATCGTCACCGCCCAGTACCTCGAGTGGGAGAAGGGGACGAAGGAAGCGGCGGCTCTGACGCCGCCCGAGATGAGGAACGAGGCCCACGGGACGTTCGGCGGGCTCGTGTCACTTGCCGGCTATGAGGCCTATCCGACCGAGGCGCCGCGACAGCGGAATGTCTGGATCAAGCTGGCGTTCAAATCGGAAGCCAGAATCTTGCGGCCGCTCATCCTGGCCGTCACGCTCGTCCATCCGAGCGGAAAGACCAGAAGCTGGGTCGTCTCCGTGGAAGCGCTGGACCGCTATGAGAAGCTCGAACCCGGGAAGTACTTTACCGCTGAGACTTTTATCGGCATGCCCGCCGACTGGCCCCTAGGCGACTCGAACCTTTATGTCGGCATCCAAGACAAGAGGAGCCGGAAGCTGCTGCCTCTTACCGGGGCTGGCGAGGCGCCGAGCGCGCCAAATGCCGGCGTCCGGCTTCGGACACTGACGATCATGGAGTGAGCGCAGGCCTGATTGAGGCCGGGTTCATCCGGACTCATGATACTCGTCATCCGCATTGATGTCCCAGACGGAGTGCCGGGCCCCCATGATATTGTCGATCGCCCGGAGGGCCGTGAGCATGGAGTGATCCTGATTGTTGTATCGGTGCAAGCCATTACGTCCGATGGTTTGAAGATTGGAGAAGGTCGACAAATAATCCTTGAGCGTATCAATATTCCCTTTGTATCCGGCATCATAGATGGGATAGGTCTTTCTTGACCGGATGACCGTGCCGTCGGCGATCTGGCTTGGATCGGCAAGGCCCAGAATGCCCAACTCTTTGACGGCCATATCCAGCAGATCGCGGTCGGGCCTCTTCCAGATCTCATCTGTCTCAAAACAAAAGTACTCGAGCCCTAGCGAGGTCTGTTGCTCGTCCGGGACCATCAGAGGGCTCCAATTCTTGAAGTTCTGAATCCGTCCGACCAGGACTTCGGGCGAATGGATATAGATCCAGTTATCCGGGAAGATCCGCTCTCGGTCGATGACGAGACCCACCGTAAAGAAATCCCGGTATCGAAGGCCTTTGGCGGCTTGGACGACCCGCTCCGGCGGGGTCGGATCCATGGACAAGATGAGGTCCTTCAGAGGCAGACTGGACAGGAAATGATCCCCGGGGACCTCCGCTTGGCCGCGGGAGGACCGGATGGCGGCCGAGAGGACCTTCCCCCCCCGATGGCTCAAGCGCTCGACACGCGCATTCAAATCGACATGCCCCCCCTTGCTTTCGATGATCTCCTGGGCCTTGGCCCACATCTGTCCGGGG
>JADGNV010000150.1 GCA_017883285.1 Candidatus Aminicenantota bacterium | reverse complement strand
GGCACGCCGAAGCCGCTATCGATGATGCAGGGGATCGACTCATCGTTCCAAGCCTGCCTGTTCATCGGGTACCACGCCAAGGCGGGGACTCAGGATGCCATCCTCGATCATACGATCTCCGGGGGCGTCGTCCGTTACATCAAGGTCAACGGCATCGAGCTGCCCGAGCTCGGGCTCAACGCGGCGATCGCCGGCTATTATGGCGTGCCTGTGGTCCTTATCAGCGGCGACGCCGCCGTCTGCCGGCAAGCCAGTGAGGTCCTGGGGAAAGAGGTCGTGACGGTCGCGGTTAAAGAGGCCTACGGGCGAACTGCGGCCAAGCTCGTCCCGATGGCGGAGGCCCGTCAGATGATCGAGACCGGCGTCAAGGAAGCATTGGCGAAGCTTGGCCAGGCGAAGCCGTTCAAGATGAATGCACC
The DNA here is from genome assembly GCA_017883285.1 of Candidatus Aminicenantota bacterium. Lineage (GTDB taxonomy): Bacteria > Acidobacteriota > Aminicenantia > Aminicenantales > UBA4085 > FEN-413. The sequence goes on along the minus strand of JADGNV010000150.1, from coordinate 3,355 downwards.
CTACACGTTCGAACTCGGCTATCACGTTTCGGCCCAGGCTGATATGGGATCGATGCTCCTCCCGAACGTCAAGCGGGTGGACGCCCGGACCCTGTCGTTCACGGCAGATGATTATATCGAGGGGTTCCGGACGCTGAGGGCGCTGATCTCGCTGGCGCCTGCCAGGTAAAGCGAAGATCACCAAGACCAAGAAGGGGTCAGACCTGCGGCTAGGAGCGGATTCCGAGGAGCGACTATCAGAAGTACGGCGGAGCAACCCGGAGCCGGACTTCTGGGAAATATCTGAATAAGTCGGACTGATTGAAAAGGCGTCAGACCCCTATTTCATCAAATTAAACGGGCTCTTCTCCCGCATCAGCTTTTCGATGTCGGCGATCTCCTTGGGGACGCGGCCCGACAGGATCTCGCTCCCGCCGTCCGTGATCAGTACGTCGTCCTCGATGCGGACTCCCATCCCGGCGTACTTCTTGTAGATCGGCCCGACCTTCACCCGGAACGCCGCGATCTCGGCGTCGGGGGTCTTGCCCTTGAGCGCATCAAGGAACGCGTCAAACCGCACCTCGGGAAAATACAATCCCGGCTCCATGGTCATGACCATGCCGGGGGCCATGGCCACCTTGTCGAGGCGCGGGCTGTGCCAGCTCCAGACATCGTGGACGTCAAGGCCGATGCCGTGACCGAATCCGTGCTGGATGTAGAGCCGCCTCTGCCAGGGGCTCGTGACGTCGGTGACGAGCCCCAGCTTCTCGAGCTCGGCCATGAGGATGTCCTCGACCTCGGTCTGGACGGCCTTGAAGGTGACGCCCGGCACGAGCTTGCGGCAGCCGGCCTTCTCGGCTTCGAGGACGAGCGCGTAGATCGCCCCCTGTTCCTTGGTGAAACGCCCGTTCGCCGGGATGGTTCGGCTGATGTCCGACGTGTAACCGCGGATGTACGCTCCGACGTCGAAGACGACGAGGTCGCCGCGAGCGAGCGCACGCGCCGTCGACCCAAAATGGATCTCGGTCGAGTTCGGTCCGGAAGCGGCCTGAAGGAACGACTCCTTGGTTTCGCGCTTATCGAAAGCGAATCGGAGGATCGAGGCCAGGTCGACCTCGCGCATTCCTGGTTCGGCTGCGCGATACGCCTCGTTGAGAGCCTCTGCCGTGAGGTCGATGGCTTCGCGCAGGGCGGCGATCTCATCGGCGTCCTTGGTCAGGCGCATCTCCGAGAGCGTCGGGTCGAGTGTAAGGAGGGCGTCGGATTGGGCGAGGGGATTGGGGATTCCCGAGGCGCCGAACGTCCGGGCCAGAAAATCCAGGTCCGAGAAGGGGAGGAAGACCTGCTTGGCGCGGCCCGCGAAAGCAATCCCTCGCAGCGATGACGCCAGCTGGTCAATCGGTTTCTCCGCGAATCCCTTTTCTTCGGAGGCGGAAGCTTGCGGGGAATTTGGACCGCCCGTTGCACCCCTTGGCCCCCGTTGCCCTGGACCGCCCGCCATCCGGCGGAAGAGCGTTTCGCGAGGCATGCCGCCCGGATCGAGAACGAGGACCGCGTTGGGCTCCTGGAGTCCCGTGAGATAGAAGAAATTGAGATTGTCGCGCAGTCCGCTGCGGGAGTTGTATTGAGAGGGGATGATGATGACGCCGTCTTTGTGGATGTCCATGAGCTTGGCTCGGCGCGCGGCGATTGCGGGGGTTGTGGCGGATTCGAGAGAGATGACGGGGCGGCCGGGAAAATCTTGGCCGGCTTGAGGGGAGGGGAAGAGGGAAGGGGCAAGGGTCAGAGCGAAAAGAGCGAGGGCGCATGAAGCGATCGTCTTACCGAATATTCGTTTCATTAATCTGTTTCCTTTTCAGGCTTCATCTAACCAAATCCCAGGCACAAGAAGGGGTCAAACCTGCTTTTTATGCTCATAGGCCAAAAAGGGCATAAAAAGCACGTATTGACCCCTTTCGATCATTCGATCTTCTCGACAATCTTGCCGGTGGCCTTGTCCTTCAAGATCCGCTTGGTCCGGCCGTCTGGGAGGCGTTCTGTCTTGATGACCAAAAAAGCCCCTGTTTCGGGCTTACCGTGGCCAACTCCCTCCCCAGGCCCCGTTTTCGCCTCCTGGGGCCTCCCAGAGGCCTTTTCCGGCCCCTTCAGGGGCGCGGCTGGGACCCCTTTCTTGCCCTTAGCCGCCGTCTTTCCGGGAGCATCCGCGGCACTTTTCGCAGCTGCTTTCGTCCTCATTTCGTTAGACGCGGCTTCCACTTGGGGCTTCCATCCCTCGATCTCGATCGACTCCCAGTGTCCCGACTTCATCGACTTGTAGCAGGCATCGACGATCGTGTTGACCACGTAGCCGTCATAAAAAGTCTCCGTCGGCTCGCGGCCCGATTCCCATGCGTCGAGCATATCCTGGAACATGTGGATATAGCCGAGCTCGTGGGCCTCGTCGCCCACGGGGAAGAGCCAGCCCTTCTGTCCTTCAGCTTTCTCCGCGATGTAACCGCCCTCGCCCGCGGCCGTGAACATCTCGAAGCCCGTGCGCAGGAAATGATCGAGCCGGATCGTCCCTTCCGTCCCGCTAACTTCATCGCGCAAGTCCATTCCGCCCCGGAACGTCCAGCTGACCTCGAACTGGCTGATAGCGCCGCCCTCGTACTCGACAAGCCCGATAGCGTGATCTTCGGCCTTGATCGGGTGGACCTGGGTTGCGCCCCAGCAGAAGGCTCGCAGCGGACGCTTGTCCTTGCCGATGAACGATCGGCCTATCTCGATGCAATGGCAGCCCATGTCGATGATCGCCCCGCCGCCAGATCGCGCCGGATCCCAGAACCAGGCGCTGTGCGGGCCGGGATGGGTCTCGCGCGACCGCGCCCAAAGGATGCGGCCCATAGCGCCATTGCGGGTCGAAGCGAGGGCTTTGAGGGTCTTCGGCGTGTAGACGAGGTCCTCGAGATACCCGGCGAAAACGCCGGCTTTCTCGACGGCCTCGAGCATCTCGCGAGCCTCCGCCGCTGTGCGTCCGAGCGGTTTCGTGCATAGGACGGCCTTTCCCGATTCAGTAGCGAGCTTGACGGCCTCCAAGTGCAGATCATTCGGAAGCCCGACGACCACGATCTCCGATTCGGTGTTCTGGATGGCATCGTGCAGGTCGGAGCTCCAGCGTGGGATGCCGTGCTCGGCCGCGAACGCCTTGGCCCTCTCCGCCGACCGCGAATAGACGTTGACCACGCGGTCACGGCTCCGCAGTCCATGGAGCGTTTGAGTATAGAAAGTCCCGATGAGTCCCGTCCCGAGCATCGTTATGTTAGCCATGGTCTCTCCTCAAGAAGGTCGAAAGCGGGCTTTGCCAGTTATAACTTGTCGGGCGGGGAATCTCAAGAGC
>JADGNV010000149.1 GCA_017883285.1 Candidatus Aminicenantota bacterium | reverse complement strand
GCCGGAACGCTCGGCGCCTGAAGGTAGTGGGCGATCCGCCCTTCGAGCTCTTCGTGGGAGCCGAACTGGCGCAGCTCCTCGACCAGGGTCTTCAAGAAGAGGGGATTGGCCGAATGCTCGCAGGCGACGATCATGTCCTCGTGGGGGCGGCTCAGGGTCTTGGCGTTGAGCTTGAGATGGGCGCGGACGAGATCGCGCCGGCCGTCCGGAGCGAGAGGACCCAGCACATGGACCGGCCAGCCGCGGCGGGCCAGGACTTCGATCACGGGGTCTGGGGTGTTGCCGGTGCCGGGCCGGATCCCCTCCGGAGAGCCCCCGACGATGAGCCGTATGCCGGGAGGGAGCTCTTCGGGGAGCCAGTTCGCGTCCGAAGGTCTCGACCGGTCCTCGAGCCGTTCCAGTCCGTCGATGACGACGACGGCCCGTCCGCGATCACCGGCCATCATCAGGGCGCGCGAGAAAAGTTCCCTCACGCCGCGGGCGTCTGCGGGGGGCTCGAGGTCGAAACCGAAGGCCTGGCCGAGCTCGGCCGCGAGCCGGCGCAGCAGCGAGGTCTCCTTGATGCTCTCCGATGTGGCCAGGACAAAGTGGGTGATAACGGGGATGCCGGAATTCTTCTCTCGGAAGTGCTTCACCCAGTTCGCCAGAAGTGCGGATTTGCCGCAGCCCGGCTCGCCGGTGACGAGGAGCGGCGGGCCGGAGGACGCCGCGTGGCGGTCGAGAATGTCGAAATCGGCCGGACGGGCGATGAAGACCTGCGACAGGCCCCTGATGTAGGCCTCCTGTCCGGCGGCCTCACGGCCGAGCGGGTCGGGCGGCTCGCCTTCGGGAAAGAGCGTATCGATGAGCCGGGTCATGTCCTCGAGGACGAGGCGGCCGAGGTCGCGCGGGTCGCGGTAGTCCTCTCGGACCGGGAAGGGCGAGGCGCGGATGCGGTCCTTGAGCCGGACGACATTTTCGTGCCTCGCATCGGCCAGGCGGGTCGCGTCGGATTCGCCGAAGGCGGCGATGTCCGCGGCCAACGGGGTTTCCCGGTGGACGGGGCGCTCCCATTCGGGAAGGCTCTCGATATATGCGGGATCGCGGAAGTAAAAGAACGCGTGCGCGGTCATGTCCGGATCGTTGAGGACGCCGTGGAGGATCTCGAGCTCGGTGACGGAGCGGTCCCGGGCGCGCTCGAGCCAGGACTCTTCGGCCACGAGGCTTTCGGGAAACGGGTCGGGGGCCGATCCGTAGCGTTCGCCGAGGATGCCGATGAAATAGGGCCGGCAGCGGCGGATCTCCTTGAGGCAGATCGGGACCACTTCGGCCTTCTGCTCGTCGGTGATGCCCCAGCGAAGGTCGACTTCGCCCCAGACGACGCCTCGCGATTCGCAAATATGCCGGAGCTTCGGGAAGATGAATTTGAGCAGCTCCTCGCGCTCCGCGTGCATGTCGCGGAAGGTCGAGGAGATGAATACCCTGATGACGCGGTCAGTGGGAGAGACGAGCGAGGCGGGCGAAGCAGCCGAGAGGGGCGCGTCGGAACGGGCCATGTTGCCGGACTATAGACCCGAGGCACGGCCGGTGTCAACGACGAGGCCCCACGGGCGCGTACGACTGGCCTTGACTGCCCGGGCCGTGGCCCCTATAGTCTCAGCGGACATCGCAATGCTGGCCATCAAGCTCCACAAGACCACGAGACCCGGGCTGGGGAAGGACGCGTTCCTTATCCCGATCGTCGACTGGAAATCCGGACGCTGCCAGGTGCGGGCCTGGCTCCGCTGGAGAGGGGACCGGGACCGCTACATCACCCTTGTCCGCGTTCCCGACGACCACCCGGTGAGCATCCGCTTTGCCTGCGGGGCGAGCAATTTCATCAAAGTCATCGCTTGGCCCCAGGAATTCAAGCCCCTGCGGGAATGGGACAAGGACTACATCAGGGTCATTGGTCAGTGGTGGGACGCCTACAGGTGGCAGAGTTCGGGCAGCACCGAGACCGGCGGACTGCTCATCGACGAGCCGCGCTTGTTCCTCGGCCGCAGGCTGCCCGACAAGAGCATCCTGTGGACCAAGGAGATCGCGCTCCTCTACGGGAAAAGGACGTTGAAAAAAACTCCCGTCTGACTATACTCTCCGGATTAGCCTCGTCCGTTTCGGAGCTCCGAGCCCGAGAGGAGTCGAACATGCCCTCAGCCAGGAAAGCCGGACCGTCCAAAGCCCGGATCATCGTCGCCGGCGATCTTTCGGTTGATTGGTTCGAGGCGGAGACTCCCCCGCGCGGTCAGACCAAGGGCGAGCCGACCAACCCCCGGAACTGGAAGACCTACCCGGCCGTCCGCCGCGAGGCCAAGCCCGGCGGGGCCTGGCTCGTCGCCGAATTCATCAGGGCCGCCACCGGCGCCGAAGTCCTCGCTCCTCCGTTGGGCGATGTCCGGGCGATCGCGGCCGGCGAGCTCGTTCATTCGTATGTCGAGCTGGGCCGATTCCCGCTCGTCGGCGGCAAGAAGGATGAGAAGACGTCCGTTTTCCGGGTCAAATCCTACAAGGGATTCACCGGCCCCGAGGGCGACCACCCCTCGGCCTATCCGTTCCTGGGCAAGGCCGCTGCGCCGGATCTCGTCGTTTTAGATGATGCAGGCAATGGATTCCGCGACCACGAAGATCTTTGGCCGGCCGCGCTGTCCCAGGCCGCGAAGCCCGTCATCGTCGTCAAAATGAGCCGACCCCTGACGGCGGGCCTTCTTTTCGACGAACTCCGCAAGTGGCACGCCGACCGGCTGGTCCTCGTCCTCAGCGCCGACGACCTGCGCCGGGAGGGCGTCAAGATCAACCGCCGTCTGTCCTGGGAGCGGACGGCCACGGACTTCGTCTGGCAGATGGCCTCCAATCCCGCTCTCCTGCCGCTCAACAGCTGCGCCTCCGTCGTCGTCCGTTTCGGCGTCGACGGGGCCATCCTTCATAAGCGGTCCAGG
>JADGNV010000148.1 GCA_017883285.1 Candidatus Aminicenantota bacterium | reverse complement strand
TTTCGCTTCGAGGCGGCCCAGGATACGGGCAAAGAGACGATCTTTGGAAAGGTCTTCCTCCGTGACGGTGGCGGAAACGGGGGCCTTGTCCTCGAGGATCTCGGCCCGCAAGCTATCGAGCGCCGCCCGGCATTCCTTGATGAAGGCCTCGCGGCCGAAGCGCTCGACGAGTTTCCGTCCGTCGGCGTCCTCGAGAAGCGACTCGACCGAAGGGAGTGTCCGGAGCAGGGATTCTTTCATGGCAGCCTCGCAGGAGGAAATATTACCACAAAAGGCGCCCGGACGGCGGCATCTAGCGGGCGACCTGCTTCCAGATGCGGAGGAAATTCCCGCCCATGATCTTCTTGACGTCCTCATGGGAATAGCCGCGGCGTTTCAGCCCCCGGGTGATGTTCATGTAATCTTGAGCGTCGCGGATCCCCTCGGGGGAGGGGGTCCGGGGATACATGTCCGCCCCGAGGCCGACATGGTCCACGCCGGCGATCTTGACGGCATGGTCGATGTGGTCGAGCAGGTCCTCGATGGTCGGCTTGTCCTCGAGCGGCCAGTCCTGGCCCTGGCTGATATGTTCGACCGCAATCCGGAGGTCCATGTCCTCGATGACCGGGACTTTTTGAAGGATCGGGCGGCTGATGGCCCGGAGCTCCTGGGCGGCCTTGGCATACTTCTGTGAGAGGAAAGTCAACTCGAAGACGATCCCGATGACCCCACCGTTCCTGGCCAGGGCCCGGAGCATGTCGTCGCTGACGTTTCGCCGGTGGGGATTGATCGCCCGGCATCCCGAATGGGAGAAGATGATCGGGTCCTTGGTCGTCTCGATCACGTCGAAGAACGTCTTATCCGAGACATGGGAAACGTCGATCACCATGCCGAGGGCGTTCATTTCGGCGATGACCTTCCGGCCGAGGTCGTTGAGGCCGTTCCAACGTGGCTTTCCTGCGCTCGCGTCGGCCCAGCCGTGGCTGATGTTGTGGGTGATGGTCATCGAGGAGACGCCCCGGTCGTGGAACGTCCGGAGCAGGTCGAGACGGTCCTCGATGGCGTGGCCGCCCTCGATGGCGAGCGGCATGGCGATCTTACCGGAGGCGACGATGCGCTCGATATCGGCCCCCGTCCGGGCCAGTTCCACGGATGCGGCGTTCTTTTCGATGTTCCTGGTCATGGCCTCGAGGAGCTGGAACGCTTGCCTTGCGCTCTTGTCCGGGTAGAGATAATTCTGGATGAACAGGGCCACGACCTGGACGTCCACGCCGCCCTCCCGCAGCCGCGGGATATCGACCTGCCCCCCGGGGAGCCGGTTTCCGATGTCCAGCCCTTCGTACAGAACCCGGTAGGCAAGGTCGTTGTGGCAGTCCCAGATGAGGGCGTCGCGATGGAACTTCTCCACGTCCTGCGCCGCGGCGCGGCCGGGTTCGGACGGCCCGGTTTGACTGATCGTGGCAGCGCCCAGCGCGATCAGGATGCCGAGAGAAATGACAACGGTCCGTTTCATGACGTCCGCCTTTCACTTCCGTCAGAGGCCGGCGCCGGGACGGAGCCTCAGATCCTCCGCCCGTTCTCGATGTCGGCGGGCGTGAGAGAATCATAGCACTCGAAGGGAATCCCGATCTCCGCGGCGAACGCCTTGAGCTTGCCGAGGTGGTCGCCGACGGCGGTCATCGGATGGTTCGAGTTGAGGTGCCATTCTACCCGGCCGCACAGCCGGATATACCAGTGGGGCCATTCGCCGTTGCACCGCCGCGACCGCTCCCGCCAGACGGCGTCGGTCGGGACGTCCGTGATACCGCGGCCGGCGGCGAGATAAAGCCGGTGGTCGCGGTAGGAGAAGCGGGCCCAGGTCACCGGGCCGGGGACGCGGACTACCACGGAGCTCGTCCCGCCGCCGTGCTTGAAGTACATCGGCGTCTGCCGCTCGGACCACGACCCTTCGAGCGTGTCGTGGCGCCCGTGGGCGAAGAAGGGGGCGAGGGCACCCGAATTCACGAACCAGTAGAGGCCTTCCTTCCCGTCCCAGTATCTAAAATCGTTGAACCCGGCCGGCTCCCCGCCGTTGAGAAGTTTGAGGACCTGCATGGTTAGGGCCGCGCCGTCATCGGCCTCGGTGGCCGCGACGACGGTCTGCCCGTCGGATGCGGGCCGGAGCCGGTTGTTGAGCAGGCCGAGGGCGAGGTCTGTCGCGGGATAGTGCTCGATCCAGTCGAGCTGGTCCTGGACACCCAGGAAATCGAGCCCGAACCGGTTTTTCAGCTCGAGGAGGGCGAAATAGACCTTCATCTGAAAGAGGACCATGTCCCGGGTCAAATGCTTCGTCGGATCCGTCCCGAACTCGATCCGCATCCCGCGATCGAGGAGGAACCGAAGGGCGTCCTCAGCCTTGGCGTCGGGGACCTCCTCAGCCATCTTGAGGAGCCGGAGGCCGTCGAAGCCCTCGCGGGCGATGCCGAACGTCGCGAGAAAATCCGCCTCGGAGATCTTGTTCCACATCTGCATCGACCGCGGCCCCACGGCCCCGTAGATCATTCCCTTCAACGCCGCGGCAGCCTCTTTCGCCTTGGCCACGTCCGCGGCCGCGACGGCCACGTCGATCGGCTTCGGCGAGGGATAGGTATAGGCTCCCGTCCGCAGGAAGGCCGCGAGGGCGTCGGCGTAGGTCTCGGGTTTATCGAACTCCTCGACGAACAAGCGCGAGGTCTTGATCCCGACGTGGGCCGTCCCGGCGACACTGGCCAGGAGGCCGACGTTCCCGGGAAAATCCGGGATCGAGCTGCCGAGCATGAGCTTGGGCACATCGGGCGGAAGCTGCCACATCGGGCTGACCGAAAAGTCGGGATAGGACCAGCCGGCCATAAAGTCGATGAAGCGCGCGCCCTTGGCCCGCTTGACGACCCGGATGCCTTCGGCCACGCTGGCCACGGGCTTGTCGGAATTGAGGATGTTCGGCTCCCAGCCGCACTTGCGGATAACCTTGACCAGCGCTTCGAGTTGGCGGGTCGCGACCGGCCAGATCTCGGCGTTCGGAGCGTCCCGGCTGTCCAGGGGCAGATAGATGTCGACCGTGGAACTCATCAGCCTCTTCTCCTTTCTCTTCGAGCGTTCAACATATTAACGTCCGGCCGTTTTCGAATCAAGGGTTTTTCAGCCATTCGCCGCCGGCGGCGATATTCTCTTTCGTGAACACCCGGGACGAAAGGGTGATCTCCTTCGGGACGATCTCGCCGGCGAGGATCTTCAGCGCTGTCTCGATCGCTTCCCGGCCTCCGGTCGGATATTCGAAGCTGGCCGCCAGGATGCCCTGCTTTACGTAGACCTGGCCTTCGTGGGGGAGTGCGTCGATCCCGACGAAGAGGATCTCCTTGTCCCGCCCGGCCGCCTGCGCCGCCAAGAAGGCGCCGTGGGCGCCCGGGTCGTTGTGGGCGTAAACGAGATCGATCTTAGAGAAACGGCCCAGGGCCGACTCCATCTCTTTCCGGGCGTCGGGCTCGAGCCACTTCATGTCGGCCTCGAAAACGATCTCGAGGCCGCTCCCCCGGATCCCGTCCCGGAACCCCGAGTTCCGGTCCTGCCCCGGCGTCGACGTCATCAAGCCCTTGAGCTCGATGATCTTGCCCTTGCCTCCCAGACGCTCGACGATCCAAGCCCCGGCGGCCCGGCCGATCCTTTTATTGTCGGCCCCGATAAAGCAGGTGAACGCGTCGCCGAGGACGCGCCGGTCGAGGACGATGACCGGGATGCCCTTGGCGTAGGCGGCGGCCACGGGCGCGGTCAGGGGCGCCGCTTCCTTGGGCGAGACGATGATGAGATCGACCCCCGCCCCGATGTACTCCTCGATCTGGGAGCGCTGGCGGAGCGAGTCGTTCTGGGCGTCCTTGAAGACGACCTTGATCTCCGGGTGGGCGGCCGCCGCGGCCTGGAGGTCCTGGTTCATCTGGACCCGCCACGGCTCGCCCAGGTTGCACTGGCTCATCCCGATCGTGTATTTCGCGGCCCCGGCGGCCGCCGGTGCCCCAACCGCGGTCCCTTCGGCCGGCGGTTGTTTCGATCCGCAGGCGGCGAGGACGAAGACCGCGCCGGTCAGCGCGGCGGCGACGAATGTTCGGATGTTCATGAGGACTCCTTTTTTCCCGGGCCCGTTCATTTCCGGACTCTTTGGAAGAGCACGGCGCCGACGATGATCAACCCCGTGAGCATGAGCCGGGTGGCTTCGCCGACGGCGTTGATGCTCAGGATTTTCTCGAGATAGCCGATGGTCATGGCCCCGATCAGGGTCAGACCGATGCCGCCCTTCCCGCCCATCAGGTTGGTGCCTCCGATGACGACGATGGCGATCGCGGTCAGCTCGTAGGTCGACCCCGCCTCGGGATCGCCCTGCTGCTCCTGGGCGGCCTGGCAGATGCCCGCCACGGCGCACATGAGACCGCTGAAACCATAGGCGAGGAGCTTCGTCCGGGACACCGGCACTCCGGACAGCCGGGCGGCCTCCTCGTTCCCGCCGACGGCATAGATATGCCGGCCCCACCGGAGCTTGGAGAGGATGACTCCGGCGATGAGGACACAGGCCAGAAAGATGAGCGTCACCACGGCGATGTTCTCGCCGAGGAGCTTGGAGTTGAGGAAGCGGAAAACTCCCGGGACGTCCTTGTATTGATAGCTTCCGTCGGCGAGCTGGACGGCGGTCGAGATCTTCCGCCCGCCCGTGATCCATTTGGCCAGGCCGCGGGCGAAGACCATCATGGCCAGCGTGGCGATGAACGGCTGGAGCCGGAATTTCGCGATCAGGCTCCCCGAAACGAGGCCGCAGGCCATGCCGACGAGGAGCGAGGCCGGAACGGCCAGCCAGGGCGACCAGCCCAGCTGGAGCGAGAGCAGGGAGAACAGGACGGCCGTGAATCCCAGGAGGCTTCCGACGCCGAGATCGATCCCCGCGGTGATGACGACCAGGGTCATCCCGCAGGCGAGGATGCCGAACACCGAGATCTGGCGGAGCATGTCGCGGTGGGTGTTCCAATGGAAGAACGATCCGTCGGCGTTGAACAGGAAGCCGAGGAGCAGGACGAAAAAGAGCGCGGCCAGAGCCCGGACGGCCGAGGACCGGAACGCCCTCCGGATCCCGGACTCGGGCCGGGAGGATGCGATGGTCGTCATGCGTTCCCTTCTTTCCCCATGGCCGCCCGGACGACGCGCTCCTGCGTGGCGTCCGCGCGGTCGATGGCGGACAGGATCCGTCCCCGGTGCATGACCAGGATCCGGTCGGACATGGCCAGCAATTCCGGGAGCTCCGAGGAAATGACCAGGAGGCCCTTGCCCTCCGACGTCCACCGGTTCATCATCCGGTAGATCTCGTGCTTGGCCCCCACGTCGACGCCGATCGTCGGCTCGTCCAGGAGGAGGACCTTCGGCCGGGTCTCGATCCATTTGGCGAAGACAACCTTCTGCTGATTGCCCCCGGACAGCGTCCCGACGTCCTGATCGACGGACCGGACGCGAATGTCGAAGGCCCGAACGTCGCGCTCGGCCGCCGCCTTCTCCGACGATTTCCGGATCCAGCCGCCCGGCGAGAACGACGGAAGGGAAGCGAGGGAAATGTTGCGGGTGACGCTCAGCCCGGACACGAGGCCGGATTCCTTGCGGTCGTTGGTCATCAGGGCGAGGCCGCGGCGGATCGAATCGGCCGGCGAGCGGGGGACGAACGGCGTCCCGTCGAGCTCGACCCGGCCGCGGGCGACGGGGCCGAACGCGCCGAACAATCCGCGGAAGAGTTCGCTTTTCCCCGATCCCTGCAGGCCGGCGAGGCCCACGATCTCGCCTTCGTGGAGGTCGAAGTCAGCCCCCTCCACCACCCAGGTCTTCAACCCGGAGAAATCCGGGACGCTGAAATCCCGGACCTTGAAAAGCGGCTTCCCCTTCCCCGACGCCCGGACCGGGTACTGCTGATCGAGGTCCCGGCCGACCATCCGGGAAACCAGGCGGTCCGGCGGCAGATCCGCGGCTTCCGCGGTGCCGGCGTTCCGGCCGTCCCGGAGGACGGTGATCCGGTCAGCGACCCGGTAGATCTCGTCCATGCGGTGGGAAATGAAGACTACGGCGCAGCCCCGGTCGCGCAGCGAGCGGACAATCTCGAAGAGCTTGGCCGTCTCGGTTTCGTTCAACGAGCTCGTCGGCTCGTCCATGATGAGGATCCTGGCCTCGTAGACGAGGGCCTTGGCGATCTCGACCATCTGCCGGACCGAAACGGGGAACTCGCCCAGGCTGACGGTGAGGGGGAGATCAAGTCCGAGCCAGCCGAGCAGCTCGCGCGATTTGCGGCGCTCCGCGCCGAAATCCATCCCCCGTCCGCGGGACGCGATCTCGCGTCCGAGGAAGATGTTGTCGACCACGTTCATGCTCAACACGAGCGACGTGTCCTGATGAATCGCCGAAATTCCGCGACGGGCCGCATCATGGGGCGAACGGAATCTTACCTTCCGCCCTTCGAGCTTGATCTCTCCCCCATATTGAGCGTGGACGCCGGCGAGGATCTTGATGAGCGTCGTCTTCCCGGCCCCGTTCTCCCCGGCCAGGACATGGACCTCCCCCGAACGGAGGTCCCAGTTGACGTTTTCGAGTACCGGACCACCCCCGAACGATTTTCCTATCCCATCCATCCGCAGGAGTTCCATGAATCCGCCTTGACAAGAGGAGTCAAAAGAGTGTAATTATAGCATAGAACAAATGATTGTGCCAATCGTTTGTTCTAAGAAACAGATTAAATCCATGAGCATAAAAAAAATTCAAGAGCTTACGGGGTTCTCGTATTCGACCATCTCTCGCGTCCTGAATGGGAAAGCCCAGGAGTTCCGGATCTCGGACAAGACCCGCCTGGCGATCCTTCAGGCCGCGGAGTCGCTCAATTATCGGCCGAACATCCTGGCCAGAAGCCTGCGGATGAAGCGGACGTTCACGATCGGCCTCATCGTCCCGGACATCAAGAACCCCTTCTTCGGCGAGTTGGCTTCACGTATCGAAAAGCTCCTTCGGGAGCAAGGGTACAGCACGATCCTCTGCAACACGAACGAAATCCCGGAGAACGAGGAATTTTATCTCAAGGTCCTCGTCGACCGGCAGGTCGACGGGATCATCATCGCCCCCATTCATACGATGGAATGGGACGCCATGGAGGAGATCCGGCGCGAGCGGTCCATCGTCCTCATTGACCGCATCTTCTATGAGACCGACATCCCTTGGGTGACGAGCGCCAATGAACAGGCCGCGGACGATATGACCGCCGAGCTGATCGGGATCGGATATCCCTGGATCGCCTATCTCGGCGGAACCGCGGAGACCTATATCAACGCCATGCGGTTTTCGGGCTACCGGAAAGCCCTGGAGCGGCACTCCCTGCCCGTGGACGAGCGGATCGTCTTCTTCGAGGGGTACTCCCCGGAGGCGGGGGAAAAGATGATGGCGACTCTCCTGGAGCGAGAGCCCGACATCCGGGCGGTCTTCTGCGTCAACAACCTGGTATTCATCGGCGCGATGAAGGTCGTCCAGAAGCACGAGATCGAGACGGGACGGACGATCATGATGGCCGCCTTCGATATCGACCGCTATTGCGAGATTTTCAAGCGGCCGCTTCTTTGCGCCCGGCAAGACCAGGAAAAGATTGCGGCCAGCGCGGTCGCGCTGCTGATCGGCGGCATCAAGAATTCCCTCGGTCCCGAGCGTCACGTGGTCGTTCCCATGGACCTCAGCAGGCACCGGATCACCTGAGCGGGCGCCGGGCGAGATCTCTCCCGGCGGACCGGGAAACGCCCCAGGCCCGTGGACAACGGAGGACGAGAATGCGGCGAAAACGGCACGTCGTCATCCAGGCCAAGGTCTGATACATGCACAACGACGACCCCAACTACTGGCGAGACTTGGTCTGGCATCCCGAATTCATGATCAACGCGGGAGGCGATGTCCAAAGGCTACATGTCGGGAAAACTGCCGGATGCCTGGCTAGCCGAAGTCAAGGACTTCACCCACGGCTACGTGATCTATTTGTCCAGCCTTCCCCAGAACATCGCGGGTCTGCCCACGGCGACGCGGACGTCCCGCGGTTCCCGTTCCCGCCTCTAGGAAACAAAGAAGAAGTACTAATCGCGTCCCTCGGCTTTCTCAATGACGACGCAATCGATGCCCATAAGGTATCCGCCCGAGCCAGGGTTTTTCTACCGGCTGCGAATTGGAATAGGTTCAGCCTGGCCATGAGCGGGACATCGGAGAAGGTCGAGACTTCGGGCGGCCAGATGGGCCGGGTCAGGCCTTCGGTCTTTAGGAACGTATCGACGGGATCTCCGGCCGGCCGGCCATCGACAGAGATCATTGGGCGGGTCATCGCCAGGGCCGAAAGCCCGGCGATGACCCGCCGTCTTATTTTTGGCCGTTCCTTCCCGGCGCGGCCATGTCCGTTCAGAGCCCGGATCCGATCCCGGAACCATGGCAAAGGAGATAGAACATGTTCTTCCGTCTGAACCGCCTGGCTGTCCTTACTCTGGCAGCGCTGCTCAGTCTCGGACTTGCCGCTTGCGGCTCCGGCCCGGCCCCGGATCCGGCCTCCCTGGCCGGGCCTCCGCCGACCGTGTCCTTGCAGGAGGCCCAAGCCTGGGCCCAGAAGACTCTCGGGACGCTCTCTCTCGAGCGCAAGATCGGGCAGATGATCTGCGCCGAGATGCGCGGGGAATTCATCGCCGAGGATGATCCACGCTATCAGAACTGGCTCAGCCTTGCCCGCGATCACGGGATCGGGGCGTTCGTTCTCTACGGCGGCACTCCCCAGGACACGGCCGCCCTCCTGAACCGTCTCCAGAAAGCCTCGGACCTGCCTCTTCTCATCTCCTCCGATTTCGAGGGCGGCCCGGGCCAGCAGATCGTAGGGGCCACGGAATTCCCGGCCAACATGGCCCTCTCCGCCATCGGGTCCGAGGACCTCGCCTACCAGGTCGGAAAGGCGGGGGCCGCGGAAGGCCGGGCTATCGGCATCCACGTCACGTATTCGCCCGTCGTCGACATCCAGACCCGCCCCGACAATCCCGTCCTCGGCGTCCGATCCTTCGGCGCCGATCTGGACCTCCTCGGCCGGATGGCCGGGGCCTATATCCGCGGCTACCAGGAAAACGGAATGCTGGCCACGGCGAAGCACTACCCGGGCCGCGGGGAGGTCGAGCTGATCGACGGGACCGAATATACGATCAACCGCAAGCCCGCCGACCGCGTAGAGGCCGAGGATTTCCTGGCCTTCAAGAAGGTCATCGACGCGGGCGTGGCCTATGTCATGAGCGAGCATATCGCCGTCCCCTCCGTCGCCGGGGGGTCCGATCTTCCAGCCACCGTTGAGAAGCGGCTAGCCACGGACTTGCTGCGCGGCCGTCTCGGCTTCAAGGGGATCCTGACGACCGACGACATGTGGTATGAGAAGGTCGTCCAGAGGTTCGGCGCGGTCGAGGCCTGCGTCCTGGCCGTCGAAGCCGGCCACGACGTTATCCTGAAGCCCGCCGATCCCGTGGCGACGATCCACGGCCTGGTCGAGGCCGTGAAGTCGGGGCGGATCCCCGAGGACCGGATCAACGCCTCAGTCAAGAAGATCCTGACTTGGAAGGCGCGGCTCGATCTCCACCACAACCGGTTCGTGGACGAGAGCCGCGTGGCGTCCGTCGTGGGCGGGCAGTCGCACAAGGCGCTCCTTAAAAAGATCGCCGATGAATCGCTGACCCTGGTCAAGAACGACGGCGTCTTCCCTTCAACGGCCGACAAGCTCGGATCGATCGTCCATATCTCGATCCAGCGGAAAGAGGTCGATCCGGTTCCGTCCCAGGTTGACGCCAAGCTCAAGGCCGCCTTCCCCAAGACTAAAACCTTTTTCCTCGGCCCCACTACCGCGAAGGAGCGCTACACCGAGGCGCTGAAGGCCGCAGAAACGGCGGGCACGGTCGTCATCTCGCTCTTCCACCCCCGGACGGCCTACAAGGATAACGGGCCCCTGAAGCCGGCGGACCTAGAATTCCTGAACCGGATCATCGCGGCCAAACCGAAGGCCACGGTCGCCATGTCCTACGGGAATCCCTATCTGGCCGAGGGACTGAAAAAGGCCGCCGCCTTCGCCGTCGGATACGGGGAAGGAGGGTTCTTCGGCAACCAGATCGTGTATGCCGATTCCCTTATCCGCCTGCTCAGGGGAGAAATCAAACCCGTCGGGAAGCTTCCCGTGAACGTCTCCGCCGATTTCCCCATGGGAACCGGCGTTCGCTATTGAAAATTGAACGGCCCGCACGGCGCGGAATGACGCCCGCCGGCCAGGAGGGATCCTCATGATGCGTCAAATTATCTTTGTCCTGATCATCGCCGGAAGCTTAACCGCTCTCGCTCAGGACCAGCTGAGCGTCAGTGCCCGGAAGCAGCCCAGGCAGAGATATTGTCAAATGTTGGTGCGTCCTGAAGCGACAATCGGGGAGGCGGGTTCTTGGCTGAACTGAGAGTCGTATGCTGCTCCAAACCAGCGGGTGAGAGTCCCGCCCGGGTAAACGCCGGAGCGCCCGGTAGCAGGCCACCGGCGGCGGTCAAGAGACCGCTGGTCGAAGCGTTGCGTCAAAAGCCTCTGAGGAGGGAGCAAGACAGTGGGTCGCAATATCGAGCGAATCCTGCAGCCTCGACAGACATACAATCGAGGAGCCGCGGCGCTCAACTCACGGCGGAGGTTACATCAGCGGCGCGGAAGTCCAGAGAAGAAAGCGCCGAGGATCTCCGCAGGATAAGGGGAGCGGCACCTAGTCAAGGAACACTGGGGAAGGAGAGATGCCTGTCTGCGCGGCTCGAGTTGGGGCACGGCGTGCCACATAAGCCGAAGGCTAAATTGACCGCTGCCCAGCGGGAGTCCGAGGAGGGCATACTACCGTCAATGGTCACACAGCAAAACGCGGCCGGAGAGAAGGACTCCTGGGGTGGTCGCAGAGGCGGAGAGGGCAAGCGCGAGGGCATGGCCAACAAGCCCGGCCCACGCCTAAAATCGTCAGACGGCCTGAACCAACGAAGTACGATCCGCCGCTGGAGCAACCCTGGCGGAAACTTTATATCCCGCCTTCCCAGTAATCATCCTCCGAAAGATCTTGATCCATGAATAAATCGGAGAGTTTCATGTTTCCCAGAAGAAGAAATATTCATGTTGCTTTGAAAATTAGTGAATTTCCTTGACAAACTCTCAAGACCGCGATTATGTTGATTCAGCGAACGGAGGATTCAAAATCCGGCTATTGGGAAAATTCTGCTATCCGCCCATCGAAACTTGCTTTATCGTTCGGGGGACGGAATTCTCAGGAGGTTAACTTCATGAAACTCAATTTGACACGAGTGTTCGAGCGTATCGCGACGATAGGCACGGTCCTGGCCTTGCTTATCCTCATCGGTTTGGCCTGGAACTGCAGCCCGGGGGACGGCGGCTCCGGCGGTCCGGGCAGCGGCGGCTTTCTCGACGATCTCGCCAAACCGCAGAACGGCCGTTCCATGCGAGCGACGTCGGCCATGCGCGTGGGCGAGATTCGGCGCGGTCCCAATGGAGAGCGCGATACGGGCGAGCGCAAGTACGATCCAAAGGCCGATCCGCGCGGCGATGCCGGCGTCGAGAGCAATTGGGATAATTTCAACATCCCTCCCGGTGGAAAACATGTCCTGCTCGACGAGCAGGGCCCCGGCCTCATCACCCACATGTGGATCACCTTTCTCGGCCCGGAGCCGCAGAACTGGGCCCCCCAGGGTTCGGCCAACCACCAGGAAATGATGCTGCGCATATATTGGGACGGCAACGAACGGCCCGCAGTGGAAGCGCCGCTGGGCGATTTCTTCGCCAACTGCTTCGGGCAGCGCCGCGAAGTGATCAGCCTTCCGGTCATCGTCGAGGATGCCGATTCCTACAATTCTTTTTGGCACATGCCGTTTCAAAAATCGGCCCGCATCGAGATCGAGAATCAGAGCGACAAACCCCTCAGCATGTTGTATTACAATATCGACTGGATCAAGTTGGACAAGCTGCCTAAGAACACGCCCTACTTCTACGCCCAATATCGTCAGGAATCTCCCGTCCGGAACGGCCAGGATTACGTGCTTCTGGAAACGACCGGCAAAGGTCATTATGTCGGCACCGTCCTCGCCGTCCGGATGCGCAGCCCGGCGTGGTTCGGGGAGGGCGATGAGAAGATCTACATTGACGGGGAGGGGAAGGCCTCGATTTGGGGCACGGGCACGGAGGACTATTTTCTTTCGGCCTGGGGGCTCAAGACGACCAGTATGCCTTACTTCGGGGTCCCCTTCTTTGATCAAAGAGGCATCGGCGGCCACACCAGCGCGTACCGCTGGCATCTCGCCGACCCCATCGTATTCAAGACCGGGATCAAGGTCACGATGGAGCACATGGGCTGGATGTCGCCGGACGAGAATCCCGACTACAAATCCACCAGCTGGAACGAGCGCGAGGACGATTACGCGAGCGTGGCCTTCTGGTATCAGACCGGCACCCCCACATTTGCCGCCCGCGCTCCCGGCGTAGCTGAGCGCCGGCTGCCCAACCTTGATCGGGTGATCGCCTACGCGCGCAACGTCGCGGATTCCGGCCGGCACGGGAACGGCGAAGCCGTGAAGCAAGCGAACAACCTCTACGACGGCCAGGAGCTGGTATATAAACCCCTGCAGCAAGCGGGCGCGTGGCTCGAAATTCCGATCGACGTGACGGCGAAGGAACCGCTGCATTTGGTGATCAACGCAACTAGATCACCGGACGGGGGGCGCTATCAGGCGTTCCTCAACGGCGTCAAAATCGGAAGGCCGCTTGATCTCTACGCTGAACGGCCCGCCAACCAGGAATACCACCTTCTGGACTTCTGGCCGGATCCGGGCAAAT
>JADGNV010000147.1 GCA_017883285.1 Candidatus Aminicenantota bacterium | reverse complement strand
GTGTCGCCGACGACGGCGGCTTTGTGGCGCTCAGACCCCTTGCCGGTGTTGGCCGCGAGGTCGCGCGGCTGGTCCTCGATGGATTTCTTGGCGTTGTCCCAGGCGCCGCCCGCGTTGGCCATGAACACGGCCAGCAGCTGGCCGCTGAGAATGATGCCCGCCAGGAAGCCGCCCAGGGCTTCGACCTGGAGGATCAGCCCGACCGCGATCGGCAAGACGACGGAAATGACCGCCAGGGGAATGAGCTCCTTCTGGGCGGCCTGGGTGGAGATGCCGACGACCCGGGCATAATCGGGCTTGACCGTGCCTTCCATGATGCCCGGAATGTGGAACTGCCGACGGACTTCATGGACGATCATGCCGGCCGCCCGGCTGACGGCCCGGATCGAGAGCGAGCTGAAGAGCCAGGGCAGCGCCCCGCCGAGCAGCAGGCCGATGAAGACCTTCGTTTCGGACAGACGGATGGCGCCCATTTTCACGACGCCGAGCTGTTCCTGGACGCGTCCGACGTCGGTGATGAACGAGGCGAAGAGGCTCATCGCGGCGATGACCGCCGAGGCGATGGCTACGCCTTTGGTGATGGCCTTGGTCGTGTTTCCGACGGCGTCGAGGTCGGCCATGATCTGGCGGGCCTTCTTGGTGTCTTCGTCCTTCAGGTCGTGCCAGGCCATTTCCCCGATGCCGTTGGCGTTGTCGGAGATCGGGCCATAGGAGTCCATGGCCACGTTGTTGCCCGTATGGCTCAGCATCCCGATGCCGATCATGGCCACGGCGTAGAGGACATAGGTCGCGCTGGCCTCGCCCCCGTAGAGGAGCAAGGCGAAAATGAAGCTGACGACCACCGCCACGAGGGCCCAAACGCTCGATTCCATGCCGATCGACAGGCCGGAGAGGATCGTGGTCGCCGGGCCGGTCTTGGTCGATTCGGCGATCTCCTTGACCGGCGCTCGCTTGGTCGAGGTGAAGTAGGAGGTCAGAGGGTTGAAAGCCACCGCCAGGCCGACGCCGATGGCGGTTAGCATCCCCAGCCGCCAGTCGTGCGCGTAAAAAAAAGCCAGGAGGAAGGCGAAGAAGATCGTATTGACGCTCGAGACTTCGTAGGACCGGAACATGGACTCCTCGGCGTCGTGGGCCCGGAGGAACTTGATGGGGAAGTGGGCCCAGATAGGGACGGTGAACGTCCCCAGGATCGAGCTGATGACGCCGATGGCCCGGATGATCAGGGGATAGACGATCCACTTCAGGGCGTGGCTCGGGTCGACGGCCATCAGGGCCAGGCCCAGGATCAGGCCGGAGACGATGGTCACCTCGTAGCTCTCGAAGATGTCCGCGGCCATGCCCGCGCAATCGCCGACGTTGTCGCCGACGAGGTCGGCGATGACGGCCGCGTTCCGGGGGTCGTCCTCGGGGATGTCCTTCTCGACCTTGCCCACAAGGTCGGCGCCCACGTCGGCGGCCTTGGTGTAGATGCCGCCGCCGACCCGCATGAACAGGGCGATGAGCGTCCCGCCGAAGCCGAAGCCCAGGAGGGCGTCGGGAGCGGCTTTGCCGAAGATGATGAAGATGACCGTGCCCCCGAAGAGGCCCAGGCCGTCGGTCAGCATCCCCGTGACCGTGCCGGAGTAGTAGGCGATGGACAGCGCCTCGTTGAAGCTCCGCCGGGCGGCCGCGGCCGAACGGACGTTGGCCTGGATGGCCATCCGCATGCCGAGCTGTCCGACGAGCAGGGAGAACGTGGCGCCGAGGATGAAGGCCAGCGTCCGGCCGATGGCGATGATGATCGTGGCGCTGGCTCCGAACTCCTGAGTGGCCTCGGCGCTCGGCGGGACGATGTAGACGCTCATGAACAGGACGAACGTCAGGGCCCCGATGACGGGCAGGATCGTTTTCAGCTGGCGGCTCAGATAGCTGTCCGCGCCGACGCGGATCGCGTTCCAGACTTCCTGCATTTTAGCCGTGCCCTTGTCCTTTTTCATGACGTTGTTGCGCAGGAGCCAGGCGTACAGCAGGCTGATGAAGGCGGTCGTAACGACGCCCAGGATGGCGATTTGCTCGAAGCCGCTCAGGCCGTGACGGCTGGCGAGACCGAGTATGTTCATGGTGCCTCCGTATATTTAGCTTGACTATATAGCGATATTCCGGATTCCTGTCAAGGAAATTGAGGAAATGGGGGGCGGGGGAGCCGATGCTACAAACTGATCCTCACCGTGAAACCGCCGGCCAGGGGCAGGGCCCTGGTCTTGAACCTTGGAACCGTGTCAAGATTACAAAAAAGGATTTAAGGGAAGGATATATCGATGATAGCCCCCTAAGTAAAAAAACACTTGACAAATAGTAACCTTTAGGTTATATATTGGGATGTATTTTACTCATTATGGGCGTTATGGGTGAATAAAATGCTGAGGAGAACGGAAATGAAAAGCATTGAAAAGGCGCTCTTGATCCTGATGACCGCCGTAATGTCCCTGCCTGGAAGAGCTGACGAAATCCAGGCCGTTCACTCCCTCAAGGGGCATCAGGAAGAAGGCCGGTTCATTTATTACATCAATGAAGAAAAGGTCGGGACATCGGTCTGTCGATGGGCCCTTGACGGGACGATCACCTGCGAGTCCCAGGTATCCCTGGCCGGACAGACCATGTCCAGTTCGTTGGCCGTCAAGGTGGATCAAGACGGATTCTGGACCGAAATCACCGCCCGCACGTTCCGGGGAACCGCGGTCGTTAAAAGAACCGGCGAAAAGACTACCGTCACCGTCGGAGCCGAAACGTCCCCGCTTGCCCTGGAAAAGGGAACGTTGATCATGGAGGATATGTGCCCGATTCTGATGAGTCAGGCGGTCAGGGCCTATGATCAGCGGAAAGGGGGCGACCGGTCTTTTCCGCTCTTTTTCATTCCGGCCACGCCGCTCAAAGCGTCTCTTGAATTCCTGGAATCTTTCGAACGAACCGTGGCCGGCGAAAAATGGCTTTTCCGTAAATTCCTCTATCGAATGAACCCGGTATATGACGTGATCATCACCCTCGACCGCCTCGATCGGATTTGCCTGGCCGAATACCCGGCCCAAAACGGCCTATTCGTTCGCCAAGGTTTCGAGGCCCTGCGGCCCGGCAAATCTCCGGCCGACATCCTGTCGACTCCGGAACACGAGGTCGTCGTCGATAAGGACGTCGGGATTCCGATGAAGGACGGCCTCGAATTGGCAACCGACATCTACCACCCGGCCGGAGTGGGGAAATATCCGGTCGTTCTCGCCCGCACGCCCTACAAGAAAGAAAACCTCGAGCTGCAGGCCCGTTTCTATGCCCGGCGTGGTTATGTGTTCGCTGCTCAGGACGTGCGCGGCCGTTTTTCTTCCCCCGGCGAGTGGCGGCCGCTGATCCACGAGGCCGACGACGGATACGAGACGATCGAATGGTTGGCCTCGAGACCCTGGGCGAACGGCAACGTCGGTATGGTCGGCGCTTCGTATCTCGGATGGGTTCAGTGGCTGGCTGCCAGCCGGCGGCCGCCGCATCTCAAGGCCATGATTCCCAACGTCTCGCCTCCGGAAGCCTATTTCAATTTTCCCCATGAGAACGGCGCCTTGATGCTCGCGACCTCCTTGTGGTGGTCCAACATGGTCGAACGAAACGCCACCTCCGACATCACCGGATTCGCCTTTCAAGAATCGTTATCCGTCCTGGATCAAAAAAAGCTGATGCGCCTTCCGGTCGTCGAACTTGATGAAGCCCTGTTCGGCCGGAAAATCGACAACTGGCGCGAATGGCTTCATCATCCCGACTACGATGCCTACTGGCAATCAAGCTACCTGAAATGGTTGGACCGCTGGCTGAAAGACGGGGACGACAGGATTAAAAATGAACCGTCGGTGGAATTGTTCATTATGGGACCCAACGACTGGGTCTACGGCAACACCTATCCGCTCGAAAACACGGTCATGACCAAATACTACCTGAGCTCCCGGGGAAACGCCGCCGGCCCCGTTTCCGCCGTTCTGTATGCTTCGACATCCGCCAGGGACACGGACTGGGTCATGCGCCTGGCCCGGATCGATCGCGATGGACGTCCCCTTCCCCTGGCCGAAGGCATCACCCGGGCCCGTTACCGGGAATCGTTTTCCCATCCCCAGCTCCTCGAACCCGGAAAGATTTATGAGTACCGGCTCGATCTGTGGCAGACGGGCATCGCCATCGAACCGGGTGAGCGGTTGATGCTGGTCGTCTGTTCGGCTCTTTTTCCCAAATTCAGCCGCAATCTCAACACCGGCGGCCACAATGAGCTGGAATCCCGGTTCCTCAAGGCCGACCAGATCGTTTACCACGGCCGATCCTATCCTTCCCATGTGCTCCTGCCCATTCTGAACATGGAGGAACAGAAAAAGCGCCCGACCGGAAATGAAAAGGAGGAATGAAATGAATCACGACATCGAAGCTCTTGATCGGAAACGGGGGCGGAACATCAAAATGTACATCGCGAGCCTGGCCGTTTTTCTTTTATCTTGGATACCCAGGTTGATCCTGAAAAGCATCGGATCAATTCCTGTTACGGCGGACAGGATCTTGATCGCCGTCCTGGCAGCGACCCTGCCGTTCCAGGCGTTTTCATCCTTGAGCCTGGCCGCCGGCGCCCGCAAAATTAAAAAGGATCCCGTTCTGAAAACCGCTCTGTACAACGAGCTGTTCCAGATTCACGACATGAAAGCGTGGAAAACGGGCTTCTTTTCGATGGTCGCGTGCCTGGCTGTTTTTTCCATCTTATCCGTGTTTCTATGGTTCGACGTCATTTCCGTGGCCGTGACCGCGTTCTTAATCGGAATCGGCGGCTACAACATTTCTTTCTACTATCTGGACAGAGGCTGACATGGGCGGAAACGTCTTGAAGAACCGGATCAAGGTCCAACGGGCCATCAAGGACTGGACCCAGGAGGAACTGGCCCATCGCGTGGGCGTGACCCGCAAGACCATCAACACGATCGAGAACGGAGTCTATATCCCTTCCACGTACCTCGCTATGAAAATCGCCAAGGCCTTTGGAACGACCGTCGAGGACGTTTTCCAGTTCGCCGAAGATACTGTAAACGAGGGCAAATAAATATAGTAAAATTGCTTAACGCGGACACCTGATCATCTCCGCCCAACCCTTGGAGGGGATGCGTCGGATATCCTCCTCGGCCATCCGCAACGCTGACGGACTCATACTCGCCTTCTTGACCTTCCCCCGGTGGGCGTTGGCGTACAGGCTATAGTACCGAACCATGACTTGGCCTTTGTCGGGGATGTGCGAGGTCGACCCGACGATCTGTCCCAAGTGCGGGGGCACGATGAAGGTCGTGGCCTTCATCACGGAATATGCCGCCGTGGACCGGATCATCGACCACCTCAAACTGACGTTTGTGGCCGAGAAGCCGACATCGATCCGCGGCAAGGATTACCTTCTATATGCGAGGGGAAGTGTTGATGCCGATCTTTTTAGGAAGGAATGTCGCGAAGAGCGAAAAAGCAAATTCTTATCCCCGGCGGGAAGACCGTGGTCGACGCGGGCCACGTGGACACGGCGATCAAGGAGCGGTTCGAACGGGTGAGTCTCATCGAGGACAAGATCCAGGAGATGATCGACGAAGGGTCGATCCTGATCGACACCCAGGGCGCGGTCGTGGGCCAGGTCAACGACCTCGTGGACAAGGAGATCGAGCGGCTGGCCCGCGTGGCGAAGGACGCCGGCAAAGAGAAGGACGCGAAGAAGGATTGATTCCGTAAGCCTCATTCCGGCGGACCGGGCCGTCGAGTGTATGACCGGTCTCATGGGGGGGGTAATGGGCCGCGATGGCGGAGGCGATTCATCTTGCCGATGATCTTGTTTTTCAATAAGAGCCCCGCGACGAATAGAACAACGGAAACCCCGGAGAGGATCCAGACCGGGAGATAATCCTTCTCCTGAAGATTGGCCCCGATATAAGCCGAACCCCAGAGCCCCGGGAATCGGCCCAGCATGCTGATCAGAAGGAACCGCAGCGGCTTGACCGGGGTCAGTCCCGCGATATAGGTCAGCGTGTCCTTGGGAATCCCGGGAATCATGAACAGAAGCAAGAGGATGATTTCGGACTTCGGATTGTTGATCAGGAAATCGAATTTCGCCAGCTTTTCGGCGGACACGAATCTTCTCACGATCGAGTAGCCGAGAAGCCGGGTCGCGTAAAAAACGATCAGGGTGCCGAGGATGGCCCCCAGGACGGAATAGAGCGTTCCGAGAAAAGTCCCGAAGGCATATCCTCCGGCGATCTG
Organism: Candidatus Aminicenantota bacterium; assembly: GCA_017883285.1. GTDB lineage: Bacteria > Acidobacteriota > Aminicenantia > Aminicenantales > UBA4085 > FEN-413. The sequence goes on along the minus strand of JADGNV010000147.1, from coordinate 27,451 downwards.
GACAACCTCGCCCGGGATGACGGCCACAACGATCTGGGCCGCCTGAAGCAAAATATAGACGACGGCGCTTAACGAACCGTAGGAATCCATGAATTCCTTGAATTTCTCCTGATGGCTCACGAGCCGGGTGATGAGCGGCGCGTATTTGATCGAGGCGAAGAGCATCGCCGCCGCGAAGGCGGCAATGAATACGCCGTGAATGAGGAGAAAACGTCTTTTTTGCGGTTCCGGCATCAAGCCCTCCTCAATCCCCTCCGCCGCCTTCACTCCTCGAAGATCTCCATCACTTTAGAAATGTGTTCGATCTCCCGGTAATTTATCGGATTTTCGACGGTCGCGTTTTTTTCGTGCTGCCAGGTCGTGTGATAAGGAATGTGAAGGCCATAGCCGCCGATATTCAAAACCGGGATGATATCCGATTTGAGAGAATTGCCGATCATCAAGAAATGTTCAGGCTTGATATCCAAATGCGCCAGAAGCTTCAGGTAGTCGGACTCCTTCTTATCGCTCATGATTTCTATGTGATGAAAGTATCTCTCGATCTTCGACTTGGCGAGTTTTCTTTGCTGGTCGAGCAGATCTCCCTTGGTTGCGATAATGAGCTTTATTCCCCTTTTATGCAGCTCATCTAAAACGTCCTCGACTCCCTCAAGCAAAACGACCGGCTTATCAAGAAGTTCTTTTCCCAAGCGAAGGATGTTATCGATCGTCGACAAGGACGCTTGCTGATGGCTTATCCGCAAGGCCGTTTCCATCATGGAAAGCATGAATCCTTTTGCCCCGAAGCCATAAAGCTCGAGATTTTGTATTTCGGTCTTGAACAGCTCTTGGGATATGTCTTCGACGTTGCCGTAACCGGAAAGCAACTCGCAAAAATGTCGTTCCGTCTCCTGATAATATGGCTCATTGACCCAGAGGGTATCGTCCGCGTCGAACCCGATTATTCGAAAGTCTTTTTTCATGCTAGTGCCTGTCGATATAGTCTTGGAGCTCCCCGTTCATGGTTCAACTCTCGCGGTTCAGTCTAACGCGCCGGAGCCCGGTCCGCAACCGAAAATCGGACGACGTATTCGTCGAGGCGGGAGGATATTGTTTTCCGGATCGAAGAATCACTCGGAGAAGATATCCACCGGAGTTGACGCTCAGTCCCGGAATCGAGGCCTTGATATGATAAAATAGCGCGAGGAGGCGCCCCATGCCCAAAGCGCTTGTTTGCTATTACAGCCATTCCCATAACACCGAGAAGATGGCCGTCCGCATCGCCGAGGTCCTGAACGAAAAAGGCCTGCCGGCCGATTTGAAGAAAGTCCAAGACGTCCTGCCCGCCGATCTTTTGGCCTATGATTGCCTGGTCTTCGGATCGCCGACCTATTACGGCACGATGGCCTGGCCCCTCAAGAAGCTCATCGACGAGAGCGTCAAGCACCACGGCAAGCTCAAGGGCAAGGTCGGCGGCGCGTTCACGTCGTCCGCCAACCTGGCCGGCGGCAACGAGACGACGGTCCTCGACATCCTCAAATCGCTGATGATCCACGGCATGATCGTCCAGGGCGACCACCAAGGCGACCACTATGGCCCGGTGGCTGTGGGGCGGCCCGACGAGCGCTCGCTCAAAAGCTGCGAAAAATACGCCGTCCGCCTGGCCGCGCTGACCAAAAAATTGTTTGGTTGATTCCGTCCGGGCTTTTCTCTTCTCCCATGCCGCCCCTGTTCAAAGACTCAACCGCTTCCGAGCTTCATGCTGGACTGGCGCCGCTCGGCGTTTCCTTGCGTCTGGCCCGACGGCTGCAGGCGGCGGTGGTGAGGCGCGACGAGTTTCCCGAGAGCCTTTCGGAGGTATCGGATAAGCTGCTGGCGCGCGTGCGGAGAGAGGTGCGCCTGCCGCGGCTGATCCAGCGAGACAAGGCGGTTTCGGCGCGGGATGGATTCGCCAAGTATCTTTTCCAAGGCGATGGGCCGGAACCGTTCGAGGCAGTGCGGATCCCGCTCGTGCACCGGTCCGGAGACGAAAAGCTCATCGTCTGCGTGAGCACGCAGGTGGGATGCGCGCTGGGCTGCGAATTTTGCGCGACGGGGCGAATGGGTTTTGGACGCAACCTTTCGACTTGGGAAATGGTCGATCAGGTCATCCGTGTCGCGGCGGATTCGCGGCATCCCGTCCGGGGAGTGGTGTTCATGGGCATGGGCGAACCGATGCTGAATTATGAGGCCGTGGTGCGTGCGGCCCGGATCCTGAGCGAGCCGTGCGGGATGGCGATTTCGTCAAAATCCATCAGCCTCTCGACGGCGGGCGTGGTGCCGGGCATCCGGCGATTCACGGCCGACCGGCTGCCTTTCCGCCTGGTGGTGTCGCTGGTGAGCGCGGATCCGTCCCGGCGGGGCGGGCTCATGCCGGTGGAGAAGGCCTATCCGCTGCCGGAGCTGATGGAGTCGATCTGGGAATACCATCGAGCTTCGAGGCAGCGCGTGGTATTGGCCTGGACGATGATTTCCGGGTTCAACACGCGGGAAGAGGATGCCATCCAACTGGCGGAGATGGTTCGGGGCCTGCCGATCACTCTGGATCTGATCGATGTGAACGACGCCACCGGGCGCTTCCACCCGCCCACCTCCGATGAGCTGGATACGTTCCGGGATGCGTTGCGAAAGCACCTGAAGATGCCCGTGGTGCGGCGCTATAGCGGGGGGCAGGACATCAATGCCGGCTGCGGGATGCTGGCGGGCGCGAAATAGGGTCTGGACGGAAGGCCGTTATCCTCCGCGTCCCTGCTGGACAGTCTTCTTGAGCGATTTGACGACGAACGAATTCAGGCTTTCGCCTTCGCTGAGGGCGCGGACGGCAAGGGCCCGGTGCATCTCCGGGCCGGTCCGTAATACGAACCTTCCGGAATAGTCCCTGTTTGTAGGCGGGGGGAGGGGCCGCCCGTCCTTCCGATAGATCTCGATCCACTCGTCGACGATACGGCAAAGCTCTCGGTAGACCTCCGCCTCGTCGCTCCCATGACAGCAGGCGTCGATCCAGCAGGGGACGGACCCAACGTAACACCGGTCTTCCTCCGACCAGACGACGAGCTTCAGGTATTTATCGCGCGGTTTCATTTCCGTATTTCCTCGATTTTTTCCCTGACCAATTTGATTTGATACGGCTTTGCATCGTTTCTGGGTTGGCCCGAGACGGTCAGGACGACGCCGGATGCGTGAATGAAGTTGCGATGGCTTCCTTTCCCTCCGCGATTGACGAAACCGGCCATCTCAAGGTCCCTGATCAGCTCTCGGATCCTTTTAGGCATCTTAATAGTACTAATATGATACTATTTTGTCAACTGTTTCGTCTGGTCCCAATCCCCCTCAGCGACCACGTCTTCTATAGCGACGAGTGGGAACGACGCCCGGGCTCGAAGCAAAAACCATTTTTGAGGACCTTCAGAGGACGCATGAGGGGTTTTTTGCGGACGGGCAACTCCGCTCACGAACTGTTATTGCGTCCGCTTGGAGCAGGCCACCGTGTCGTCTGGGTATTCGAGGACCATCTAATAGCCGCTGGACGACGGAAAGCGCTTGACAATGTGCACAATTGTACATATACTAGATCATGATGTTTGATTGGGATCCGGAAAAAGCACGGGGGAACCGCAAAAAGCATGGGGTTTCGTTTGCTGAGGCTGTCGAAGTCCTCTCTGATGAATATGCCATTACGATAGAAGAACGATCTTCACAAGAATAAAGGCACATCACTATGGGGCTTGATGATCTCGGGAGAATCCTTGTGGTCGTCTATACGTGGCGAGGCGAGAGCATCCGGATCATTTCTGCAAGAAAAGCAACCGCACGGGAGCGCGCACAGTACGGAGAACAACGATGAAGAAAGAATACGACTTCAGCAAGGGCAAGAGGGGCGCTGTGATTACATCTCCTCCCGGGAAAACCCGTATAACCATTCGCATCGACAATGAAATCCTTGAATGGTTTCGAAACACCGTTGAGAATCGGGGGGGAGGCAGTTATCAAGCTATGATCAACAAGGCACTCCACGAGTACATCGAAAAAAGCGGAGAGCCTATCGAAGAAACACTTCGTCGCGTTCTTCGTGAAGAGCTGCGGCAAGGCGCATAGTTCGTCCAGCCATTGGCTGCTGCGCAAGGATGCGGCTTCGCGACGCCTGTGAAGCATACGTTCGAATGATAGGATTTTCCTTTTTCCGCGATAGGTGAATTCCCCCCTCGCGGCGATGAGCCCACCCGCTTCCTCCATGCCGGAAGTGTATGGCCGGCCGCATGGCCGTGTCAATAGTCCGAATCGCGCCATCTATAATCTTACTGAAAGGACATATGTCTTGCCATTTAAAAATCTTACTATCGCTGGACGCGGTCGAGGAGCTCTATTTACTCTGACCTTTGTTGGGAAGAAGGTTGGAGCATGGATTTACAGATGCGCAAGGCCCTCAAGGAAGCAACGTGGAAACGCTATCGGAAAGCCCCCAAGAAAATGAAGACCAAAATCTGGGACGAACTATGCGCCGCGACGGGCTATCATCGCCAGTACGCCATCGCCCAACTCAACCTGATGGAGGATGCCGCCCCCCCTCTTCCGAAAATCCCTCGAACTCGGAAACGTCATTACACCAAGGACGTTTTGGCCGTGATCGAGAAGGTCTGGGAACATGCGGATTATCCCTGGTCGGTGCGCTTGAAACTGTCGAACCCAAGATCGTCGGAATACGCATTTGCTCTTTAAAATCGGGCTAAATTCGTCCGTTGCCTTTCATTTCAGCCGAGATTATCCTCGGATCGAAAACATGTCAAGATTCTATGATTGACAGCCAAGGACGTCGGCTTTATCGTTCCGGCGAAGCATTCGTCCGGAGCCTGCTTGAGACGATGATTCGGGTCAGTTCAACCTTGCGTTCAAGCCAAAATTTGGCCTCCCCGTCCAAACAGTATACATGTACACGAGGCTTCGTTTTTTCCTGTGAAAAGAAGAACCAATATCCACGCCATTTGAATACTATCGGACTCGTGGGGATTCTATTATTTGGCTTTGCCTTTAGTTTTAATTTCTTCTAGTGAACGGCGCGCTTTACCAGCACGATAAGCGAACGAGCCCACGCATTGATTGCACACGCATGTCAATCATTTATTACAACCGGATAAGAACTTTCATATCCCATGCATGTTGGAAGGAGCCATTCGCGGCAAACATCTTCATAAATCCTCGGCAACCCGGCAAGACATCTCCATAGTTCCCTCACGTCAAGTCGGTTTAAGTACTCAGTAATTTGACGCGCATCATCTTCATCACCGCTGGCAGCGCTTTTAATTGATGCCATGTTGGATTTCATCAAATTCGGGTGTCCGCTCCTAATAAATCTGTGGATGGCCTCGCCATAATAAGCGATGATTTTCCACATCTTCGTGTCATCCCAAAAATCGTAGCCCGCAATCCTGGAAGCGAAGTAGCGCGCCATGGGAAAGAATTCGTCGGTGTTCCAGGCCTGGTCCAGTTCGGCCGCTTGGAATACGAACCGCTGGAACGCCGAATAGAGTTTTGATCGCTTTGCGTACCAGCGCAGTGCATTGCAACCGACAAGTTCATCCCCAACCTCATTTGCTATCGGAACATGAATTGTACGCGTTTTCTTTACAGTATAATCGTCGTGGCGAGGAACCAATATCTTGTCGATGTAGTCGTTGAGGCACACAAAATGGCAGCATGCCTTGGAATTGTCCGCAATGACCAGCAACACTGGTACACCAACACCCATCCGTTGGACGGTGACAAGTTCTTTGATCTCAATTGAGAAACGGATAGTGTCCATCGTCCCAACAAGTTCATTCTTGTTCAGCCACTCCCGTTTCTTCTCAACATTATGGCGGCCATATATCTTCAACGGTGACGCAGTCGCGGAAACAACGCTCTTCAACTGGATGAATATGTGCTCGCCGAGTGTCTCGTACGTCGCGTGCTTTTTTGCTGGCCCAATCGGTTCCCGAAATATTTCGAGGGCGAAGTCTAAACCGTAGTCGGGACGGTACTCTCGGAGTACCCAGTAGCGCGGAAGCCGAGACCGGAGGAGCCTCTCACCGTCCGCGTCGATAAGATGCTGCTCACTTCGCTGTTTTATTAACGACATAATCCTCACCGGGATGCAACAGCCTTACATCGTTTATGCGATCTTTATAATTCCGGAAATATAGACTGTCGATTTCGATATAAGAAGTCTTTCCCTTCTTCTTGCTATTCATCCATCGTTTATCATTTTAGCTGTATCCCCACATCTTTTACCATAGAGCTCCTAAGGGCACGCCTTAAGCTCGACGTTATGGTTCGATCCCATGTCCTGAATCTCAGCTTCACGGTTTGTTATCGTTATCAAACAACAGCAGCTCTTCTTGCTTTTCGGATGAAGCCTTAAATTGGCCACGAGCGCTGTGGGCATGTGGCCCAACTGCCAGACCCAAGTGCCTGGCCCAATCGAGCATGATTTTGACATTTGTCTCCGCCGTGGAGGTCTTCCAGTTGGCACCACTTCTCTTTACGAGAAGTTTAGCAAGCTCTTTGTGTGATAGAAGCCTCGACGAATGTTCAGTAAGAATGCTGACAAATTCAGAAAAGACTTGCCACTTTGAGACGGCATTACGCGCAATTTGTGTTCGGCGAGATGCATCCAGCGCAAAGAAATGACACTCAGGATGGACATAAATTACCTGTAATTTGCGCGAGATGAGCGCGAGATCTTCAAGAACAGAGAGAGCCTTGTAAACAGTACTCCTACGTATTCCAGACCAATCAACAGGCGCGCCACGCTGAACAGCGGATACCAGTCGCGTAGCCACCTGAATAATCGGAGAGAAGTGGATTATTGGGACCGCGATCCCTGAACGGCGCCGAGCGAAAGTCAAAGAGCGCTCTCGGACTTGGGCTCCGGCTTCATGTTTTAGAAGCTTCGATGTTGAGCCGTCCAGGATGGCAAGGTCGGAAACATCAAGCCAGGTCGCAAGAACTCGAGCATATGTTTCCCAAGTTCGTTTCACAGCAGAAATATACGGGAACTCTAACTTCAGAATATGAGACAGTTTAGAGAGATCTACTTCGCCCTCATCATTAAGCACGCGCAGCACGTGATGCACACACCTATTTCGAGGAAGACGATCTTTCAGGCGGTCTCGTACGCCAGAGATCATCGTTGCCTCATCAGTTGCATGGGGAAGTGATAAAACAAGTATATCTTTTCTGATTTGAGCGAGTTGCAATAGTCGCAAATCACGCATGACATTAAAAAATGCCCCGTCTGATAATCCAGCTTTAGTCTTGAAGTCGGCGACGCCAATACCTTCGGGATTTTCCCTCAGAATCGAGAGCGCCTTCATGATGCTTCCCACTTGCGCTCGTATCAGATAGACTTCTTCGACAGGCAATCTCCCGGTGTTGAGATAATCGCGGAAAATATCCCAATAGATATCATATTTGCTACCCACTTTGACAATAAGTCTTCGGTCAACTAAAGATTGAATAACCTCCGGACCGAATTCTTCTCCGATATCCCCAATGTTTACAGGCGCAAGCTTCGCAGTTCGTTTTAATGCTTCATCTTGCGCAGTTGTTAACCCTTGCAGATCTTCAAGAAACAACTGCTCGACATTCATAAACGTGCGTACTATTTCCGATTGAACTACGCCGGTCAGCCGCTGACTCTTCACATGCGCGCACAGTTTTTTCAGAAGCCAAGGATAGCCTTGAGAGCTCTCAGAGAGCAGAAAACGAAGGTCTTTGCGGAGCTTGGCATGAAGTTCTGATGCCAATCTATCCAGTAACGCATTTGTCTCAGCTTCTGAAAATGGCGGCAGATGGATAGTATGGCATGCATTTATAATTGTATCTCGCAATCGATATGGGAAGTCTCGGGTGAGGCCAACTAAATCTGTTTTCCACGAAAATCCGAGAATAACATTTGTTCTAGCATCTGCCACTTTCAGACACAACTGTTCAAGTCGTTTTAGCACATCCAATAAGTGAAAGACGTTTTCGAACTGATCAAAGAAGACGACAAGCAATTTATTGCCACCCTGCAGTTCCTTCCCTATCTGAAGCAGTGCATTAGAGGCCCCTTCAAAACCTCCCAATACTGGTCGGTTCTTAATTAAACCATGGAAATCTCCAAATTTGTTTAAAACGTGCTCTACTGCACTCATCACAAAATAGGGAGATGACGCTGAACGGGAATCGAAAGCTAGGGCGTAGTGGCCCGATTGGTTTAGGGCGTCCACCGCCGCCAATACGAGCGAGCTCTTTCCCCACCCCGAATTTGCCTCCAGAAGAATTCCACGACTTGAAGTCTCCCGACGCGTAACTTGCGCAAAAAAAAGTTGTACCTCATCAAGGAGCTTTTCCCGCCCAACAAAGAACTCCGGGGCTGCAGGAAACTGATATTCAAAGCATGCAGAGCTACCTCGAACTTCAACAACATCATCTGCTATCTCAGGCTGAGGGGTCGTCTTCCTGCCAGAGCCTGCTGTTGTTCGTAGTACCTTAAATGGCTGCAGTTCAGGCATCAGATGGATGAGGTAGTCGATCGACTCATTATCAGAGATAGCATTGCCCCGTGAATCGAAGATCTGAATGGCCTTCGCGATCCCCGAACCAAGCGGAACAATATACTGCAACCAAAAGAAACCTTTATCGCTACAGATCAGGACACAATCGCCGGGTATACCGCTGTCCAATTCGATGTGATGCTGGAATGACTCAGGACTAGCAACAGTGTTTGAGTTAACGAGAGCGTCCAAAACGTCAGGCTCTTGAAGCAGGCGAAGAGTAATTTGTTGATTCGATTCGCAGTTGTCGCGATAAAATCCCATTGCGGAGCTGTTAATACCGGGGAGGGCAAGAAACAGGCCTTGGGCCTTGGAGTTCTTGAGCCACCTTGTCATATATTTGCCAAAGAATGTCTGCAGCTTCTCACAATCGACATTGGTAGAATAACATTTGCACTCAGCATACAGAGGGATTCCGGTAATTCGCGCCTTGCCTTCGATATCAATCTCCATGCCAGCGTAGGTAACATTGAGTTGGTGCTTGTCGATATCATAACCATTTTGTCTGAGCACGTCCGCAGAGACTTTTTCAAACAATTTTCCTCGTGCATTTGATCTAGCACCATCACTGTCACCACCAGCCAATATTTTCAAAGAGTTCATATTATCTTTCTTTCCAGCAAACACTGCTGCTAAACCGCCGCGCTTTGTGAGATCGTGCTTAACCCGGTTGTTGGGCGTCGTCCTCAGCATCATTTTTCTTCCACGATGGCGATTTCTTTAGCCGTCAGATCGTACAACTCGTACACCTGTGCGTCAATCTGCTTGTCCAATGCCTTGCACTTGTCGTTGTAGTAGGTCTTGTCCTTCTCCGTCTGCGACGCCGCCCATGCCTGCTTCGACGCCAACATCTGTTCCACCAAGTCCACCAGCCTTTGGTGACGAATTTCATCGGCTTCCTTCACGAAGTGCATGGCGGGGATAGGAAAATGCGCTAACTGCTCCTTTGTGAACCACGGATACAGCGTATCGTAGATGCCATGCTTGGCCTTTATGTACCAACCTCCAACGGATGAAGTTAGAATGCCCAGAAGAAAGAGCAGATTCGGTGGCTCTTTCGTTGCTCGGACTGCAACGTAAATGGACTGATCGAGAATTGTGTGCTCCCTGATAAATGTGCAGACCAATCTTGGCGCGATGATTTTCCTGATTGCGAGCTTCGGGTTGAAGAAAAAGTCAGATGTCCGCGGCTCGGCCAACCAGTCTCCATAGGAAATGTACGTCCCATCCCACATGTAAGAATACCGGCCAAGATGCTTCCCCTTTACTTCAGGGAAGTAAGTCGAATCTAACTTGCTTCTGGAATGATACGACTGCTCGTCTTTGTCTCGTTTCGTCTGTGGGCCTTTTAAAAACTTGCTCTTGCCGTAGCCGTCAGTCCGATACGCGTGAACGCCCCGGTTTAGCTTGCAGAAGCTACTCAATGGAAGGCTGTTCCTCTCAAGTCGTGTGATTACCTGCGAATTCGCATCAGAGTGGTGAATGTCGATGAACCCCCTCGTCAAGCAGCCCTCGACTTTCAGGATGTTGATGTCGACCAACTTGTTTGGCGTACTGAACTTGCGGATTGTCAGCGTTTCTCTCGGTGGAGTCTTTTGAAGGACGATAATGGAATTCTCAATAGTCGCACCATGAAATGGTGCGTAGTCGAAAACGGTGACGCTTTCAAGCCGGGTCTGCCGCAGCAGGTGCTCTCGAAGCTTCGTGAAGTACTTCCCTTTGACCCATGAGTCCGAAACAATCATGCCCATGCGACCGGCACTCTTTAGTATCTGGATTGACCGTTCGATGAAGTATACATAGAAATCAGTCTGGTACTCCGAAAGCTTGTAGTGCGACTCGAAATACACCTTATGCTCTTGGCCTGCGCTGTACAAGTATGGTGGATTTCCGAGAATAGCATCGAAGCCTTCATCCTCGAAGATATTAGGGAAACGGTCTTTGTAGTTCATCGGGTTTAGCTTCAGCTCTTCCTCTGGCGCGAACAGTTGCCCCTCCAGAATGTCTGTGCCAATGAGTGAGTTGCCGCAGACAATATTGTCCTTGAGGTCGGGTAGGACCGTTTCCTTGAACAGATTCCGCTCCTCCTCGAGTTCGTCCTTGCGCGTGTCTTCCAACGCTTTCAACGACAGTGAGAACCGCGTGACTTCGACGGCCTGCTGGTCTATGTCTACGCCGAAGATGTTGTTGAGCAGGATTTGGCGTTTGAGCTTGGCTGTAAGCCGGATGTCGCCGTCGGCATCACGGTAGGCTGCTTTCCGATCGGGCTTGGTTTTCTCCGCGTAGTAGGACTTATGCCACTCGATCAGAGCGTCGTAAACCCCGATGAGGAAACTGCCGGAGCCGCATGCCGGGTCGAGGATTTTCAATAGGGCCACGTCGTCGGGCGTCTTGCAGTCGTCGAACAGCTTGCCAACAGTCTGCTCGACAATGTAGCGGACGATGTATTGCGGGGTGTAATAAACGCCACCGGCTTTGCGGACTTCGGGCTTATCCTCGATTTTGACCCGCTGTTCCGTAGTGCGGACAACCTTGCCGAGAAATCGTTCGTAAATCGTGCCCAGGATTTCGACCGGCAGAACGCTGAAATCATAGGGCGAGTGATTGGGGTCGAGTTCCCGGATGATGTCGCGCACGACGCGGTTGGACGTTACCACCGCCTCCAGTTCGGGCCGTGGGGCGAATATGCTGCCGTTGTAGAAACGCTTCAGCCGATCAAACAATGGTTTCGCGGCGCCGAACCACCCTTGGTTCCTTTGCTCCAGACCATTCGCCTCGATGCACTCGGCCAGTTTGGCAAGATAGTCGTCGTCAATATCCCGGTCGGACAAGACTTTGATAAACACCAGCCGGTCAATAAGGAGTTGTACAGCGGCAGTGATGACCTCCCCGGTAAGGTCGGGGCTGCACTTCTTCATATCTTTGGCCAACCGCACCCGCCAGCCGTCCTCGTCGTTGTCGAGTTTGTCGAGAAAACCTTCGTCAGGAGCAACGCGGTTAGCTTTGGCTTGTTTGGGTGTCAGATAGCACGCCCACAGCCCGCTTTTCCGGTCTTCGCTGGCCGCCAGCACATTGTTACGCTCGAAGATGTCCCAGAGTCGGTCGAACTGGGCAACGTAATCCGGGTAGCGCCAGTCGAGCACGCGGAAGTTATTGACAGCTTCAGGCTCCTTCGCCTCGAAGGTGCAGTCGAGAAGAATGAACTCCTGAAAGTCAGTCAGAACACCGAAGTCCACCTTACGTGGCGCGGGGTTATTGCGCGTCGAGTAGGCATACCGGTACACCTGCCACTGCCACCGCGGATTGTACATGCTGTACTTGACCCTCTTTGCATCCATGAAGAACAGGTGTTGCCCGTTCAACTGAAAGCGATAGTCCGGGCGTTTCCTTTGCCGGTCGGTTTCGACCAGCACCACCTCACGCTCAGACATGCGAAGATCAGCGCCTTCGGTTCGCCAATTTAAATAACGGAAGAGTGGCCGGATGTAGTCGTTCTCGATCTGCGCTTCTGGCGCCTTGTCGAGGGTCGCTTCAACCTTCTGAAACGACTCCACCAAGCGCGAGACGTGCTCGCGTGCCTCCTGTTTGGAATACGTTTGCAAGATCGGACTCCTTGTTGGCTCTTCCTTCGACTTACTCACGAGCGTTATTCAGACGCCCAACGTGGAGCATTAGGGGCCAACGACCAGCAAGCGAAGCACCGCTGGTTGGCGGTCGCCTGGAAGCGCGGGTTAGATGACGATTTTATCACTGCCGGTCACCCCAGTTGTCGTCAAACCACACCCTGGGCACACCACATTCAGCCGCCGCACGTCCCAATATCTCTTGAACTTCATAGAACTTTGCCCTCGTGTCGATCTCCCGGATTCTCGAGAAGGGCAGATTGATCTTGAGCTTTCGCAGCCGTTCCATGACGATCCGGTCAATGGGCACATATAGAAACGAGCTCACCCGCTCGACCTCTGTGTCAGTGAAGTACCTTGAGTTGAGAACCAACTCCCGGATCAAGAGCGCCATGATCTTGGTGGAATGGCCCCACTTCGTTCCGGGCGAAATCCGGGGGTTGTCACGATTTTTCCGGGAGATCACCCGCACGACACCTTCGACGTTTGCGTCGAACCAAACCGAGAAATCCTCTTGGGTCCAGATTTGACGAATGGCCTCTATTTTGACATCGGCCAATACGGGCAAGAGGGCGTCTCGGGTCCCAGCTGCAAACACCCGCATGACGGAAGGGCCAAGCACTACGCGAGCAGCCGTCTTCTTTAGCGCTTCTTGATGAGATGTCTTTATTCTTTGGAACTCGTCAATCAGCATGGGAGCACAACCTCTCGTCATCTAACGTATTTCTCACCTAGCTGGTGTGGAGCGCAGCGGAACACCGGTCAGGTGCAGAAAATGGTTATGTCATTGTTTGATCTATTCATACTCAACTGCTCGAAATAGCTGCTCATAATCATCTATTCTCCGTAAATCGACCCAATGCGAACTCCTTATAGCATCTGGGACATCACAGTCTTCAAGGCGCACAGGTATAAAATATATTTGGCCAGGAGGAATCTCCCCGAGAACATTTAGAGCAAAACGAAGTTCTTTTTGGACAAAGCCCCTTTTGGTCACAGACTGTTCGGACATTAATGCGATAAAATACTGTGACGGTTCAATAGCTTTACGTATTTTAAGTTTCCAATCCTGTCCTGCGACTAGCGCTTTTTTGTCCATCCATGGAATATGCCCTCTATCAATGAGTGCATCATATACCTCAACTGCTTTTTTCTCACCCTCTCTTGCATATGAGATAAAAATGGTTTTCCCCTTTTTGCCAACTGTTGTTAAGCCGTCATCCAATAACTTTTCAGCCTCTTTTCTTGAAATTTGAGGCCCTGACCCGAAGTCGGAGAGATACCAAAAAATTAGATTTCTGATTGCATCCAAATCTGGCAGATAATCTCTTGCATCAGTGGATAAGAATTTCCTTTTTCGGCGATACGGCGAATTCCCCCTCGCGGCGATGAATCTGCCCGCCCCTCCATGCCGAAAGCATATGGCCGGCCGCATGGCCGTGTCAATAGTCACGCAGAGCCACGCAGAGCCATGAAAAGCGGTTCTCGAGGGTACGTGGGGACAAAAAACCTCCCGCACCGTCTGAGAGGCGATAGACTCCTGCTCCGCGCCGCCCCGCACCCTGCGATAACCGACCTTGCCCTCGGGCTCCAGGAATGACAGCCGATCCAACGAGAGAAGCGGCCGGATCATCTTCTCTAGACGCCACGAAGACGCAATAATCGAACCGACTCCCGTCAAGGAAATCGGGGACGTCGGAGAACGCCGCGCTACAGGCCGATCCTCACCGTGAAGACGCTGGCCCGGGGGAGGGCTTTTGTCTTGACATGGAGGACGCCGCGGCGGTCCCGGGCGTCGAAGTACCAGCCTTCGGCGGCCTTATCGAATTCTTCTTTCTTGTCCAGGCCGGGGAGCGCTTTGTCGTTGAGCTTGACGCCGGCCGGCCGGACGGGCAGGTGGACGTCGACGACATACGATCGCGCGGCGGGCATGTCCCGGTATTTCCCCTTGGCCGGGCCGACCTTGACCGCGATCTGGGGGCCGGCCGTCGTAGCCGCCGCCGCGACCGGCGGCGGGGGCGCGTCGATGGTTTTCGGCGCGTCGACCTCGACGAGCGTCCGGGCATACATCCCCGCCCGGTAGTCCTGCGTTACGCCGTCGTCCTCGTAAAGAGTGAAGCTCGATCTTCCCGAGGGATAGATGTCGAAGGTCACGGGGTCTTTCGGCTTCTCCCGGTCGTGGAGCATCTCGGGATACATGGGGATGATGGCCCTGGCCTTGACGAAGACGGGCAGCACGAATCCGCGGGCGTCGCTGTTCTTCTCGATGCCCTCGTAGGCGTCCCGCATGCCGTTCATGGCGAACTGATATCCGGGGCCAACCCAGGCCACGTCGAGCTTCATGACCCGGGTGCCGATCTTACCGACTTCGTTCGCGATCCGGTCGAGGCCCTTCTCGGTCCAGAGGCCGGTGTAGAAGCCGCGCTTGTGGAGCTCCTGGACCGTGTAATCGAGGTCGGTATAGCCGCAGCCATAGCCGTCGTTGGGCAGGATCCAGCCGCCCGGCATGTCGTTCGCCCGGTAGACGTCGGCGACCTTGGCGATGACGTCGGGGGTCTTGCCCTTCTTGTTGTAGCAGTCGGCGTCGCCGAACTCCAGCCCCCAGCGGGGCGGGAAGAACGGCCGGCCGGTGACCAGGGTGTAGCCTTCGAGGATCTTCTTGAGCGAGGGGCCGTAGAAATACCAACACTTGTAGACGCGGAGGACGCACGTCCCGCTTTCGATCCGGTAATAGTCTGCCGTCTCCTTCCAGGCGGCGGCGACGGGCGCACCTTTGTAGACGACGATAGGTGTGTCCTCGGGCTTGGCCGGCGGCTCGCTGAAGGTCCCGTCGGGTCCGGGCCATTTCACGGCGAACCCATTATCTTCACCGGAGAAGGGCAATTCAAGTGTCCCCTTTGTCTTTCAATTGTTATAGAATTGTCGGGCGAGGAGGACACGCGTGGAGATCGCTTCCGGACGGATTCTTTTGGCCTCGGCGGTCTGCCTGGCCGTGCTGATTCTCTATTATACAGTAGAAAAAATCGCCCTCGCAAAATGGCGGCGGGCGGTTCCCCTCCGGATCTGCGTCACCGGAACCCGGGGAAAATCGACGGTCACCCGCCTCCTGGCCGCCGTCCTGCGTGAAGCGGGATATCGGGTCCTGGCCAAGACGACCGGATCGATGCCCGTCCTGATCCTTCCCGACGGCTCCGAGTGCGAGATCGTCCGCCGCGGGCGGCCCTCGATCCTCGAGCAGAAAGGCGTCCTCCGGCGGGCCTCTCGGCTGCGCGCGGATGCGATCGTCGTCGAGATGATGAGCATCCGCGGCGAGAGCCTCAGGGCCGAGGCGAACGCGATCTTCCGTCCCGTCCTGCTTCTCGTCACGAACGTCCGGCTCGACCACCTGGACGACATGGGGAGCACCAAGGAGGCGATCGCCGCAACTCTCGCTGAAGCCATTCCGTCCGGGGCCAGGGTGTTCGTCCCCGAAAACGAAGCCTATCCCGTTTTCGCCGCGACCTCCCGCGCCCGCGGCTCGGAAATGGTCAAGGTAGATTATGACGCCGCCGCCATCATCGCCGGCACGCCGACGATGACGACAGGGCCGGAAACCGGCACCGAATTCCCGGACAATCTCCGGCTGGTTGAATCCGCCGCCGCATCCCTCGGCATCGCCCCACCCGTCATCGCTTCCGGGCTGGCAAAAGCCCGCCCGGATTTTGGAAGCCTCCGGGTCTGGCGGACTCCGGCCACCAAGGGCCGCGCCGCCCTCTTCCTGGTCAGCGCCTTCGCGGCCAACGATCCCGAGTCCTCGGCCCTCGTCCTCGCCGCCCTCCGGCGGCGCCATCCCGGCCTCCCGGCGAAGACCGTCGGGCTCCTCAACCTGCGCTCCGACCGCGGTGACCGGACGCTGCAGTGGCTCCGCGCCATCCAGGACGGCTTTTTCGATTCCTTCGAGCGGCTCGTCTTCATCGGCGACCACGCCCGCGCCCTCTCCCGGCTGGCGCGGGCCGGGAAGCTGACGAAGGTCCCCGCCGTCTGCCTTATCGAACGCGACCCGGACGGGATCATGTCCCGCCTCCGCGCTTTGGTTTACGAAGAGAGCCTGGTTGTGGGCCTCGGCAACATGGGCGGGCCGGGCGGCGCCCTCGTCGAACATTGGTCCCAGACGGGAGCAAGCCTCTGATGGTCGGCACGGTCATCATCGGCGTCGCCGTCGCTCTCCTCTATACCGAGCTCACCGGCCTCCTGCCCGGGGGGATCATCGTCCCCGCTTTCGCCGCCCTCTACCTCGACCAACCCCTCCGCGTCCTGGCCACGGTCCTGGCCGCGCTCCTCAGTCTGGCCTGCTTCAGGATCCTGGCCCGCTGGTTCCTGCTATTCGGGCGGCGCCGCTTCGTTCTCCTCCTCCTTCTCGGGGGACTGTTCGGACAGCTTTGGGCCTGGGTCTGGCCTTACCTCGGGACGGCATCGTTGGACCTCCGGGTCGTCGGCTGGATCATCCCCGGCCTGCTGGCCAACAACCTCGAGCGCCAAAAGATCGTGCCGACGCTGGCTTCCCTGGCCACGGCGGCCGTGCTGACGTATTTCCTGGCGAAACTCATCCTCTGATGACCGGCCCGAAATCTTGGCGCCCCGCCCGACCGATTCCCGGCGCCGCCGTTCATTCCACCCGGTTCCTCGTGTCCCTCGCCCTCCTGAGCCTCGCCTTCTTCGCCGCGTCCAGGCTCATCCCCGTGTCCTCGAGCTCCGGTCCCGACCCCGATATGCTCCGGGCCGCCAGGATCATGGACGACGCGATCCGCGCCGTCCACGAATGCGCGGAGAGCCGGCCCGCCGGCATCGATCCGCGGTCCGACGTGAACCGGACCGGATTCATCGGCCTCGAGTCCTCGCCGATCACGACGTCCCCCGGCCATCTCGAGGCCAAGCGGACGTCGACGAACCCCAACTTCGCGGCGGCCGTCGTCCGCATGCTGAAAGAAGCGGGCGTCGGCCGGGGCGACCCGGTCGCGGTCGGGGCCTCGGGGTCGTTTCCGGCCTTGGGGGTCGCAACGCTCGCGGCGATCCGGGCCCTCGAGGCCAAGCCCGTCCTGATCCTGTCTCTGGGGGCTTCCAACTGGGGCGCCAACGATCCGGCCTTCACCGGCCTCGAGATCTTGGACTGCCTGCGCCGCGGCGGGGTGCTCGACGTCCGGCCGGTCGCCCTGGCCGTCGGCGGAGAAAACGACGACGGGTCCGACATGTCCGCCGAGGGCCGGGAGCTCCTCGCCGGCAAGATCGAGGCCTCGGGACTGCCGTTTCTCCGCGAGCCCGACCTCGCCGCGAATGTCCGCCGACGGATGGCCTTCTATCGGGAAGGCGCCGGCACCAGCTCGATCAAGGCGTTCGTCAACGTCGGCGGAAGCTGGGCGAACATGGGAACCGATTCGCGCGTGCTCGAGATGAAGCCCGGGTTCGCCGAATCGCCTCCGGCCGTCCCGGCCCCCGAAAAGCGGGGCGTGATCCAGGAGATGACCTCCCGCCGCATTCCAGTCATCCACCTTCTCTATGTCAAAGGCCTCGCCGACCGCTACGGTCTTCCCTGGGATCCCGTCCCGCTGCCTCGGCCCGGAGAGGGGCTCCTGTTTGCCCCGGCCGCCCGGCCGTCTGCGTTCACCGCGGTCCTGGCCCTCGCCTACATCGCCATCGTCGTCGCGGCCTTGGCGGTTTATCGAATTCGAAGTCGGGATTGAATTCCAGGGCAACGCCCTTCGTCAACGGCGGGGTGGGTCCGGCCGCTTAAAACCGGATCACTACGCCGCCCGCGAGGACGACCCCGGAGATGTCGAGGACGGCCTTCCGGGCGTTGAGTCCGGAGGTCGCCCCGTCCGCGAGCACGGCCAGCTTCGGATACGCGCCGCCTTCGATAAAATAGAGCGATCCCGACGTCTCCTTGATGACGGTGGCGCCGTCGGACGGCGTCTGCTCCAGCTTCTCCGAGCCCTTGAGGTCGCCGAATCTCGCATAGCGGACCTGGACTTCGAGAAGGATCGCGATCCGGGCGTTCAATCCGATCGACAGGCCAACGCCGCCGTGGAACCCCAGGGTGTCGGCCTTGGCCGCTTGAAGGTCGCTCTCCTCGTAGGTGGTCGTGCTGTAATCCCGGCTGTAATTATAATCGGCATGGTAATACGCCGGACCTCCGTGGGCGGTCAGCCCCAGCCAGGGAAGGAGCGATGCGTTGTAGTAGGCTTCGAGCCGGACGCCGTAGGCCTTGAGGGCGGGGACGTTCCACATCGTCTGATAGTTCACGTTGTTCTCGGCGAACTGGAGCGAGCTCTCGCCCTTGGCGTTGAGATAGCTCCCGCCGAGGCCGATCCCGAAGCGGGGACCCAGGCGGTAGATGAGATCCACGCCACCTTCGGGGCCCGCGTGAAAAGCCTTCGGATCGTTCTTTATAGTCGTGAAGCCCGAGGCCATAGCCGTGGCGGAGGCCTGGTTGAACATCCCCATGGCCCCCGCGTCGATGTCCCCGCCGGAGAACAGGCTGTAGCCGCCCGAGATCTTCAGCGTGAGCCCCTTGCGCCGGGCCGATTCGGCCGACGCGTCCCAGAAATCGGGCCCTTTGTCGACTTTTTCTTCGATGACCTGCACATCGAAGCGGGAGATGTACCCCGGCAGGACCATCCCGCCCTCGCCGGTGCGGATGGTGATCATGTACCATTCGCCGTCGTAAACAGTCGAGGTCAGCTCCTTGCCCTGCGCTACCCAGCCGATGACCGGACTTTTGGTGTCCTGTTCGCGATGGATGCCGGCGCTCTTCGCGGTGACGCGGAGCTTCCATTCCTTGGAAACCTCCTGTCCCGCAAACGGCGCCCTCGCCCTCATCGTCGTCGCCCCCGTCGTACTCGCTGCCGCGAAACTTGCGTGGACAACGATGAGGACGAGGACGGCGAAAACGCCGAGGGCGAGCCCCGCCCGCCGTCCAGTCCTTTCGAGAATGCCCCATGTCGTTCCGGATCGTGTCATGGTCGTTTCCTTTCGCTTCGTCCTTCAGATGAGCTTCCGGGCCTCCATGTAGAACCGCTTTTCGTGCGATTCGCCCATGGAGAACGTCTTTCGCGGCAGCGCGCCGTCGAGGATGACCGTCCGGAAGAGTTCTTCCTTCTTCATGGCCGGGAGGTAGAACCCGACGTTGCCCGGCTTGGTCCCGAGGTGGGCGAGGGACTCCGTTCCGTGGACGTAGTCGATCTCGCGGGCGCCCTGGGCCTTCAGGAACGCATCGAGGCAGTTCTGGAGCGTCCCGACCGGCAGGTTGGTGTCCGGCTTTTCGATTTCGGCCACGACGCAGCCTGCGGCCGAGACGAGACCGACCTTGTGGGGCGCGCCGTTCTGGGCGTCCACGACGGCCTTCATATCCTCGAGGCCCGCCACGGGATAATGCCGGCAGCGGCCCGGATAGAATTCGTTCATCTTGGCATAGAGGTCGACGCCCGGGGCCAGGTCGAACAGCACCCGGTGGATCGGCTCGAAGACCAGGGCGTCGTCGTGGAGATTGACGATTTCGACCAGCGCGTAGCGGAGAGGGGACTTCAGGATCTTGGCCCGGTCCGCGGCGTGTTCCTTGGTCTTCTCCCAGATCGTCTTGGCCGTGGCCAGGGAGTGGTTGCCGTCGCCCATGGCGTAGAGCAGGACCGGGGTCCCCGGCTTGAGGCCGTATTTTTCCACGAAGTGCTTCGGGTCGGCCAGCGTCCGAAGGCCGCTGACCACGGCCGTCTCCCGCGCCTCGTCCCGGACGCGGTAGCCGGCCAGATGGCCCGAGCCCAGCATGAGTTCGAAATCGTAGAGCTTCGGCAGCTTGGCCGTGTTGGCCGTGAGCGGGCCGAGGACCATGTCGCCGGGGTCGTCGATAAGGACCATGATGTGGGGGAGCTCGAGGAGGGCGCCCTCGCGGATCTTGACCCGGGGCGGGATGCGCTCGAGGATGGTCCCTTCCGTGGCCCGGACCATGCTCTCCGCGCCTTTCCGGAAATCGTAGTGTTCGAGGTCGAGGGCGATCACGAGGCCCTTGCGAGTGCGGCCGGCGACCGTCCGCTCGAGATAGACGAACCCCGGGGCCGCGTCGAACAGGCCCTGGTTCAGGTAGCGGTGCATCGTCGCTTGAATCCCGGAGATCCGTGCCCCGGGGTCCTTCTCGCCGAGGAAGACTTCGGGATAGATGAGATTCAGAGTCGAGGGGGCGTCGCCGATGAGGTCGGCCGCCTTCCGCCAGTATTCGGGTTCGGAGGTGTACTGGTCGCAGGCGATGACGGCCCACTTGGTCAGGTCCGTGCCGGCCTTGGGGAGCAGGATCTCGGGCACGCCGAGACAGATGGATTCATACGTGCGCATCAAATGTCCTTTCGGGGGAATTTATGGGAATGATCACTCATAATATACTTTTTTCGGGTCGGCCTTGGCCGGGTCGTGGAGGAATGCGCCGACGCCTTTTTGGATGATCTCGGCGTATTTCGGGACGTTCTTCATCACCACCGCCCGGTCGGCATGGTCCTGGGACCAGACGGTAAGCACCTGGATCAGCGTCGAGCAATGGCGGCCCACCCGGACGTCGATGGGCCAGCCTTTCTCGTCGATTTTCTCGAAAAGCAACCCCCGCTTCCCAGCCCGGACGACGAAGTCGTCCTTACCCTCGAGAAGGAGCCGGGCGTCCGTCCGGCCGCGGGTCGCGTCGAGGAACGGCTCGGGCGACTCGAAGAGGAGCGGGATCGCTTTCGTGGAGTCGCCGATCTCGCGGTGCGACAGGCCGCGCAGCTCGGCCGGCGATTTTTCCATCCCGATCTTGAACTCCTCGTCGGAGAGGGCCATGGAGGCCATGGCCGCGAGGTCGAGCCCCTTGGGGTGGGCCACGATCGTGCTGATGACCGGATATTGGAGCTCGGCCTCGTGGAGGTCGATCGCGATGTCGACGTCCTCCCGGACGATGAGCTGGATCAGGGCGTAGCACGTCTTTTCGGTCAGTGTGCCGTTCGGACGGCCCGGCCAGTCGCGGTTCAGGTTCCGGATGTCCATGTAGGCCAGGTTCTGCTTGGACGGATAGTGGATGTAGACCTCGGGGTCGGGCCACTGGTCGAGCGGGTTCGACCATCGGTCGCCCATGCGGAACGTCTGCCCGCCCCACGCCGTCTTAATCGTATAGTCCGGGGGATAGGCGCCGCTCGGCCGCGTGACCGTGCTGGCGCTCCGGTTGGCCGAGTTGAGGACGATGAGCCGCCCCTGGTCGAGGGCCGCGTTCTCGGCCAGGATCCAGGTGGTGAGGCGGCCGGCCGGCTCCTCGGGATGCGAACCGCCGAGGACGAGGACGGTCCCGCCGGGCTTCGGCCCCTCGAGGATGTAGACGTTGGCGTCGTTGGCCGTGCCCTTGAGGGGAGCGAAATAATCGCCCAGGGTCTTGACCTGGGCGACGCCCGGCCCGGCCACGACCGGCTCTTTCAAGTGGCGGCTGCGGTAAAACGACAGGCCGGAGAAGACGGCCAGGACCAAGCCGAGGGCGATGATGATCGATTTGCGGAGCATGGTCGCGTCTCCCCGCTCCTTACTTCAGCCTCAGGAGCCGCAGGACGAACGGGAGGAGGACGACGACATAGAGGACCTCCTCCTGCCATTTCCGGCTCTTGAGGAGGTTCCAGACCATGAGGACGACCACGTAGGCCACCAGGAGGGAATAAAGCCAGGTGATGATCACGTCGATCTCCTTCGCTTCCCTAAAACACGGTCAGGAAAGCCAGCTTCTTGCTGAAGATGACCATCAGCGTCCCGACGACGATGATCAGAACGGCCGGGACGATGCAGTATTTCAGGAACGTCGAGTATTTTTCCTTCATGCCGACCGTCTCCACGGTCAGTCGCCCGATGATGGCCGTGGGTGGGAGGGCGTCTCCGAGCGGCCAGATGAGGCTCATCCCGGCCAGGGCGACGATCGGATTGAGGTTGATGGTGTTGAAGAGCAGGACGAGCGGTACGCCGAGCACGGGGGCCGCTCCCCACATCAGGACGGTCTCGGAGACCGGCAGGGTCAGGAACAGGGTCAGGATGACGACCATCACCGGCAGGGTGACGACCGAGATGGCGATCAGGCCGCGCACACCGGTCAGGGTCATGATCTGGACCAGGATGCCGACGCAGGTCAGGGTCCCGATGAGGGGCAGGAGCTGGTGGACGGTCTTGCGGGACACTGCGAGAATGTCGATTTTCACGGGCGACAGGGCGAGGACGATGCCCGCCGCGCAGGCGAACATGAGCGGCAGGCCCATGATGGGGAAGGAGAACGGGAAGATCCGGCCGGCGAGGACCAGGGCGAGGAAGAGGAGGAACGGCAGGGCGATCTTGAACCAGCTCATGCCCGGCGGGGCCGGGGGGATCTCCCGGAGCACCTGCTCCAGGTCGGGGGGCTTGGCCTTCCAGCCCAGGATGAAGATCGTCGCCAGGGCCAGCAGGAGGCAGGGGATCATGAGCGGCAGGAAGAAGCCGACGTAGGGCATGTTGACCCCGGCCGCGGTGAGCATGGCCCATAGGCTGACGGGCGGCGCGGCCGCGCTCAGCGCGGCGATGACGAAGACAATAGCCGCCGCCTTGGGTTTGGGGAGCCCCATATAGGTGAGGACGCTGGCCACGAGTCCGCCGACGATGAGCACCGTCACGCTCCCCGCGCCGGTCAGCATCCCGGGGATGAGCATCAACACGGTCAGCAGGACGAACAGCAGGACCTTGTGGCGGTGGAAGCGGACTAGGATTCGGCGGATGACGAAGGCGACGCCGCCCGACTCCTTGAGGAAGTTCATGAAGAGGGTCGCGGTGATGAAGATCAGGCAGATGTCGAGGTAGGTGATGGCGCCCTCGGCAATGTGCCGCACCGGAATGCCGGCCCCGCCGGTGAGGGCGCCGACGAGGGCCGCGGCCAGAATCGAGAGCTCGGTCGAGATCTTGAGGGCCTTCGCCAGGATGTAGGCCGCCACCATGGCGGCCAGGATGATCGTCGCCGAGGTGGTCATGCTCATGGGCTGCGCTCCTGTGCTTACGGCCCCGGCGCACACCATGGGCAGAGCTTTCGGTGCAGGCCGGGACCTGAGCAAACGCGGCGCGTTTGCTCAGGACAAATACTCTAGATGAAAAACGGAATTATTTCAAACCTAGTCGTAGAGGGCGTACGTCTCGCCCATCTCCTTGATGTGTTTTTCGATCCAGGCGACCATGAGGTCCTTGCGGGCGACCGTGGACGCGATCTCCTCGTCGGTCAGGGTATCGCCCACGATCTCCCGGATGGAGGCCGCGGTCAGGGATTTGACGGCCTCATAGAACTTCCGGGGGAGGGTATCCATGATGAAGTTCTTCCCTTCCTTGTATTTCTCGTCGTAGATGAGGTTCTTCGTGAACTTGGCCGTCGTCCGGAACGTTCGGGAATGGTCGATGAGGATCATTCGCCAGTCCTCGGTGATCAGGTAGTTCCGCTGGTGGCGGTCCTCGTTGGAGATCAGATTGTCGAACGCCCGCTGGAGGCAGATGGCCCGGATGAAGTAGGAGTACTTGATCCCTTTGGGCTGGAGCTTCTCTTTCGTGATTTTCTCGAAATTCTTCCAGAAATCCACCCACAGCTGGCAGGATCCCTTGTCGCCCTGGAATTCGCGCTCGACGGTCGGAGGCACCATGTTCAGCCCCAGGGCTTTGCTCAAGCGATAGGCGGCGATCTCTGCCTTCCAGCTTTCCTTGAAACCGCGGACGTTGCCGCTGATTTTCTTCCAGACGGCGTTTCTCTTGATCCCGTCCTTTTCCAGGGTCAGCTCCCAGGGCTGGGTGATGCCCTCGCTCTCGGGCAACTGCTTTTGGTCGACGATTTTCGCCGTGGCGAGGAATTCCTCCCACTTGGCGTAATCGGTGATTTCCTCCGGCTTGAACTGGGCGACGGATTGCAGAACGAAAACCGTCAGGCCCGCGGCGACCACGATCCAGGCTCCTCGTTTCATGGTGTTTCTCCTCACGAAGGCGGACGGGATATCAACCCGTTCCCTTCTCCTGTCTGCTGGGAAGACCATAGCACCGAACCCGGCGAGAGTCAATCCGGCCCCGCCCCCCTGTCCTTCGCCCCGGGATTTCCGGATTTACTTCCTTTCGGCGAAAGGCATAGAATGGGGCTTTTAGGAGGCCCTATGAAAAAGACCCTTCTCGCCGCCGCTTTGGCCCTGTTCGCGTTCCATACCGCGTCCGCCCAGCCCGCGGAAGGCGTGCCCAAGACGATCCTGCCCCTCGCCCTGCTGAAGGAGATCATCCACGAGGCCTCCGGGGATCTGGCCCTCCAGAACGAGATCTTCATCGCCGGCGTCAACCGCAACCGGCCGCCCGAGGAATACGTCCAGGGCTACTTCGACGCGGCGTTCGTCCTGGCCAAGCTCAAGGAATATGGGATCAAGGCCTCCCAGATCATCGACCTGCCGACGCGCGGGACGACGACCTGGGACGCGGAGATGGCCGAGCTCTGGATCACGAAACCCGACAAGCGCAAGATCGCCGACCTCAAAGAGGTCGCGGCCTCCCTCTGCTCGGGGAGCGTGACGACCGACGTCATGGCCGAGCTCGTATATGTGGGGCCGGGCAACCGCAAGGAATTCTACGAGGGCAAGGACGTCAAGGGCAAGATCGTCCTGGTCAACGGCTCGCCCGGCGGCGCCCAGGCCATGGCGGTCGAGCAGTTCGGCGCCCTGGGTCTCATCGGCTATGCCTCGAGCCACGCCGAATTCGACCCCGACGAGGTCGGCTGGAGCTCGGTCCGGTCCTCCGAGAGCATGAAGAAGACCTTCGGCTTCATGCTCTCGACCCGCCAGGGCAACGACCTGCGCGACCAGCTCGAGCGGGGGGCCAAGATCGAGGTCCGGGCGATCGCCAAGGCCCAGATGGTCCCCTACAAGGAACAGATGGTCGAGGGCTTCATCCCCGGGAAAGAGTTCCCGAACGAGGAGCTCGTATTCACCGCCCACCTCTACGAGGGCTTCGCCAAGCAGGGCGCGAACGACGACTGCTCCGGTTGCGTGGCCATCCTCGAGACGGCCCGGGTCCTCCAAAAGCTCATGGACGACGGGAAGATCCCGCCCCTCAAGCGGTCGGTCCGCTTCCTGTTCGTGCCCGAGATCTCCGGTACTCAGGCCTATCTCCGGAAATATCCCGAGATCGCCAGGCGCTTCTTCGCCAACATCAACGAGGACATGGTCGGCGAGGGGCTGATCAAGAACCAGAGCCTCTTCGAGCTCATCCAGGCGCCCTGGTACATGGCCACCTACCTCAACGACGTCATGCGGGCGCTCTACGAGTGGGTGGGTACGACCCAGCGCAACAACGAGCGGACCGAGGCCTATCTCCCGATCTGGTCGCCCAACGGCTCGCGCGACCCGTTCTACTACGTCATCGACCCCTACTCCGGCGGGAGCGACCACGTCGTCTTCGTCGAGGGCGGGGTCCGCGTGCCGGCGGTCATGATGATCGTCTGGCCCGACCAGTGGTACCACACCAACCGGGACACGGTCGACAAGTCCGACGCGACCCAACTCAAGCGGGTCGTCTTCATCGGCGCGGCCGCGGCCGTCTTCCTGGCCGGGGCGGGGCCGGACGAGACGCTGACCCTGATCAACGAGGTCTCGACGCGCTCCCACGCCCGGCTGGGCGAGCGGAAAGCGCGCGCGGAGAGCCTCCTGCTCGCGGCCGACAAGGCCAAGCTCCACGACGCCTACCGCGACGCGGACAACATCCTCGGCCAGGCCATCGCTCACGAGCAGGACACGATGGCGTCGGTCCGGTTCTTCATCCGAGGCGACGCCGCGCTCGAAGCGCTCCTCGCGAGCCACATCAAGGCCTTCGGGGAATTCCGGCCAGCCTATGCCCGGGCCCTCGAGCAGCTCTACCGGAACCGCTGCCAGAAGGAAGGGCTGACGCCCGTGAAGCTCGCTTCGACGCCGGACGAGCTCCGGACGGCTAAACTCGTCCCGGTCCGGACCGAGAAGATGCAGGGGTCGTTCGACGCGCAGGGTTTCGCCGCGAAGCGGAAGGACATGAAGGACGCCCCGGCCTATCTACTCGGACGGTCGGAGGGCGCGGTCCGGAACTACCTCGACGGGAAGCGGAGCATTCTCGACATCCGGAATGCGGTCGCGGCCGAGAGCGGCCCGGTGGCGCTTAAGGACGTCGAGGGCTACGTGAAGACCCTCGAGCTCACGGGGTTCGTGACGATCAAGCAGAAGTAAACTCGCAAAATGTCGTTGCGAGCGACCGTAGGGAGCGTGGCAACCCCCCTTCGTCGCCGGGAGATCCCTCGCTTCACTCGGGATGACCGCAACTCAACTTATGGCTGAGTTGCGGTCATTTAAGCAGCTTTTCCAGTTCCTTCACCAGGTCCATGTTCTTCTCGGCCTCGACCAGGGGGATCTTCTTGCCTTGGGAGATGTTCGTGAAGCGCCCGTCCGCGTTGCCTTCCTTGATGACCAGCAGGATGTCGGACTTGGGGGCGACGGCGTCGATGCTCTGTTCGTCGGTCGTGTCGCCCGCGTCGGCGCCCTGGGCGCGGCGCTTCATCCCCTCGATGTGCGCGCCGATGATCGTGATTTTGGCTTTCTTGGCCGCGTCGATCACGTCGGCGATCCGCTTCAACTCGTCGTCGATCGAGATTCCGGCCGCGCCCATGCCCTTGAGGCTGGCGCCCATGGTGATGATGAGTGTCTTGCAGGCCTTGTCCTTGAGGTCCTGGGGCGTGGCCAGAGGGAGGACTTCGTAGACGACGCCGACTCTCTTCAGGATCACGTTCAGCATCGCCGGAGCCTGGCTCTGCCCGCACGACGTCACCAGGACGGGAGGCGAGGCCTTCGGGGCGGCGCCCTGGCCGGCCGCGAACGAGACGATCCACAGCCCGGCGAGGGCGGCGATAAGCAGAAGCGAAGCGTTCTTTTTCATGGCAGGACTCCTTTGATTCCGATCGGCATGATACCCGAATATCCTAGCGGAAGCGGGGGGGCAGGTCAAATCGGCGCCTACGCAATAGATCGGGGTCAGGTCTTAACTTTTAATATTTTTGGCGAGACTTGGCACTATGGGGTCAGGCCGAGTCAAATTTGTCAAATGTTAAGACCTGACCCCCCTCGTGATCCATCGGCGTCTTTCATTCCCGATAGAATTAGTATAGAATAGTGCCATCCTGAATGCGAAGGAGTCCAACATGAAAAATCACGCTTTCCGGGCGAG
>JADGNV010000146.1 GCA_017883285.1 Candidatus Aminicenantota bacterium | reverse complement strand
GGCTCGGCTCCCGCCCCAGTCGCTCTCGCGGCTCACCCACAAACCGCGGGTCCCCGCCGCTTCGAGCGACCGGGGCTCGCGCCGCGCTGCCCGATCTTTCTTCCGCCTGGCCGATTTCAGTTCTGGTCTTCCACGCCGAAAAGCTGAAACGCTGCGGCGAGATCACCTCCGGTCCGCTCGCGCTCTCCCCCCTCGCGCCCTGCCTACGGTCTTCCCGGAAAATCCAAAGGCGATCGCCGGCCGCGCAGGGTCATCCCCAAGGCCCGCATAGCGGAGGGGGGCCCCGCGCGAAGCGTGGGGGGGAACCGACGGGACTGGTTCCCCAGCGGGCCGGGGGATGCCCTGCGGAAGGCCGGCTTAACAGCGAATTCCCGCGCTGGAGAAATTCCGGGCGTTTTTGAGCGGCTCCGCTGAGGCGAGCCCTCGCCCCTCGCCCCTCGTCATAAAAAAAGGTAAAATGGCGAAGACCAATGGCCAAGCGAAAATCGAAGGAGCGCGGGGCGGGGCGACGCGCATGGAAACGCGCGCTTCGGCGCGAAATCGCATCCGCCGGGAAGGTTCTCGTCCTGGGAATCGGAAATCCGGATAGGGGCGACGACGGAGCGGGAGTGCTTTGCGCCCGGGAGCTCGCGGCGGCCCGGACAGGTCAGGCCCGCGGTCGCCTGAAGGTCCTCGTCGGCTACGAAACCCCCGAAAACCTGACCGTCGAAATCCGCCGATTCGCACCCGGCCTCGTTCTCCTGGTCGACGCCGTGGTCGGCCCCCACCCCGCGGGAACCGTCTTCCCCGTCGGGGCGGAGGACATCCCGGACGACGGTGTCTCCACTCACAAAATTTCGTTGAAAATGCTCGTCACGTATCTGGAAACGACGGTCGGCTGCCGGGTCCGATTCCTTGGGATCCAGGCCGGGAGCCTTGAGCTGGGCCGAACGCTGACGCCGTCCGTGAAGAAAGCCGCGCGGACGCTCGCCCGTTGGCTTGGGGAATCTTTCGAAAAGAGGACTCGACCGTAAAGAGGCCCGAGAGCGGCCGGAGCCTCAGATTTTCATCGGCATGAGGACGTAGAGGCTCTTGATGTCGCCGTCCGTTTCGGGCCGCATCAGGGCGGCGCTGTTCTCGTCCTTGAGCTCAAGCCGGATCTTTTCGCCCTCGGTCGTGTTCAGGAAGTCGAGGATGTATTGGGAGTTGAAGCCGATCTCGATCGTGGCGCCCTTGTACTCGACGTCGAGCTTGTCGCGCGCCTCCCCGATCTCGGGGTTCGAGGAGAACAGCCGGAGGCGGTTCTTTTCCAGGGTGAACTTGATGCCCCGGGACCGCTCCGCGGACAAGAGCGATACGCGCCGGATGGCATTCGAGAATTCTTCCCGGGGAAGAACGACGACGTTCGGATTGTCCTTGGGGATGACCGCGTCGAAATTTGGAAATTTGCTCTCGATAACCCGGGAGAGGAGCGTTCGGTGGCCGCACCGGAAGAAGAGGTTGTTTTCGTCCATGTCGAATTCGATCTGCCCCTCGTCGTATTTCCGAAGCTCGCTCAAAGTTTTCTTGGCCACAATCACCCGGATCTCTTTGGCCAGGGCGAGGTCATCCAGAGTCTTGCCCGTATACGACAGCCGGTGCCCGTCGGTGCTGACGAGTTCGACCGATTTGTCTTTTAGGACCATCAACGCGCCGTTGAGATAATATCGCTGCTCCTGGGCGATGGCGAAGAACACCCGGTCAATCATGCTCCGGAATTGTTCCACCGGAAACACGATCTTTTTTTCGAACTTCGGCTCCGGAACCTGAGGATAGTCCTCTTTCGGCAGGCAGAGCACCTTGAATTCGCTCTCGCCCGAGGTGATCTCCATCCGGAGTTCCCGGTCTTCCTTGAACGTCACCGGCTTCCCGTCGGGAAGCGACTTGACGATCTCGAAAATCTTCTTCCCCGAGACCGTGACCGCGCCCGGTTCGTCGATCTGGGCTTCGAAATGCGTCCGGAGGCCGACTTCGAGGTCCGTGCCCGTGAGATCCACTTCGGTCCCCTCGGCCTTCATGAGGATGTTGGCCAGGATCGGCATGGTGTTTCGCTTCTCGACAATCCCTTGGAGAAGCTGGAGTTCATCCAGAATGTTCTCTTTCATGATCGAAAATTTCATGGACTCACCTTCCCGACAGCGCTCTTCTTTTTCTTTCTTCTTTAAGATTAAAGATTAATCAATAAGAAGAATAAAAGCAACGTAAATGTGCATAAGCCGGACAAGACCATGATTCCATTACTGGATGAAGTTGAGAAAACTGTTGATTTCTTTGTCGAATTCGGAATTGTCTTCCCTCATTTTCTCGATTTTCCGGATGCTATAGATGACGGTCGTGTGGTGTTTTCCACCGAATTTCTTCCCGATTTCGGGGAGCGACGTGTCTGTCAGTTCCTTGGATAAATACATGGCTATCTGGCGGGGAAAGGAAACTTTGGGCGAGTTGTTTTTGGACTTCAGCTGGGCGAGCTTGATTTTGTATTTATGGCAGACGAGTTTCTGGATCTTTTCCACAGTGACGATCCGGGCGGTCGAATCCAGGAGGTCTTTGAGGGAGTCTTTGGCCAGGTCGAGATCGATCTTTTCGCCCTTGAGCGAGGAGAAGGCGACGACCCGCCGGAGATAGCCCTCGAGCTCCCGGATGTTGGAATGGACCTTGTCGGCGATGAACAGGGCCACGCTGTCAGGGAGGTCCACTCCCTCGAGCTCGGCTTTCTTCTTGATGATGGCGATCCGCGTCTCGATGTCGGGCGGCTTGAGATCGGCGATCAAGCCCCATTCGAACCGGGACCGGAAGCGCTCCTCGAGGCCGGGGATCTCCTTGGGCGGACAGTCGCTCGAAATGACGATCTGCTTCTGGTTGTCGTAGAGGTGGTTGAACGTGTGGAAGAACTCCTCTTTGGTCCGGTCCTTGCCGGAGAGGTTGTGGATATCGTCCATGAGGAGGATGTCGATGCTCCGGTATTTCTCGCGGAAATCCAGGATCTTGCCGTATTGGAGGTGGTTGATGAGCTCGTTCATGAACTTTTCCGTGGTAATGTACAGAATTTTCAACCGCGGATCGTTCTGGAGCGAGAAATGGCCGATGGCGTTCATGAGGTGGGTCTTGCCAAGGCCCGAGTACCCATATATGTAGAACGGGTTGTAGGATTTGCCCGGGTTCTTGGCCACCGCGACCGCGGCCGCGTGCGAAAACTGGTTGCAGGACCCGACGACGAAGTTCTCGAAGGTGTAGTTGGGGTTCAGGTTCGGATTGAGGAGCAGCCCGTACTTGGAGCGGCGCTCTTCCGGCGAGTTCCGCTTGAACGTGAACGTCGTGTCGTCGAAGATATACTTGATTTCGTAAGTTTTTCCGAAGAGGCCCTGGGAACTGTCATTGATCAGCGTGGAATAGTGAAAGGACAGCCAATCCTTGAAGTAGGAATTCGGGACTTTGATGTAGAGACAATCATTTTCCTTCCCGATATAGGAGGTCGGTTCGAACCAGGTTTCGAAGCTGCCGGCGTCGATTTTCTTCTGGATTTCGATAAGGACCTGGAGCCAAGGATTTGTTTTTTCTTCCATTTACGTGATACCGATTTATTTTTCCACAGAATTATCCACAATTGTGGAAAAATCATGCTGTTCTCTCAAGAAAGCGACGCAATCATACCATCCCGAGGAAGCGTTTTCAAGCGGTTTTTTGACATTTTTTCGGGAGATGACCCTCCGCGGAAATCCGGTGCATAGGCCGGCAATTCCCGCGCCGCGCCGCCCTGCTCAATTACGGCGCAGACGCTCGCTTGCCCGTCTTACCGGGTGAGGAGGGCGCGGTTCGAAAACCGGTCTTCGGCCCAGTCTCCCTGCATGAGCGCGGCGCGAGCCCCGGTCGCTCGAAGCGGCGGGGACCCGCGGTTTGTGGGTGAGCCGCGAGAGCGACCGGGGCGGGAGCCGCGTCGAACCGCCCCTCCGAGCCTCCCCCGCGCTTGTCAGGGCGATTTGCCCCTTGTATAATGGGCCCAAATCCGCCCCGAGGAGAGACGCATGGGAACATGGCTCGAAGGAAAACCGCTGGCTGATAAGATTCGCGAGGAGGTCGCCCGGGACATCGCCCGCGTTAAACAGGCCCGCGGGACCGTACCCGGCCTCGTCGCGGTCATCGTCGGCGACAACCCCGCCTCGCAAAGCTACGTCCGGATGAAGGAGAAGGCCTGCCAGGCCCTGGGCCTCTGGTCCGAAGTCCAACGGCTGCCCGCGGCCACGACCATGGCCGAGCTCAAAGCCCGGATCGACGAGCTCAACGCGGCCGACCACGTAGACGGCATCCTCATCCAGCTGCCCCTCCCCGGTCAGCTCAATTCCCACGAGGTCATCTCCCGGCTCCGTCCCGACAAGGACGTGGACGGCTTCCACCCTTACAGCCTGGGCCTTCTAATGGAGAACCGGCCGGGCCTGCGGCCCTGCACGCCGACCGGGATCGTGGAGCTGATCAAGTCGACCGGCGTCAAGATCGAGGGCAGCGACGTCGTGGTCATCGGCCGGAGCATGATCGTCGGCAAGCCGCTGGCGGCCATGATCACGAACGAGAACGGGACGGTCACCATCTGCCACAGCAAGACCCGGGACTTGGCCCAGGTCGCCGCGCGGGCCGACATTCTGATCGCGGCCATGGGGAAGCCGGGGTTCGTCGGGCCCGAGTTCGTCAAGGAGGGCGCCCTCGTCGTTGACGTCGGAAGCAACGCCGTCAGCGACCCGGAGGTGGTCCGCGCGCTCTTCGGCGCGGACCCCAAACGGGAGAAGGACCTCCAGGAGAAAGGCTACACCTGGGTCGGCGATGTCCGGCCGGGCGTCATCGAGAAAGCCGGCTGGCTGACGCCCTCCCCGGGCGGGGTCGGCCCCTTGACCATCGCCTTCCTGATGAAGAGCACCTTCGACGCCTACCGGCTCCGCCGCGGATAGGGCCCGCCCGGCCTTCCGAAAAACCTGTTGCGGGAGGCGGGCTTTTGTGATATAAATAGCGCCCTAAAAGAGAGCGACCATGCCTAAAGTATGTGAAATCTGTGAAAAAGGCCCCGTCTTCGGGCACAACGTCAGCCATTCCCACAAGTCTTCTCCGAAGAAGTGGAAACCGAACCTGCAGCATGTCAAAGCCCAGACGCCGAAGGGCGTGAGACAGATCTGGGTATGTACGAGATGCCTGCGCTCCGGGAAGGTCCGGAAAGTCGTCTGACCTCCGTCTAAATTCTTTCCACGGAATCGATGTCGTTGAGGGCCCGGATGTCCGCGACGATTCCGTCCAGCTGTTTGATGTCTCGGACGATGAGCCAAACCCGGATCTGCGCCCGGCCGTCGGAGTAGGTTTCGACATCGGCCTTTGAGATGTTCCCCTCCCGCTCCGAGATGGCGGTCATGACCTTGGCCAGGAGGCCGGGTTTGTCCGCGCACCGGACGACGAGGCTTGCCCGGAAATTCTCGATCAGTACGCCCCCCCACGTGACCTTGACCCAGCGCTCGGGCGCCAGGACTTCCCGGGCGATCCGGCGGCAGCGCTGGGCGTGGATCGTGACCCCCGTCCCCGCCGTGAGATAGCCGACGATCGGCTCGCCCTTGATCGGCCGGCAGCAACGGGCCAGCCGCACGAGCGCGACGTTCCGGTCCTTGACCTGGATTTCGGTCTCCCCTTTGGGGGTTTCGCGGCCGCCCCGGCGGGACACGAGGCCCGCGGGCGACACCTTTTCCATCAATTTCCGGTTGATTATGACCCGGCCGAGCCCAGCCAGGCCCAGGAAATCCTCGAAGCTTATGAACCGCAATCCGGTCGCCTGGCGCAACCGCGCGACGAGGACGGTTTCCGCCGGGAGGCCGCCCCGGAGGTCGACCTTGCAGAGCTCCTTCTCCCAGAGCTTCCGGCCCAGGGCCACGCTCTTCGTCCTCTCCTGCTGGTTCAGCACCCGCTTGATCTGGTGCCGCGCCCCCGAGGTGGAGGTAATGGCGAGCCAGCTCCGGCTCGGCGACTTTTCGGGCAGGGTCACGATCTCGATGATGTCGCCGGTCTTCAGCACGGTCTTGAGTGGGGCGGCCTTGCCGTTGATCCGGGCTGCGGCGCTGTGGAGCCCGATCTCGGAGTGGATGCGGAAGGCGAAGTCGAGGGCGGAGGCGCCCGACGGCAGGGAGACGACCTGCCCCTTCGGCGTGAAGACGTAGACCTCCTCGGAGATAAGGTTGATCTTGAGGTGCTTGAGGAATTCCTTGGGATTCTTCTGCTCCTCGAAGAGCTCCACCATTTCCCTCAGCCATTGCAGGCGCCGGTCCTCCCGGACCAGGCTCTGTGGGTCCTCGTCCTTATACTTCCAGTGGGCCGCGATCCCGTTCTCGGCCAGGGTGTGCATGTCCCGGGTCCGGATCTGGATCTCGAAGCTCTGCCGGCCCTCGGTGATGATCGTCGTGTGGAGCGCCTGGTAGAGGTTGGGCTTGGGCATGGCGATGAAATCGCGGAAGCGCTGGGGGATGGGCGGCCATTTCTGGTGGATGATCCCCAGCGCGGCGTAGCAGTTCTTGACGCTGTCGGTGATGATCCGGAGGGCGAGGAAGTCGTAGACCTGGCCGAAATCGATCCGCTGGCTCTTCATCTTGCGGGAGATGCTGTAGGGCCGCTTGATCCGGGCGTGGATCTCGGCCGGGATGCCGTTCTCCTTCATCATCGCCGCGAGCTCCGCGCGGAAGGCCGCGAGGTCCGCCTCGGCCTTTGTCCGGCGGGGCTCGATGAGGGATGCGATCCGGAAATATTCCTCGGGCTCCACGTAGCGGAAAGCGAGGTCCTCGAGCTCGGCCTTGATCCGGCCCATGCCCAGGCGGTTGGCGATCGGGGCATAGATTTCGAGGGTCTCGGCGGCGATCCGTTTCTGGGCGTCCTTGCTCAGGAACTTGAGCGTCTGGAGGTTGTGGAGCCGGTCGGCCAGCTTGATGAAGATGACCCGGATGTCGTCCGTCATGGCCAGGATGATCTTGCGGATGGTCTCGGCCCGGCGGACCTCGGGCGAGGCGTCCTGGACGCGGCTGATCTTGGTCACGCCCTCGACCAAGGCGGCCACGGCCTTTCCGAACTCCTTCTTCAGCTCGTCCGGCGTGACGTCGGTGTCCTCGAGGACGTCGTGGAGCAGGCCGGCGACGAGGGTCGTCCGGTCGAGGGCCATGTCGGCCAGGAGATTGCTGACCTCGAGCGGGTGGCTGAGATAGGGCTCGCCCGAGCGCCGGACCTGGCCCTTGTGGGCCTTGGCCGAGAAGACGTAGGCTTTTTGAAGGACGGCGATGTCCTTCTCACCGAACCGGGAGGCGACCTTGTCCAGGATGTCGTCGAAGCGGATCATGGGGCCGCGCTGTCGTGGGTCAGGATCCAGTCGACGGCCGCCCTCAGGTCGTCCGCCACGGCGGCGGGCGCGATCCCGAGCTCGGGGAGCCGCTGCTCGGACACCGTCCCGTACCCAGTCCGGACGAGGACCGGCCTCGCCCCGATGGCCAGTCCGAACCGGACGTCCTCGACCTTGTCGCCGATCATGTAGGAGTGTTCGAGGTCGAGGTTGAGGTCGGCCGCGGCCCGGCGCCCCATCTCCGGCTCGGGCTTGCGGCAGGCGCAGAGGCCGCCGTATCCGGGGAGGTCCGAGAATTCGTAGTGCGGGCAGTAATAGAAGGCGTCGATCCGGACCGCGCGCGCCGCGAACTCCGCGGCGATGTGGCGGTGGATCGCGGCCAGGTCGTCCTCGGTCAGGTAGCCCCGCCCGATGCCAGACTGGTTGGTCACGACCACGGCCGCGAACCCCGCGTCCTTGATCTTCCGCAGGGCTTCGAAGGCGGTGGGATAGATCCGGACCTGGTCGATCCGGGCGGGATAGCCGACGTCCTCGTTGATCGTCCCGTCGCGGTCGAGGAACACGGCCCGCGTTTTCTTCATCGCAGCAGCTCCGCGGCCGCGGCGAAGGCCTCCTCGGCCGTGACGGCCGTCATGCACTGGTGATCATAGGGGCATTCGCGGTAGAAGCAGGGCCAGCAAGGGACGCCATCTTTTTTGAGGACGGCGGCTGGCGGATGGAAGGGCGCCGTGGCCCGCGGGTCGGTCGGTCCGAACACGCCCACTACGGGGATGCGCAGGGCGTTGGCCATGTGCATCGGCCCGGTGTCGTTCGAGACGAAGACCGCGGCCCGGCTCATGGCGCCGAGCAGGCCGCGGAGGTTCGTCCGCCCGGTGAGGTCGGCGGGCTTCCGGGCGAGCGCGGCGCCGATCTCCGCGGCGAGGCCGGCGTCGGACGCGGCTCCCGTGACGGCGATGTCCGCCCCTTTGCGCTCCTGGAGAAGGCGGCCGAGCTCCGCGAAACGGGCGGCCGGCCAGCGCTTGGCCGGACCGTAGGCCGCGCCGGGGTTGAGGATGACGAGCGGCCGGTCGGACGAAATCCCCAGCGCTTCGAGGTCGGCCCGGGCGCGCTCGCGCTCGCCGGCGGTCACAGTGAGACGGATCTCCGGCGGGACCGTGCGCAGGCCCAGCCCTTCGAGGAGCCGGAGGTAATAGCGGACCATGTGGAGCGGGGGGTCGTTCGCCTCCGCCCGCGGGCCCTTCGTCAGCAAGAAGCCGCGTCCCTCGTGCTTGGCGCCCCACCGCTCGGGGATCTTCGCCAGGGCGAAGAGAACGGCGGACCCGAAGGAGTTCGTCAGGAGCAGGCCGAGATCGAATTCCCGCTCCCGGAGGTCGTGCGCCGCGGTCCGCAGGCCGCCGAGCCCCTTGGCCGGGCCGAGCGGAAGGACGCGCTCTCCCCACGCTTCGCCGGCCAGCAAGTCGCACACCCAGGGGGCGCCGGCGAGCCAGATTTCGGCGCCGGGGTAATTCGCTTTTAGGCTTTCGAGCGCCGGGAGGGCGAACATGACGTCGCCGATCCAGTTGGGGACGCGGACGACGATCCTCATCGCGGGCGGCGGGCTCCTAGTCCGAGCAGGATTTGTCGGCGGGGATGGTCTCGGCCTTCTTAGCCTCTGCCGGCTTCTCTCCGGCTTTGGCGGCCGGGCCCTTATCCTTGTCTTTGTTGTTGTCCTTGGCTTTCCCTTCCGTTTCGGGGGCGCTCTTCTTGGCATAGTCGTTGATGTAGAACCCGTTGCCCTTGAACTTGATGGCCGGGGACGAGATGAGCTTCCGGAGCGGACCGCCGCAGTTCGGGCACTTCTTGCAGGGCTTGTCCGCGATCTTCTGGAGCTTCTCGAAGCGCTTATGGCAGCTTTCGCATTGATACTCGTAAATCGGCATGGCACTATCCTTTTAACGTCTCATTATAGCACAATTCCGGGTCAGGAGCGGCGCAGCTTCCGCCCCAATCGCTCTCGCGTCTCACCTTTCCGGGCAAAGGGGAAAAGGCTCGCTCTCCCGGAGATCTTAACGCGCTGCGTACTTTCGGCTTTTTGGGCGGCGCGTATCTCGCCGCCCTATCTCTCCTCCGCATCTCAGATCTCGCCTTCCATCAGTTCCTCCCCTCGGTTGATTTAGGCTCGGGTCTTCACGCCGGCCTCCGGAGAGGCTGCCCCAAAAAGCCGAAACGCAGGGGCGAGATCTCCTTCGGGTCGCTTCGCTCTCTTCCCCTTCGCCTGGATAAAAGAGCGGCTGCACGATGTTTGAGCGAGGCCGGCGCGGCGCGAGCCCCGGTCGCTCGAAGCGGCGGGGACCCGCGGTTTGGGGGTGAGCCGCGAGAGCGACTGGGGCGGAAGCCGCGCCGGAGGCCACTCCAATTTTCAGCGGAAGATGATCGCTTCGAAGGAGTAGATCTCCGCTCCTTTGCGCCAGGCGTCGGCCGGGAGCCCGGCCTTGAGGCAGGTCTGGCGCAGGAACTCTTCGCGGTTCCAGCGGTTCTCGGTCGCGACCTGCGGCAGGAGCAGGCCGCGCTTTCCGTCCTTCGCCACGACGAGCCCGTGCCGGCCCACCTCGACGAGGGCGGGATTCTCGACCTTGCTTAGGGGCGTGAGGACCGAGATCTCGTAGTCGAGCCGTTCCAGCTCGAGGCAGTTCACGGCCCGGAACCGCGGGTCTTCGGTCGCGGCGTAGATCGCCGCCTGCATCACGGTCTCGTAGAGCGGGAAGCGGGGCTCCGTGAATCCGATGCAGCCGCGCAGGGTCCCGCCCTCCGTGAGCGTGACGAACGCGCCCCGGGGGGCCTTGAGGTTCGGGTTTTCGGTCGCGTCGTCGAGGAGCTTCCCCTCGCGGACATAGAGCTCGACCGCGCGGCGGGCGAGGCTCAGCAGTTCCTTCTTGTCGTCCGCGGTGAGCGCGAAGGCGGATTGGGATCCGGCCTCGGGCGCGGGATCCGAGCCGCCGGCCGTCACCGCCGCGGCGAAGTATCCGACCACCCGGTCGGCCGGGCCTCCGGCCTCCGACGAGTCGGCGTAGGCCAGCACCCGGACCTCGGCGTTGCCCTGTTTTTGGGCATAGAGGAGGGCGGTCACGACGGCCGCCCCGCCGCAGAGGATGTTTTCGTTGCGCTCGAGCTTACGCAGGAGGGCGGGCACCTTCTGGCCCGTGACGAGGTCGATCGTGCTCTTGTCGAGGGCGTTGGCCTCGGGCCGGGTCAGGAAGTGCGACATGTCGGTCGAGGCGACGATGAGGACCTTCGTGCCCTTGAAGACCTTGTCCAGAGCGGCGGCCAGGGCCCGGACCGTCTTCTCCGAAGGGACGCCCAGGACGACGGGGACGATCTTCGCTTTCGGCAGGACTTTCTGAATGAACGGCACCTGGACCTCGATCGAATGCTCTTCGGCGTGGGCTTCGGGGACGAAGGCAAACCCCGAGGCCCGGATCAAAGCCTTGGCGGCCGGAGCGTCGACTTCGGCGACCCCGAGCGGGGTTTCGAATCCGCCCTCGGGATAGATGGAGGCCCCTTCGAAACCCACGTAGTGGGACGGTCCGAGAATGACGACGGTCGCGATGTCCCGTCCCTGCACCAGGCGGTATGCCCGCCCGGCTACCGGGCCCGAATAGACGTATCCGGCGTGGGGTACGATGATCGCCCGGATCAGATCCGGCGCCGCGGTATCGGCGCCGCTCGCGGCCGCGAGGAATCCGTCGATCCGGGCCGAAAGCGTCGCGGCGTCGGCGTCATAGAATTGGCCGGCCTTGACGGCCTTGCGCACCCCCTGAGCGGCGAGAGGCAGGACGGCGAGTCCGAAACCCAACATCCAGACGACGATACTTTCACCTTTCATGGCATCCTCAATAACTACGGAGTTTGATTTCATGATAGTCCCAGTAAACAGATAAATCAATTTCTCTAATATCCGTCCCCAAATCCGGCGTGAGGAGTGTAAGCGCGGCTCCCGCCCCAGTCGCTCTTGCGGCTCACCCACAAACCGCGGGTCCCCGCCGCTTCGAGCGACAGGGGCTCGCGCCGCGCTGCCAGATCTTCTTTGCCGTGAAGAACCCAAGGCGTTGTATTAGATGAATTGGGGGCGCGAGGGCGGTGGGGCGGAGAAAGGCATACCGAGGCGCAGCGGGCATGGACCGCGATCCGTCGAAGGCGGATCGCGGGAGCAAGCCGAGGGAACGAGCCGATTTTCCTCGCCGGGGAAAATC
>JADGNV010000145.1 GCA_017883285.1 Candidatus Aminicenantota bacterium | reverse complement strand
GTCGTCCAGACCCCCCTCAGCTTCTATCTCGTCGCCGCTCTGTTCAAGATTTTCGGTCCGTCGGTCTGGTGGGCCCGGGCCCTGTCGTACTTCTTCGTCCTGGGCGCGGCCTTTTTCATTTACGGCGCGGCCCGGAAGTTCTTCAAATTCGATCGGCTCGCCGCCCTCGCCTCCGGAGGGGTCTTCCTCTTCTCGAAGCACGTCTATTTTCTGGGCAGGTCGTTCATGCCTGACTGCGCGATGCTTTTTTTCGCGGCCGCGGCGTTCTATTTCGCCCTCGCGGCCGATGCTGCGGGCAAAGAGAAACCCGGCGGCCGCGGATGGCCGATCTTTCTCTTCGGCGTCTTCGCCGGGCTCGCCGCCTTGGCCAAGCTCAACGCGATCCTGCTCCTTGCCGGCTACGGACTCTACGCCGCCGCGCTTTGGCTCACAAAGAAGGAGCCGTTCCGGGCCGCGCTCCGCCGGGTGCTCCTCGCCGCGGCGGGCTTCCTCGCGACGTTCGGAATCGTGTTCGGCCTGATGCTCCTTTTGGTCCCGGGCACGTTCCACGCGACGTTCGGGATCCACGCGGCCAAGGCCAAATTTGCCTTTGCGGACCTCCTCCAGCTCTGGAAGGAGCGCCTCTTCGAATTTCTGGGGAACCACAACTACGGGCTCATTCCCGTGGCCGTCGCCGGGATGTTCTTCCGGCCCGTTTTCCGCGATCGGAAACGAATGCTCCTCTTTCTGACGACGCTCGCCGTCCTGGCCCAGATGCTCATGCCGGTCACGTTCTACCTGCGCTATGTCGTCATCGCCCTGATCCCGCTGGCGTTTTTCTTCGGAGACGGGGTGGCCGGCCTGGCGGCCATGAAAAAGGGCGCCGGCAAGATCCTGGCGGTCGGTGCGGCGGCGATCCTCGTCCTGCTCTGCCTCGGGCCGACCTTCAATATCGCGAAGCTCCGGGCCTACGACCGAGACACCCGGGACGTCGTGGAGTTCGTCCGGTCGCGGACCGCGCCCGGGGATTACATCTTCGGCGAAACGCCGTTCGCCAATTTCTATGCCCAGCGCCCGTGTCCGCCGGGCCTCGTG
This sequence comes from Candidatus Aminicenantota bacterium, assembly GCA_017883285.1. Taxonomy (GTDB): domain Bacteria; phylum Acidobacteriota; class Aminicenantia; order Aminicenantales; family UBA4085; genus FEN-413. Next base: position 8,780 of record JADGNV010000145.1, on the reverse strand, counting down.
GACGTGTCCATGGCCCGGACGCGGAGCGGCCAGATCTCGCCGGCCGACATTCGGCGGGAATGCGAGCGTTACCAAGTGAAGATGATCCTGGTGGAGCGGGGGAAGGCCGCCCACAACCTGAAAAACCTGATCGCCTACGCCGAGTTCCAGGCGTATCTCGACGCGTCCTATGACCTCCTGAAAACCATGCGCCGGGAATTCCTGGACGTCGATATTTACCTGAGGAAAGCGGGAACTCAGCCCGCGGCGCCCGCGGAAATCAGCCGACCGCTTTGACCAGCCACTTGTGGAGCGGCACCATGGGCCTGTACCGCTCGAAGCAGTATTCCACGAGGCGGGGCGAATAGAACTCCTCCGGAATCGCCGTCTCCATGCCCGCGCAGAGTCCGTTGTGGAGGAGGAGAGGCGCGTTCGGATGTCCGGGATCGAAGCCGGCCGGAACTCGCTTGTAGTGTTGCCCTCCGAGCGCGAGCCCGGGGACCTTCGCCATCTCGCGGACGATCGCGGCAAGCTCCGCGCCGAGCTTCTTGTCCACGACGGCTTTTCGGTAGCGGAGAAGTTTCTTGTCCGAGAACATATACATGCCGCCCCCGACCATGAGGTCCGGCGGCTCGAGGTGGAAATAGAACCCCGATCCTTCCATTCGTCCGCCCTCGCCCTCCCAGAAATAGAGGCCCAGGTTCGTCTTGTAAGGCGAGGGGTCGAGGCTGAAGCGCGCGTCCCGGTGGATACGGAAGATGGACTTGTTGACCTTGGGAATGGCGACGATCTTGGGAGTGACGGTCTTGAGCCGGGCGCCTATGGCCGTGATGAACGCCCGGGCCGGGGCCATGACTTCGGCCTCGTAGACGTCCCGGTGCGCTTCGAACCAAGCCCGGTCGTTGTTCTTTTTCAGATGGCGGAAGAACGCGACCGTCTGCTTCGAAAAACCTCGGAATTCCGGGTCTTCGCCCATGGATCTTCCTCCCTTCTAGCCCGAGCCGGACCCGCCTGTCGCGCTGATCTCCGGCGCGGCTCCCGCCCCAGTCGCTCTTGCGGCTCACCCATCTTCGAAGGGTCCCCGCCGCTTCGAGCGACCGGGGCTCGCGCCGCGCCGGAGCTCAACGCGGCGGTAGGCCCCGCTTGAGGTACATGTAGAACCGGCCGCCGGTGACGGCCGGGTCGCCCTCGTAGCCGAGCGCCTTGAAGTCGAACCGGTTCTGGACCGACGGATAGACGCGGCGGGTGTGTTCCGGCTGGTTCATCCCCGCGGCGTTGCTGTGGCAGCGGGCACAGCTGATGTTCTGGGGCGCATGGCAGTCCGCGCAGCCCAGAGATTTCTTCGCCGGCACGACTTCATGGTGGATCGGGGTATACATCTCGGTCTTGACGAAGCCGTATTTCCCGGAGAACGACGAGCCCACGGCCTTCATTCCTAGGTCGATCGCCTTGGGCCAATCGTAGTCCTTCCAGAGCGCGTCCTCGAACTGGACGGCGGCCAGGATGTTCTTCTCCGTATCGTAGGGCTGCACGGCCCGGTGGATCTTGAACGGAAAGATCCGGGCGCGGGCGTTGTGCTTGTCGCCCAGGGGGGCGTTGAGGACGACCGGCTTGCGGGGATCGATCTTGTCGCCGAGCAGGGTGGTCTGGCGGTTGCCGTCGAACCAGCGATATTCCGGAACGACGTTCTTCCCCCAGGTCTGCTCGCCGTAGCGCTTGTCGTAGCCGGGGCGGTCGAACTGGAGCGGCTCGGCCGGGCGGTCCTGGCCGGCCTTGGAGAAATCGATCGAGAGCTGGGTGGCCTGCTGCTTGGCGAACTGGGGAATGTGGCAGGTCTCGCAGGCGATGGTCTTGACGTGGTTGTCGAGGTGGCGGCTGATGACGCCGGCGATGCCGTGGGGCTGGTCGCCGTGGCAGGATTCGCAGCCCGCGCGCTCCTCGACCACCGGGGCGTTGAACGACAGGCCGGCGATCTGGTGGTGATTGGTGACGTGGCAGTCCTGGCAGCGCATGTCGACTTTGCCCATGTGGTAGTCGAGTTCGGGGGAGGGGTTCACGAGGGCGGGCGAGAGGTCGCCGTTCCGGATCCCCGGCCCGCCGCCGGCGTAGAAATGGCAGCCGCCGCAGTTGAATCGCGACGGACGGCCGACCTTTTCGGCCAGGCCCCGCCAGTCCTCGGTCCCGGGGTTCGGGTCGCGGCGGTAGGCCGAGGTCGTGTCGTGGCAGACCAAGCAGTCGATCTTCTTTGGGTCGCGCTGGTCGTTGCTGGCCAGGCCGTCGCCGATGTGGAAAAGCGAGGTCAGCTTGGGGTTGGCCGCCAGGCTGATGTCGTAGTTGTCGATGGTGTTGCGCAGGCCGATGTTGGCCCGGTGCTCGCGGCCCGGGATCTCGGGCGTGAGGCCCTGCCAGTTCCAGTGGGCCGTCCGCAGGATATCCTGGCCGGTCTTCTCGTGGCACTGCAGGCACTTGGGCGTGACGTCCGAACGGGTCAGGAACGTCTCCAGGTTCAACAGGGTCTTGTGTTCGGGGACGAGCGGATGGTGGCAGGAGGCGCAGTCAGTCGGGGCCTTGGCCGTCGCCGGCTGGTTCTGGTGGCAGCCGATGCACTGGCGGTGGTAGGCGCCTTTGAGCCCGATGCGGGCCGGGAAATCGGATTCGTTCGAGGCGGCGTGGCACTGCGAGCACTTCTGGAATTTCTTCTCGGTGAGGTCGGGGTGGCAGGAGAGGCAGGACGCCCCCGCGATCCGGACCTCGATGTCCTCGTGCATCTTGGCCATGTCCTGCCCGACCCGGTCCTCCGGTCCGTCGGCGAACCGGTGGTGGCAGATGGCGCAGTTGCTCCCGGTGTTCACGTCGTGGGTGCGATGGGTGAACTTGACCGGCTCGTAATAGTCGATCTTGGCGTTGAGGACGGGACTGTTGAGCACGTAGAGGTTCCGGTAGGCGTCCGGCCGCTCGGCGTGCCTGAAAGTCGAGGTGTCGATCGTTGGCTTTTTCGAGCCGCTGACGACCTGGATGTCGCGCGCGGCGGTCACGGACTGCTGGATGGCCTGGGCGTGGACGAGCGAATAGAGCAGGACGAAACCCAGGAGGAACGCGGCGGCCGTGGCCCGGAAAGCCCAGGCCCACACGGGACGGACGGCGTGCTGCGGCTCCGGATAGGGGAGGAAGGCCCGCGCGGCCGCCGAGCGCGGCTCGCTCGAGACGATCGGGAAATAGACGGCGAAGAACCGGTAGAGGAGCATGAGGACGCAGGCCAGGCCGATGGTGAGGGCCAGTTCCCCGACCGCGGGGAAATACCGCTTGGGGGCGAACGGCGGGAAGTAGCCGACGACGTAGACGTTGACCCGGTTGAGAACGACGCCGAAGACCACGAGCAGGGCGGCGGTCAAAAGCCACCCGGCCGACCGGCGCACGGCCTTCATGGAGAAGAGAACGAGCGGGGTGAGGATGCCGAAGACGATCTCCACCGCCCAGGCAACCGTGGCCTCGGGATGTTCGGTGAATCGGAGCTGGCCCCAGCGAAGGATGAGGTCGCCGAACTTGAAAACGGCATAGGCGCCGATGATCCAGGGGATGATCCGAGCGAGGGGCCCGAGGACGTCGATCTCCGGTTGGCGGCCGAAGCTTTTGCTGGAGACGATCGATTCGACGATGACCATCGGCAGGCCGACCATCATCGCCGACAGGAGGAACAGCAGCGGGAGGAAGGGCGTGTACCACAGGGTGCTGATCTTGGTCGGGGCGATGACCATCAGCGTGCCGAGCGAGGACTGGTGCATGCAGGACAGCACGACGCCGGCCACGATGAAGATGGGCAGAATGACCTTGACCCAGGAGTGGACAAGGTTGACCGGCTTTTCGAGCTTGCGGAGGAGCTTCGGGAACCGGCCGTCCTGGGACATCCTGCTCTTGAGCCCTTCGAGGAGCGAGGGAGACATCTCGACGGTCAGGACGGCGAGGTAGACCATGACGCACATCCCCACCTCGAACAGGGCGGAGTTGCCCTGCCAGTTGAAGATCGGGCGCCAGACGTTCCAGTAGCGGCCGAGGTCGAAGAGCAAGCCGATGGCCACCATGAAGTAGCCGAGCCAGGCGGTCAGGATGGCGGGCCGGAGGAGCGGATGGAACTGCTTACCGCCGAAGATATCGACGAGCGCGGCCGTCGTGAACCCGCCCGCGGCCAAGGCCACGCCACAGGCCACGTCGATCGCGATCCAGATCCCCCAGGGATAGAAATTGTCGAGGTTGGTGACGGCCCCGAGGCCGTTGAACAGCCGGCCGAGGCCGAAGGCCAGGCCGACCGAGGCGACAGCCGTCAGGATGAGGGCACCGGGGGTGAAGTATCGGGTCTTGAGGGGTTGGGGCCGGATGTCACTCATGGGCGCCGTCCTTCTTTGCATCCTTGTCCGGGCCGGCGGATTTCGCGTTCGTGTCCGCCTTGCGCTGGTTGAACCACATGACCGCGCCCAGCGCCCCGAAGACCGTGATGGGGATAATGCCGTATTTGAAGATGCCGTGTTGGATGGATTCGGTCTGCTTCGCGGGGGGGGAGGACGGGAGATCGATCAGCCCGATCTCCGTCCCGGTCCGTCCGGTGAGATAGAGCCAGGACGTCCCGCCGACCTCGTTTTCGCCGTAGATGCGGTTGACGTAGCGGTCAGGGCGCTTCTCGATGCGGTCCTTGGCCAGGGCCAGCAGGGCGGCCCGCTTGCCGAAGACCAGCGCCTCGGTGGGGCAGGCCGCCGCGCAGGCCGGGTCGGCGCCCGTGCCGTTGGCGAAGCTCGCGCAGAACTCGCACTTGCGGATCCGGGGGTCCAGGGTGACGTCGTATTCGAAAGCCGGGATCTGGAATGGGCAGGCGACCATGCAGTAGCGGCAGCCGAGGCAGATCTTCGGGTTATAGACGACCGCGCCGTCGGGCGCCTTGACCATCGCTCCGACAATGCAGGCCGAGACGCAGGATGGCGTCAGGCAGTGGAGGCACTGGACCTTGGCGTAGGTCTGTTTCGTCGCCGCCTGGTCCGGTGAAGGCGCGCCTGCGTATTCGTTGACGACGGTGAAGGCCTTGTCGACGGGCCTCCGCTCTTGGCGGAAGACCGTCCGGTCCGTGAACGGAACTTCGGGGCGGGGGAGCTTGTTTCTCCGGTTGCAGGCCTCCTCGCACTTCCGGCAGCCGATGCAGAGCGTCGTGTCTGCGAGGCAGCCGACATGTTCGACGGCGGAGGCGGACGCTTCGGCCGGGGAAGCGGGCTTGGGGGTCGCGTTCTGGGCCAGGAGCTTCGCGCCGAACGGTGTTGCGGCGGCGGCCCCCAAGCCCCAACGTAGAAAGCGGCGTCGGTTCAGTCCCATGCACAACTCCTTCGACCGCGGCGCAGATCAACGGCCCGAGTCCACGGCGGCCGGGGCCCCGGGTTTTGCCCGGGGGTCCACTTCCGCCGCGAAGGCTCGTCCCTTGACCGCAGGCCGATAAATTCTGCTGTTAAAAAGAGGGAAATATAGAGAAGAACGGCCCGGAAGTCAAGCCGTTGAAAATAGATAGAGGCTATAGGGATACGCGGGATTGACCCGAAAAATTCGCCACCTGACCCTTTTCGTAGAACAGGGATCCGGGTCCCGAAAGGTCCGCCGGACGGCTATCCCTGAGACACCCGCTCCAGTTTCTTCATGATGGTCAGCATGAACAGCATCGACAGGACGCAGCAGACGACAAAGATGAGCCACAGCGTTGTCAGCGGGACCTTCATCCAGAGGCCGCCCGTCACGCCGACGAGGTTGAGGCCGATGGCCGTGGCGGCGAACCAGCCGCCCTGCATCAGGCCCTTGTACTTGGGCGGGGCGACGCGCGAGACGAGCGAGATTCCGATGGGGCTCAGGAAGAGCTCGGCGACGGTCAGCATGAAGTAGGTCGAGATCAGCCAGTAGACCGAGACCTGGGAGGCGGCCGGGGCGACGAGCCCGCCGAGGGCCTTCGGGCTGGGCAGGCCGATCGAGCCGATGGCCAGGATGGCGAAGGACAGGGCGGTGATCAGCATTCCGATGCTGATCTTCCGCGGCGCCGAGGGCTCCTTGCCCTTCGTGTTGAGCCAGGCGAAGATCCCGATGAGGAGCGGCGTCAGGGCGACGATAAAGAACGGGTTGAAGTGTTGGAACCTCTGCGGCTGGAAGGGGTTGAGGGCGTCATAGCCCTGGAAGCGCAGGTAAGCCAGGGCCCCGAAGACGACGAACGCGGCGCCGCCGGCGAGCCGGGTGGCGGATTTCGCGCCTTTGCGCACGAGGAAAACGAGGCCGATCGCGGCCAGGAAGATCGGGAGCAGCCCGGTCAGGTCGAACCAGAGGTTCGTCAGCTTGCCGACGCTCGGAACCGTGTAGTCGCGGGCGAAGTAGGTCATGGTCACGGCGCTCTGGTGGAACGACATCCAGAAGAAGATCACGACAAGGAAGACGAGGCCGAGGGCCACGAACCGTTCCTTGGTCTGCTGGGGCGTGAGTTCGACCATCCGGGCCTTGAGGGTCGAGTCCTTGGCCTTTTGCTTCTCGGTCAGGTCGGCGTCTTTATAATACTTGCGGAAGCCCCAGAAGATCGCCAGCGAGATGATGAGGCTGAGGCAGGCCACGCCGAAGCCGAAGTGGTAGGACTTGCTGAGGGCGTTGATGTACGACTCCGAAAAGCCCTTCAGGGTGTCGGCCGTGACCGCCGGATTTTGAGTCTGGGCGAGCGAGAGGTACCCCGCGACGTCGGCCATCTTGCCCTTCAGGAATTCGTTGGCTAAGGCGGGGATGCGGGCGTCGTAGGTGAAGTTCACCGCCTTGAGCACCGCGTTGCTGACGAATTCAGAGGCGCTCGGGGCGAACATGGCCCCGATGTTAATCCCCATGTAGAACACGCTGAACGCCCGGTCGCGGAGGGCGCTGTATTTCGGGTCGTCGTAGAGGTTGCCGACAAGCGCCTGGAGGTTCCCCTTGAAGAGGCCGGTGCCGATGGCGATCACGGCCAGGGCGGCGATGATCAGGGGGAAACCCGAATCCAGAACCGTGGGGATGGCCAGAAGGACGTAGCCCAGGAACATGACGATCAGGCCGATGCTGATTGTCTTCCCGTAGCCGAGGACCTTGTCGGCCAGGATCCCGCCGAGGAGGGGGAAGAAATAGACGCAGAACATGAACGTGCTGTAGGTGAAGCTCGCCTGGGCGGCGGTGAAGCCGTACTTGGCCTGGAGGAAGAGGACGAAGATGCTGACCATCGTGTAAAAGCCGAAGCGCTCGCCCATATTGGCGAAGAAGGCGATGAACAGACCTTTCGGGTGGCCTTTAAACATGTGGGGACCTCCTCGAGGATGGGGGGTTGGGTTTCGTCGGCGGAAAGCGCACGTGTCCTTTATAGCGGAGCGGGCGCGGAGATGTCAAGAAATAGGGAGACACAATACCTGTTTCCCTATTTACGCAAATATCGGCGCAGGAAAAAAATAGGGAAACAGGTATTGTGTCTCCTATTTATTATAGCGGGCCGTCCATTCGACCTCGCCGCTTTTCTCCGCAAGCAGCGTTACCCGGACGAGGAAACCGTCTTTCTCGGTCTTCTGGACGGTGGCGCCGCGGCAGTCCAGGCCGGCGAACGTCGTGCTCACGGGCTGGGTAAGATAGATCACGTACGGATCTCCGGCCACGAGCCGGCTCTTGCCGCCGAGGCGGCCGTCCTCCCAGCGGAGGTCGGCCAAATCCACGCCTCCGCAGGTCACGTGGCGGCTCGTGGCCAGGAGCTGCGGCCGCGCCTCCCGTTTCCGGATGCAGAAGGCATGCGACCGGAAGCGGGGGTCGATAGGACCCGGGGCGAATCCGCCCATGAACGAGCCGACGAGCTTTTTCGTCCAGAATTCGAAGACGAGATATTCGACCTGCGGGTCGAGGCCGAGATCGGCGAACGAGATCGTTTCGGCGGGATCGCCGTCCGTGCGGCCGAGGATGGCCCAGGCGCCGAACGGCCGCTCGATTTCGAGGAGATAGAGACGGCAGGCGGGGGTGTAGCCAGCGTCGAACGGCCGCGGGCCCGAGCCGCTAACTTCGGTGTCCACCCGGCCGAGCGCGTCCGACCGCGACGGGTCGACGTCGTAGATCTGGCCGGGGAGCGTGAAGAGGACGGGGGCCGTGCGCCGGGCCGGCTCGAGATCTCCTTTGCGGTACATCTCGGGCTTGTCGGTCAGGAGCAGGATCGATCCGGTGAGGGACGTGACGAGCGTCGAGCGGTAGCGGTCGTCGTTGAGCTCGATGTGGTCGGGGTCGTTGCGCCAGACGACGTTGTTGAACGAATTGTATTGCGAGAGGCCGGCGTAGGCAAACCCGTCGTCGCCGATCCGGCAGCCGTCGATGATTCCAGCGAGCTCGGGCCGGATGCCCCAGCAGCCGAGCATGAACGCGTCCCGGCCGATGGCTTCGCGGATGGCCTGCGCATAGCGGCGGTAGGCCGCGACGAGGTCGGTCTTGTTTTTTTCGAAATAATCGCGGTGGGCGTTGTAGCCCTCGTAGCGGAGATGGCGGAGGGCGTCCACCTTGAAATATTCCCAGCCCTGGGCGCGTAAGCCTTTATAGAGCGGCGTGATCAGCGCCGCGAGCGCGGCCGGGTTGGAGGCGTCCACGATGTGGTCGATCCAGTTTCCGCGGGACGGCGTGCCGTCCGCGTCCCGGACGAACCACTCGGGATGGGTGAGGGGTTCGTCGCCGTCGGTGAAGCTCGCCCCGGTCCACAGGCCCGGGACGAGGCCCTTGGACTTGATATACCCGGCGAGGGATTTGAGGCCGCCGGG
>JADGNV010000144.1 GCA_017883285.1 Candidatus Aminicenantota bacterium | reverse complement strand
TGATGCTGGCCGAGGAGCTCGAGGTGGCCCCGGCGAACGTGGACATCGTCCTCGGCGACACCGACCTCTGCCCTTACGACGGCGGGACGGTCGGTTCACAGTGCGTCCGCATTTTCGGGCCGCTCCTCCGGGCGGCCGCGGCCGAGGCCCGGGTCGTGCTGATCGAAATGGCCTCGGAGAAGTTGAACGTGCCCGTCGAACGGCTCCGGGCGAAGGACGGCACGGTTTTCGACTCCGCCAAGCCGGAGACGAAAGTCAGCTATGCCCAACTCGTCCAGGGGAAAAAGATCGAGCGGCACGCGTCGGTGAAACCCGTCCTCAAGGCTCCGGTGGACTTCAAGGTGATGGGCCGGTCCGCGCCCCGGCGCGACGCGCGGGACAAGGCCACGGGCCGGGCCAAGTACGCGGGTGACATCCGCGTCCCCGGCATGCTTTATGCAAGCATCCTCCGGCCGCCCGCCCACGGGGCGAAGCTCAAGACGGTCGATGCTTCCGCCGCGGAAGCGATCGCCGGCGTGCGTGTCGTCCGGGACGGCGACCTCGTCGCCGCGCTCCACGAGTTGCCCGACGTTGCCCTGGCTGCCGTAGGGAAAATCAAGGCGACGTACGATCCGTCGCCGTCCGAGCTCGACGACAAGAACATCTTCGACTATCTGGTCAAGAACGCGGCGCCGGGCCGGACCGTCGCCCAGGGCGGCGACCTCGCCGAGGGGGCCAAGGCGGCGGCGACGACAGTCGAGTCCACGTTCCTGAACAGCTACGTCGCCCACGCCTCCATGGAAACGCATACCGCTCTCGTAGAGCCCAAGGACGGGAAGGCCACGGCCTGGGTCTCCACCCAGGCGCCGTTCCGGGCCAAGGAGGATATCGCCTCGGCCCTAGGCATTCCCTCGAAGGACGTCCACGTGATCATGCCTTACGTCGGCGGCGGGTTCGGCGGAAAGAGCGGAAACCCTCAGGCCGTCCAGGCGGCGAAGTTCGCAAAAATCACGGGAAAGCCGGTCCAGGTGATGCGGACCCGGGCGGACGAGTTTTTCCTGGACACGTTCCGGCCGGCGGCTGTCGTGAACATCAAGTCCGGCCTTGCCGCCGACGGGAAGATCGTGTTCTGGGATTACGAAGTCCTGTTCGCCGGCGAGCGGAGCTCCCAGCAGTTCTATGCCATTCCCCACCACCGGACCGTCGTTCGCGGCGAATGGGGCGGGGGAGGGGGGGCCGCCAGTGTGCATCCGTTCGGGACCGGCGCTTGGCGCGGCCCGGGGAGCAACACGAACATCTACGCTCGCGAAAGCTTCATCGACATCCTGGCCGCGAAAGCGGGGATCGATCCGGTGGAGTTCCGGCTCCTGAACCTGAGCGACGAGCGGATGAAGCGGGTGGTCCGGATCGGCGCGGAGAAATTCGGCTGGAAGGCCGCCAAGGCCCCGAGCGGCCGGGGCTTCGGCTTTGCCTGCGCCGATTATCTCGGGACCTATTTCTCGGCCGCGGCCGAAGTCGCCGTCGACAAGGCGACGGGGCGCGTTAAAGTAATCCGAATGCTCTGCGCCCACGACTCGGGGGTGGCGGTGAATCCCGCCGGAACGGTCCTGCAGATCGAAGGCTGCTTCACCATGGGGCTCGGGGCCGCTTTCACCGAGGAAGTCCATTTCAAGAACGGCGAGGTGAAAGACCTCAACTTCGACACCTACCAGATCCCGCGCTTTTCCTGGCTGCCCAAAATCGAAGCCGTGCTCGTCGATTCGCCGGAGGTCCCGATCTCCGGCGTGGGCGAGCCGGCGATCACGATTACGCAGGCCGTCCTGGCCAACGCGGTCTTCGACGCCTGCGGCGCGCGTCTTCTCCAGCTCCCCATGACGCCCGAGAGGATCAAGGCCGCCCTGGCGAAAGTGGTGAACGAGGGGTCAGGTCTTAACATTTGACAAATTTAACTCGGCCTGACCCCGAAGTGCCAGGTCTCGCCAAAAATATTAAAAGTTAAGACCTGACCCCTAGTTTGAAATGGGTCGCGGCCGCGCTCCCCGGGCAAACCAATTCTCCGTCGTGCCGAACTTCGTCCGAATGACGGCGCCCCAGCCGACGATGCCCAGGAAGCAAGTGAACAGGAATCCGAGGAGCGGGACGAACCCCACTATGCCGACGACTAACGCCCCGAGGAGGGCGGCGCCGAGCGGCGTGATCGTCTGCTTGTGGAGCGCCCGCAACAGGCTTTCGCCGATGAGGAAGAAGATGACGACGCGGCCGAAGACTTTGATCACGAACCCCCCCATGGCCAGGCCCATGACGATGGGGATGCCGATGAGGACGAAGCACAGGATCGCGCCGACGAGGATGGCGACCACGAACAGGAAGTGGGCCGCGAGGCCGACGCCGAACGTCGGCCAGAACGCCTTCCGGACCTGGTCCGAAGCGAACGTCACCTGCTTGGAGAGGGTCGCGCTCACGATCATGGCCAGCAGCAGCCAGACGATGAGGTTGACCAGCTTGAAAATGAGGATGATAGGCCAGAGCGACATGGCGAAAATGCCTTTGAACCCCTCGCCGAAGAACTTCGAGGCCAGCTCCGAGCTCTTAAAATTGACCGTGTCGCCGTCCACGCGCGAGCCGGGGGCCTTTTCGATCGAGCCGCCCAGGACGACGAGGTCGCCCTTGACCACGGCCGTCTCCTTGAGGGTGATCCGGGCGCCGATGCCCACCACCGCGTCGCCCACTTCGCCGCTGATCGTGATCGACCCGCCGAAGGCGAGCACGCTCTTGCGGACCTTGCCCTGGACGTCGATGTCGCCGCCGAAGCTGACCACGTTGTCGCGCATCTCGTCCGGCAGGACGACGATGGCGTCACGGTAGCTGACGGCGTCCTTCTTCTGCGCGACGGCGTAGGTGAGGCCGCCGGCGCCGACGATCAACACCAGCAACGTCGCCCTCATGGCAACCCTGAGGACAGGCGAAGACTTCGCCCTCGCAGGGGCCGCGAGGACAGACGAAGACGTCGCCCTCGCAGGGGCCGCGAGGACAGACGAAGACGTCGCAAGGCCGACCACGAGTTTATGATTCTTCATGATTTCTCTCCACGCCGAGTTTCCGCCGCCATAGGGCGAAGCCGGCGGCGGCCAGCACGAGGGCGGCGCCGAGGCAGGCGATCTGCACCTCGGGGCCGATGAAGGAGCTCAAGACCTTAAAGCCTTCGAGGACCTGCCCCGCGAGCTTGCCCAGCACCTTGACGGCCAGAGCGGCGTAGCGGTACGACTTCGCCGCAAGCGTCGCTAGCCCCTGGACGTTGCCCCACAGGAACCGGCTCGCGTCGAGGGCGGCGTCGGAGAAGCTCCGGCCGGTGAGGACGACCCATCCCGCTCCCGCGAGAGCCAGGCCTGCGACCGCCCCCGCGGCCCACCAGGCCCTCGCCCGCCGCGGCCGTCTGATCAGCGGTTTCCGGCCGGCAGCCTCCGGCTCCGGCTCGACCCCGGCCATGCCCGTGGCCATGTTTGGAGCAACCCCCGCGGCCATGACCCGAGCCATGACCGAGGCCGCGAACCCGTCGGGAACCTCGAACGACGGAAGCGACTCCGCCGCCTCGACGATGCGCCGCCTCTCCGCGACCGCCTCGCGGCAGGCCGGGCAGGAGTCCAGATGCTCCTCGAGCGCCCGGAGCTCCGCGCCTTTGATCTCGCCGTCGAGATAGGCGTAAATCCGCTCCGGAATCAGGCCGCTGGTCAGGCAGCTCATGGCTTTCCCTCGAGAATCGTTTTCAGCATCTCTTTGGCCAGGAAAACGCGGTTCTTGACCGTGCCCACGGGGATCCCCTTGATCTCGGCCATCTCCTCGTAGCTCAGCCCGTTCACGTGGCGCCAGACGAAAAGCTCCCGGAGCGCGGGCGGCAACTCGGCGATGGCGGCCTCGAGCTTGCCGCGCAATTCCCGGAGTTCGTATTGCCGCGCTACGGACGGCTCGTCGGCCGCGACCTGGATCGGCGGGCAGTCCTCCCCGTCGTCGAACCCGTGGTCCAGCGACCGGGTCGCGATCTTCTTCTTCCGCCAATAATCGATCATGTAATTCGAGGCGACCTTGAACAGCCAAGTGCTGAATTTGTACTGGGGGCGGTAGGAGCGCAGGCCCGCGTAGACCTTTAGGAACACGTCCTGGCTGATGTCGAGGGCCAATTCCCGTTCGCGGACCATGCGGCCGACGTAGTTGAGGACCGGCTGCTGGTATCTCCGGACGATCATCTCGAACGCTCCCTGATCGCCCCGGAGCGCGCGGCGGACGAGGTCTTGGTCATCATTCATCGAGGACTCGACATCCTCACGGACTAATACGATTCCGGTCCCGGAAAGTTTATTTTTTCCGGGGGCCCGGATCGTCGATGATCTCGCAGTCCGCGGGGACCTTTATTTCAAAGGCGTCTTTGGGCAGCTTCGGGTTGGCCTTGAAGCGGCTGAAGGCGTATTCGGTCTTGTTGCCCGCCCAGTCGAACCGGACGACCCGGCGGACCATCCAATCCTTGGCATCTATCTCGAGGAGGATGTAGTTGGTCTCGCCCTCCTGTTCCTTGGGGGTCAATTTGATCTGGACGGCGCCCGGCGCGCCGCCGGGAAACGGGCTGTCCTCGACCGCGAACCCCTCGGCCAGGCGGGCTTTGCCCGTCAGGAGCCTCCGCATGTCGGCGCCGGACTGCTCCTCGGGCAATTTCTGCCGGATGAGCTGATTGTCCTCCGGGATATAGGTCAAGAAGAGGCCTTGCCGATAGACGTAGGTCTTCGGCTCCGGGCCTTCATATTCCCAGCGCATCATGTCCGGTTTTTGAACAGATAGGCGGCCTTTCTCTCGGAGGGGCCGGGCCATCGAGGCGAGATAGGAAGTCTGCTCGAAATCGGCTTGGAACGTGGTCAGGGCGGCGAGAGTCTTCTCGAGGCGGGCGACGGCCTCCTGGGGGGTGACGGCCGTTTCGGCCGCCCCGGCTGCGCTCGCTTCGCCGCGCGCTGGGGCCGCGGTGCTAAAGAGCATTGTCGCCGCCAGGAGGGCCGCCGCCAGGGTGAACTTGGATCCCGTACGTCTCATGCTCCGACAAATTATAGCATAGAATTTTGCTATAATGGCGCCGTATGCGCGCCGAATTCCTGGCCTATTTCGCGGGCTACATCGCGCTCGTCCTTGCGGCCGGGCTGGCATTTGCCCGCAAGACGAAAAGCCTGGAGGACTTTTTCCTGGCCTCGCGCGACCTTCCGGGAGGCCTCATCTTCCTCGCCCTCACGTCCTCCTGGTTTGGCGCGACATCCCTCCTCGTCTCCACGGACCGGGCCCTGGCGGACGGCATCAGTGCCTTCTGGATCATGGGCGTCCCGGCGGTGGGAACGATCCTGGTGCTGGCTCTGGTCATCGCCCGTCCCCTGCGCCGGTTCGAGATCATGTCCCTTCCCGATCTCGTCGAGCTCCGCTACGGGCGTCTCGTCCGGCACCTGGCCGCGGCCCTGATCATCCTCTATATGATCATGCTCGCCGCCTCCCAACTCGTGGCCCTCGGCCAGTTCCTGAAAACGTTCCTCGGCCTGCCCTATATCGGGAGCCTCGCGGCCGGCGCGGCCGTCGTCCTCGTCTACAGCGCCTTCGGCGGGCTCCGCTCGGTGGTCTTCACCGATGTCGTGAAATTCCCGCTTCTCGTGATCGGCGTGGGCGGCCTGGTCCTATTCGTGGCCGGTCGCCTTTCGGCGTTGGGCGGGGTGGGCGCGGCCCTGTCGTCGCCCTCGGCCTTCGCCCTGGAGCCGGCCGGCTATTTCGATTTCTTCCACAACGTCCGAGAAAACGCCTTGGTCGCGGTCTCCTTCATCCTGGCCTGGACGATCTCGCCGATCGCCCTCCAGCGCATCCAGGCCGCCCGGAGCCTGGGCGCGGCGAGGCGCGGGCTGTATGCGGCGGCCGCCGCGCTCTTCGGCCTGTATGGGCTGGTGGTCTTCATCGGGATCCTCTCCGCCCGGCTTTTTTCGGGCGCGCCGCTCTCCGGGCCGCTCGTCTCCGAGATCATCGCCACGAAAGCCGGTCCGGCTTTCGGCGGGATCCTGTTCGTCGCCGTTTTGAGCGCCATCCTCTCAACCATGGACACGGCGGTCAATACGGGGGCGCTGTCCCTGACCAGGGACGTCCTCCAGCAGGTCGTCCCGCTCGCGCGGAGGCGCCCCGTCCTCGCCGGCCGCCTCGCGACCGTGCTCGTCGCGGTCCTGGCCTTCGCCGTCGCCGCCCGGCTGCAGAACATCCTCAAGACCATCGGCCTGGCTTCGGAAATCATGGCCGAAGGGCTGTTCGTCCCGGGGATGGCCATGATTTTCCATAAGCGACGGGTGCCGCTCGCCGGCCTCTTCAGCCTGGGGCTCGGCGGGGGCTTCGCGGTCCTGAGCTTTCTCGGCGCGGCGGGAGTCCTTTCCCTGGGCCTTCCGGCCTGGCCGTTCTCCGTCCCGTATGGGGTGGGGTTGAGCCTCGCCGGCTACGCCGTGGGATACGTAATACATAGGGGTTATAGATAGGGGTCAGGTCTTAACATTTAACAAATTTGACCCGGCCTGACCCTTTGGTGTCAGGTCTCGCCAAAAATGTCAAAAGTTAAGACCTGACCCCTATCGCACCGGGACTGATCCCTGTGCCGCCCTCTCTAGTTTACCCGCACCGGTTTTTCGGATATCATTCGGGACAATGGCCTTCAAAGAGCGTCTCCGTTGGTGGATCATCGACCATCTCGGCCGTCCGATCATTTCCCTCTGGATCAAGTCCTGCCGGATGACCTTGCTCGGCGAGGACGAATACCGGAAGGCCCGCCAAGCGGGGAAGGCCGTCGTCTTCCTTATCTGGCACGGGAAGATTTTCCCCGCGCCCTATTTTTTCCGCAAGCGCGGCATCATGCCCCTCATCAGCCCGTCCCGCGACGGCGAGATCCCGGCCCGGATCATGGACGGCTGGGGGTACAAGATCCTGCGCGGCTCGGGGACCCATTTCGTCCGGAACGCCTGGCTGGAGATGAAGAGGGAGCTCGAGGCCGGGGGTGAGGTCATCATCGTCCCCGACGGTCCGCGCGGCCCCGACCGGACGTTCAAGCTGGGGGCGATCAAGCTGGCCACGGAGACGGGCGCCGTGCTCGTGCCGTGGTCGTTCACGGCGACGCGAAAGAAAATCCTGCGGAGCTGGGACCGCTTCCTGATGCCCCTGCCCTTCGGCCGGATCACGGCCGCTTACGGCGCGCCCATCGAAATCGCCCGGAACCTATCGGCCGAGGAAATGGAGCGGGAGCGCGCCCGAGTTGAGGCGCGGCTCCGCGAGTTTGATGCGCAGATCGACGGGACGACGAAGTAAACGCCCGGCCCGGCTTGACTTTTTCCCTGAAAGCCTATAAAACGAATCCATCCGTCATCCGGAGGGAAAAATGAAAAAACGTCACGTCATTATCCTCGCCCTCGTCCTTTTCGGCCTCTCGGCGGCGTTCGCGGCTGCCGCCGTCGTCGTCGTAGCCTCTACGACGGCGGCGACGACTGCAAAGCCTGCCCAGACCGCGGACGAGCAGCTGAAGAAAGGCGACGAATTCTACGCCCAGCATAAAGACGCCGAGGCCCTCGAGGCCTATCTGGCCGCTGTCCAGGTCGACCCGAAGAGCTACGAAGCGGCCTGGAAAGCCTGCCGGTCCATGATCGACATGGGCGACTTGGTCGACCTCAAGGCCAAAGGCGGCGAAGAGAAGCAGAAGAAATTCTTCAAGGACTCCGAGGCGTACGCCCGCAAGGCTGTTGGCCTCAACCCGAACGACACCCAGGGCCATTTCTTTCTCTCCGCCGCCCTGGGCAAGTACGCCTTGATGCTAGGCAAGAAGGACCAGATCGCGATGTCCCGCGAAATCAAAACCGAGATCGAAAAGGCGATCGAGCTCGACCCCACGAACGACCTGGCCTACCATGCACTCGGCCGCTGGCACCGGCGGATCGCCGAGATCGGCGGGGCCCAGCGCTTCTTCGGCAGCATCTTCTTCGGCAAAATCCCCAAGGGGTCGTTCGTGGAGTCGGAACAAGCCCTCAAAAAGGCCGCAGAGCTAAAGCCCGATTACCTCAACCATCACATCGAGCTCGCCCGGACCTACGTGGCCATGGACAAATACAAAGAGGCCGTGGCCGAGTTCCAGAAGACCATCGACCTTCCCACGTCGACGTCGAAGGACCCCGAATATAAGAAGGAAGCCGAGGCCGAAATGGCCAAGGCCAAGAAGAAGGTCAAATAGGGAAGAAGATCATATAGGGGAAAGCCGTCCCGTTCAGCGGACGCGCGTCGCGGCCGTGGTGGCGGCCTTGGCAGTCGTCGTCGCGGTTACTGCGACGGCGGCAGGCTTGGCAGTCGTCGCCGCTGCGGCGACGGCATCGACGATGCCCCAGCCGTAATCGTTATTCGGCGCGGCGGCGTTGTTCGCCGTCTTTATCAGAGCGTCCCGGACCTGGGTCGGCGTCCAGTCGCGGTGGGCTTCGAGAAGGAGCGCGACGGCGCCCGCCACGAGGGGCGTGGCATAGGACGTCCCGGAGCCCGTCACATAAGTATCCCCTCCGTCCTTGGCTTTCGCCGCGACCCAGTTGCTGACGCCGAAGGCGCATACCTCGGGCTTGATCCGGCCGTCGTAGGTGGGGCCCGGTGAGCTGAACGAGGCGATCTTGCCGGTTGCGTCCATGGCCCCGACGGCGATAACCCCGAAACCGTCGGCCGGGGCGATGATGTGGGCCCAGGCGTTGCGGCGCTCGTTGCCGGCGGCGTTGACTACGACGACGCCCAGGCTCACCGCCCGGTTCGCGGCCTTCGTCGTGACCGCGGTCTTTCCGTCCATGTCTTTGAAGGTGTACCAGTCCGTGTAGCCCAGCGAGGACGAAACGACCTCGGCCCCGAGCGACTCGGCCCATTCGATGCCCGCCGCCCAATAGTCCTCTTCGATCGGCGTCTCGGAGGTCCCGACTTCGGTTTTGCCGAGGAGGATGTCGGCCCCGAACGCCGGGCCGATCATCGTCCCGAACTTGAACCCGCCGAGGAGAGACCAGGTGGCCGTCCCGTGCGCGTCCGAGTAATCATTTGGGTTGGCGGCGTCCTGCCGGACGTCGGCGTCCCCGAAGACGAAATCCCACTGCCGGATGAGATGCGACAACCGGAAGACCTCGTGGTCCCACCGGAACCCCACATCGAGCAGGCAGACGACGACGCCCTTTCCGCTCAGCCCCTGCCGGTGGAGGGCCGGAACGTTGATCTGGTCGAGCTGGGCGAACGCCTGCCCGTAGATGGGGTTTCGGGCCGCGGCGGCTTCGCCCGGGATTTCGGGCTCTAAGACCTCGCTCTGCCGGAAGGCGCGGACCACGTCCAACCTTTCCACGGTATCGAGGGCGGCGAGCGTCCAGACTTGGTCGGACGCGGCTTCGACGCTCAGGGCGTTGAGCCAGCGCGATACGGTCCTGACGCGAAGCGTCAGGTCCTTCACCTGGTCGGCATAAGCCGCGGAAACCGGCAGGTCTTCGTAATCGACGAGATCCGCCTGGGAGCGGACCTTGGACCGCCGCCAGGCAGCATGCGTTGCGAGCGTCTGCCGGGTCTTCGCCAGGGCGGTCATCAGGGAGCCTTGTCCCGTCTCGCCCTTGTCCCGGAAATAGACCCAGATGCGGAGAGGCTCGCCCGTCCGCGCGGACGAGGCCATGGCCTTGAGGAGGTCGGGCGCGAGCTTGGCTTGGATATCGGGCTTGAGCGGCAGGCGTGAGGCCAGGAGCAGGGCCGCGGCGGCGATGATTCCCGCGCGTGCGCGCGACCGGCGGGTCATGCCTTCGCTCCGTGCGCTTCCGATTCGGAGAAGACCTGGGCTTCGAAGACCTTGATCTGCGCGCCCTTCTTCCACTCGTTTTCCGGCAGGCCGGCTTTCCGGCAGCCGTGGCCGAGGTAGGTGGCGAGGTCCCAGCCGTATTCGAGCGGGACCTGGGGAAGAAGCAGGCCCGTATAGCGGCCTTTGGAGACGATAATGCCGTGCTTCCCGACGACGATCTCAGAGACATCCGAGACCGGCTGGGGAAGAGTCAGGACCGAAATCTCGATTTCGAGGCGAGGGAGCTCGTCCGCTCCGAGCGGCTCGAAGCGGGTGTCCTGGGTCGCTGCGGCGACGGCCATCTCGGCCACGGCGTCGGCCAGCGGCTTGTAGGGCAGCGGATAGCCGATGCAGCCGCGCAGCTTGCCGTCCACTTTCAGCGTGACGAAGGCGCCCCGCTCGGCCCGAAGCACGGGGTCCTCGGTCGCGGGCTTAATCGATTTGCCGGAGTTGAGAAGAGTCGTGATGACCTCGCGGGCCAGTCCGAGGAGGCAGGTTTTTTGGGTTTCGTTCAGATATTCGCTCATCGGGCCTTATCTTTGCTCGCTTTGCGCGGAAGCGGTGGTTTGTGGCGAGGGACGGGCGACGCTAATCCCCGGGTTCTGATCCGGCGACCCTCGGGAGCGTTTTTCCCCTCCGAGATGACGGTGATCGGATCCAGCCGGAAGCGGCCGTCGTAATCGACGACAAAGGCGCGGCAGGCGATGTCCCGGGATTTGCGGCGCGTGACCGCGACGAGGCACCGGCCGCAGGCGAGGGGTTGGAGATACGCGCGCCTTGCCGCCGGGCCGCCATCGAACAGGAAAAAGCCGATGATCCTGCCTTGGAAGGTTTCGTTCAGGACGAAAAAGTTCCCGGGACCGGGCCGAAAACCGGCCGGCGCGGGGAACGCCGCTTCCACGAAAAAGCGGCCGGCCCGCTTGTGGCCGAGGAGGAGGCCGGAGGCGCTCTTCGCTGCCGAAAGAACGCTCAGGGCCTGAAGCGTGCGCTGCGCGTCCGCGGAGAGGAAAACGTCCACGTCGTTTTTACTCCAGCGACCCGACCGCCTTCTCCACGTCGTCCAGGATCTCGCCCGACTTGACTAGGGCCTTCATGGCGTTGTGGTCCACGTGGAGCGGCCGGTCGACGTCGAGGTGGGCGACGTGCCGCCGGATCGCGGCCTTGGCCGTCCGGACGCCGACGCCCGGCGTGAACTCGCGGAAATCGAGCCCCTGGGCGGCGGCCATGAATTCGATGCCCAGGATGCCGTAGGCGTTGTCCAGGATCTGCAGGTTCTTGAGGGCGGTGTTCATGCCCATAGAAACGAAGTCCTCCTGGTCGGCGGCAGCCGGGATGGACTGGATCGAGGCCGGCGCGGACAGGATGCGCTGTTCGACGATCAGCATGTCGGCCGTGTACTGGCTGAGCATCATCCCCGAGAACATCCCGGCGCCCTTCGTCAGGAAGGCGGGCAGGCCGACGCTCAGGGCGGGGTTCGTCAGCCGGTTGAGGCGCCGCTCGCTCAGGACGCAGACCATGGTCACGGCCGCGCCCACCATGTCCATGGGCAGGGCCACGGGCGAGCCCTGAAAATTGGCCCCGGTCAGGATCAGCTTGTGCTCGGGAAAAAAAATCGGGTTGTCGGCCACGGCGTTGAGCTCGATCTCGACCTGCCGCCGGGCGTGGGCCAGGGCGTCGTGGGCCGCGCCGACGACCTGGGGCGTGGAACGCATCGAGTAGGCGTCCTGGACCTTGGTCTTGATCTTGCCGCTCGCCAGGTCGCTCCCCTGGATGCACTTCATGATGGCCAAGGCCGACCGGACCGCGCCCGGAAATCCGCGTTCCTGGTGGAGGCGGACGTCATAGGGCTTGAGGTTGGCGATCAGCGCTTCGAGCGACATGGCGCAGGCGATCTCGGCCTGTTTCAGCCAGCGGTTGATATCGTAAATCTCGAGGGCGCTGATGGACGTGAGGAAGTTCGAGCCGTTGATCGCGGCCAGCCCATCGCGCGCCTGCAGTCCGGGCACCGGAATACCGGCCTTCTCCAGGGCCTTGCCTCCCGGCATCCGCTCGTCCTTGTAATACGCCTCGCCCTCGCCCATGAGGAGAAGGGCGATCTGGGACATGGGGGCGAGGTCGCCGCAGGCGCCGACCGAGCCCTTCTGGCAGACGACCGGCGTGACGCCTTTGTTCAGCATGTCGATGAGCGTCAGCGTGATCTCCGGCCGGCACCCGGAGCGCCCCTTGGAGTGGACATTGATCCGGCTGGTCATCGCCGCCCGGACATGCTCGATGGGCGCCGGATCGCCGATGCCGGCGGCGTGGTTGTAGATGAGGTATTTCTGGAAGTCCTTGACCTGCTCGTCGGTCAGGACGACCTCGGAGAATTCGCCGATGCCGGTGTTGACCCCGTACATGATCTCGTGGGCCTGGACTTTTTCCTCGAGCATCGCCCGGCAGCGCTTGATCTTTTCGAGCGATGCCGGATGGAGTTCGACTTTTTCGCCGTGCCGCCCGACGGCGGCCAGCTGTTCGATCGTGAGATGCGTTCCGTCAAGTATGATGGCCATGGATATCCTCCGTAAAATGAGCTCCTATCATAGCAATATATGGGGTCAGGTCTCAACAGATAGGGGTCAGGTCTTAACTTTTAATATTTTTGGCGAGACTTGGCACTACGGGGTCAGGCCGAGTCAAATTTGTCAAATGTTAAGACCTGACCCCAATCTATTACGCCAGGCCGACCAGCGGGAGGAGGAGGCGCAGGCCGAGCCAGATGGTCAGGCCGCCGAGGAGGTCGAAGACGACACCCGCCCGGATCATCTTCGTGATGGGAACCATGCCCGATCCGTAGACCATGGCGTTCGGCGCGGTTGAGACGGGGAGCATGAACCCCCAGCTCGCGCCCAGCGTGGCCCCGATGGCGGGCGGCAGGGGATTGACACCCGCGGCCAGCGCGAGGGAGATGATGACCGGCACGACCATGTTGGCCGCGGCCGTGTTGGAGGTCGCCTCGCTCACCAGGACGGCGATGAAGATGGCGGCCAAGGTGATGCCCCACATGGATTTGGCGCCGCTCAGCCCGAGCAGCCCCTGGCCAACGGCGTCGGCCAGCTTCGTCTGGATCATCAGGTCGCCGAGGGCGATGCCGCCGCCGTAGAGAAGGAGGACGCCCCAGTCGATCCGGATCGCCTGTCTCCAGGAGAGGGCGAACTCCTTCTTCTTCCAATCGACGGGCAGGACGAAGAGGAGCAGAGCGGCGAGGAGGGCGGCGGCCGCTTCCGGGACGCGGGCGTTGTAGGTTTTGACCGGGGCGGACTGGCTCCCGAAGATCAGGGCGATGAACCCCGGCGCGATCCACAGGACCACGGCCACGGAAAACGCCAGCAGGGCGAATTTCTGGCCGCGGGTCCAGGCCCCGAGCTTGGCGAGTTCCGTCCGGACGAATTCCCGGCCGCCCGGCACCTCGCGCTCCTCCGGCTTGTGGAGGGCATACATCAGGAAATACAGGATAAAGTACATGACCACGAGCAGCGGCACGGCGAAGAGCATCCACTGGAAGAACGGGATCTTGACCTTGGTGAACTTCTCGATGAGCGAGATGCCGATCAGGTTCGGCGGCGTGCCGACGGGCGTTCCGATGCCGCCCGCCGACGAGGCGTAGGCCGCCATGAGCATCATGGCCGTCCCGAAGCGCAGCTTTTTGGGGTCGACCGGCACGCCGGTCCTTTTCGAGGAGATGTCGGCCATGGTGTGGACGATGCCCAGGCCGATGGGAAACATCATAGCGCACGTGGCGGTGTTGCTGATCCACATGGAGATGAAGGCGCAGATCGCCCCGTAGGCGAACAGGATCCGTCCCGAGCGGTTGCCCACCCAGCGGAGGGACATGATGCCGTAGGCGAAGCGCTTGTCGAGGCGGTGGTGGGCCATCGCCTCGGCGAGGATGAAGCTGCCGAGGAAGAGGAAGATCATCGGATCGGCGAACGGGGCGAAGACCGTCTTGGCCGGCGCCACGCCGAAGACGACGGCCAGCACCGCGCCCATGACAGCGGTCATGGGCAGGGGGACGGGCTCGGTGATCCACCAGACCACCACCCAGCCGAGGATCGCGGCCAGGGTGTGGGCCGGCCTCTCGAGCGACGGGATGGGGAGGACGTAGATGACGGCCGTCGCTAGCGGCCCCAGGAACAGGCCGACCGTCTTTCGCATGGCTTCGAACCGTTCTTCGCGCGGAGTCAGGACCTCCCGGATTTCGGGCTCGGGAAGGGGCTTGTCGTCGCGGTCCGCAGTCATATTCGGTCGATGCCTCGCTTTCCGCCGCCCCCCGCCGGCCGGGCGCCCCGTCCTAGCTCTTGACGGCCCAGACGATGATGGCGTTGCCGCGCTGGAAGAACAGGAATTTATCGAGCCGTGAGATCAGCCAGATGACGGGATAGACGATTTTATAGAGCTTGAAAGCCTTGCCCTGGGTCGCGAATTCGTCCGCGGTCGAGGGCCGGATGTGGCCGTCGCGGAGCTTGGCCTCGGGTTTCTTGGAGAGGAAATTCACGTAGACCGCGTTCAGCATCAGCTCGAGGAGCTCGGTGAAGAACCGGGAATAGGTCTTGTGGCCGGTCGGCCGCAGGCCCGCTCTTCCCAGCTTTGCCTCGAGGTCCTTCCGGCTGTAGCCTTCCCGCTTGTGGCCGTAGAACTCCATCTTGAGGCCGACCCAGGGCCGGATCTTCTGCAGGAGGAACAGCCGCCCGGTGTGGGGCGTGACCAGGACGAGGCGGCCGCCCGGCTTTAGCACCCGCCGGATCTCGGCGAGCGTCAGGTCGTCGTCGACAACGTGCTCGAGATAATCGAGGCAGACGACCTGGTCGAAGGCCTCGTTCCGGAACGGCAGGGCCTTTTCGCCCATCTGGACGAAATTCGAACCGAGCAGGGCCTGGCTGGATTTCAAATTGACGAAGTCGAGGTCGGCGCTGACCCAGGTCCCGCCCTTCTTCCGGAGGAAATAGCTGAGGATGCCCTGGGCGCAGCCGAGGTCGAGGAGGACGTCGGAAGGGGCGACGGGGATGCGCCTCTCGATCAGGTCGATCTTTTCCTTCTTCTTGAGCGACCGCTTGACGATCTGGAGCTGCCAGGGCGCGAGATCCATGCGCGGATTATAGCATAAACGCCGGGGCGTGCCGGGTCAGGTACATGGTGGACACATCCAGTTAGGGATGATGGGGGGCATATACCCCCGCAAAGCGATCTCCTATGGCGACATTATTTCCGGCTCGGACTTCACAAGCCCAGAATTTTATGTTAAATTTTAAGTTAAATTTTAAAAGAGGCATAGGGATGAAGAAGCAAAAAGCTTGGGTCGCGACTTTTCTTCTGCTCATCCTCCCGCTTTCGTTGTTTGCCCAGGGGCCAATGTCCGGGGAGACGAAAAGCGACCCGGCGCGAAATATCTCGCTCTCGATGCCCTCGGCTCCGGCCGCTCCGACGGTTTCCGCCCTGGCGGTCTCCTCGGCGTTTTCGCAATCAACTCCGGCGGCGGCGCCGTGGAGTTTGTCGTTCAGTTCCATCACCCGCGATTTCCTGAAGGACGCCGGCGAGATCTGGAGCTACCCGTTCCATATCCAAACCCGGGACATCCTGCCGATCGCAAGCCTCGCCGTCGTGACCGGGTTCCTGATCGCAAACGACGAGGCGATCCACCGGGGATTTATCCAATATCGGATGAACAACTCCTGGGTCAAGGCCGTCAGTCCGTTCATTACCCAGATGGGATCCTACGGGTCTTGGGCCATAGCCGCCGCATTCCTCTTGTTCGGCAGGCAGGGCAGCAAGACCCTCGAGACGGGGGTCCTCGCTTGGAGCGCCATACTGCAGTGCGGGATCCTGACCACGTTCCTCAAGGGGATGTTCGGGCGGCAGCGCCCGTTCTGGGACAATGGGGTTGACCGCTGGTCCGGGCCGGTCGGATTTTTCTCGAGGTTCGGATCGGGGCAATTGGGAAGATATGATTCCTTCCCCGGGGGACACTCGATCACCGCTTTCAGCTTGGCCACGGTCTTGGCCATGCAATATCGGGAGAGCGTCTGGGTGCCCATCCTGTCATATACGATGGCCACGGGCGTAGCGCTGTCGCGGGTGACCGAGAACAAGCACTGGCTCTCGGACTGTCTGGTGGGCGGCTTCCTCGGCTGCGTCATCGGCCGAATGGTCGTTCTCAATCACCGCAGCCGCTACCACATCCTCCCCACGGCCGGTGTCGTCAACGGCTCGCTATCCTTTGCCCTCACCGTTTCCTCCCGTTAGCGCCGTTAGCGTCGGCTTTTCGTGGTCATTGACAGCACCACTCAACCGACGATATAGTTCCGGTATAGTTATGAGGGGAGATTCATCACCAAAAGCGGGAATTCGCCACGCCGCGGAAAAAGGAGATTCCTATCCTTAAGGGGGATTCTATGATGAGAGTCACGACGACAAAAGCGCAAGTTCATTCTAGGAAGCATTTCAACCGTCAAATCCCAAATTCCGCCGAACTCATCGAGATCTATGAAGAACTTTTCGATAAACCAAACGTCCGCCTCTGTTTCATCGGGCATAAAATATCAAAAAACGTCCCCACCCAAAGGATCGCTATTGTTTGCGGAGTTCAAACAAAAGTAAAGAAAAAAGAATTAGGTCCGAAAGAATCTGTCCCGCCCCAGATGCTCTGGCTTAGGCAGGCCAAGACATCCCGGCGGATCCCGACGGATATTATTGAAATGCCGATTAATTTTCAATTTAGACAAGGGGCGATTATAGGGCCTGGGGATTTGGTTGTCAGGAACAATTCCACATACGCCGCGGTTGGGATCGCGATGCGACATCCTCAAGATCGCCAGGTTGTAACGACCGCCGGGCATCTATTCTCTCCCGGAGACGTAGGGGAACGAGTAACCGTTAAAAGCGGCTCCGAACAGGCGGCCGGGACTCTCGTCAAACGGGTTATCAGCGAAGACGCCGACTATGCCCTGATCCGAATCGACGACCCTTGCCGCATCTTAAATTTATATAAAGACCGATACGCGATCGGGCCGCCTTATTCTCCAAGTGCAGATGATTTGAAAAGAAACCTGAAGATCTTGACTCCCGGCGCGGGGCCTTCGATCGAAGTGACCTGTCATGGAATTCACGGGCATCTTAATGGAGCGGGGGGACCTTCCATGTCGGGGCTGATCCTGACCGAGGACAGCACTCATCTCGGAGACTCGGGATCTTGTCTCATCGACGAGACCGGTTCGGTCTGGGGATTATTGGTCGGCGGGACATGCTCGCAAGGATTTTCGTATTCGGCTTTTATGTCCGTTTATATTCCCTTGTTAAGGGAAAACGCCCAGCTCATTTGAAGGAGGAAGGAATGAAAAAAATAATTGGCCTCATTCTTTTTGGCCTATCTATTCTGTTTTTTCAAACAGGGCTTTGGGCCAACGCCGATATCATCACGTTTGCCAAGGGAAAGGCGATCGAAATTTCCGGCGAACAGGATAAAACTAAGACAATCCTTTTTTATAATTCAACGGTGGGAGATGCGAAAAAGGCATACCTTTTCAAGGTCGGTATTAAAATAAAAAATAAAGTCGGCACCGACATCGGAAATATACTCGAGGATGATGTCATCGATGAAATCGGGAACCAGCTGAATAGAGTCAAAGGCGTGCCCGTACAAGCCATTAAATTCATCTGGGGAGATCAAGACGGGAATCCCCTGGGGCAGCTTCCTGACGGTCTTCAACCATTCTCCTTTGAAACGACCAATTATGGAGTTGCGGAGGCGGGTCAAGGGGAATTGGCTCAAACTAATAGGGCCCTCAAAACATTTTCAACGAGAGAAGACGCTAAAAAAGCGCTCGTCAACGAGATCCATTTGGACTTTGTAAAAAGAGCGGCTGCGAAATACGTCACGATCGTTTTCGACGAGGATCTCAAGCCGATAGAAATTTCGCCGGAAACGAGCGCGGTGGGTGATTTGGTCTATATCGGCGTACTGCGTAAAGTCGTTCCTCCGTCCTCCGGTGGGACTGCGCCGGAAAACAAATATTTTGAAGTCGAATTCTCCCCATGCAGTCTTGAGCCGGAGAGCCCCCAGCTTTATATCGGAGATACGCATGCTTTAGACATCCGCCAAGCGGGAGCCGAAGCTTACGAAGAATTTTTCTTCGATCCGCGGCGTTGCTTCAACTCAACCGTGGATATTACGATTAAGGCGGGAGAGAGCAAAAGTAAAATTGCGGCCACGGGACACTATCAGCTTCGACAATACAACCGATATCGAGGGACGCTTCAGCTCGGAACCCTCTTCACGGATCAGCACGAAGTCGCCTTTGGTCTGACCACCAAAGATGGGAAAAACGTGATTTACAATAAAGGGCCCATCAATAACGGGCCGGAATACACGGTCTCCCTTGTTCTTTATTCGATCTTTCGATACGTGGAGGATCTCTTCTCTTCCGGAACGCGTCACTATTCGGGCCGGGACATCGTGAACGATCGCTCGCTGATCGATTGCTTGGGAGGAATCGTCGGCGTCGGTCTGAATAATCCCGGAAATCGATTCGTCCTTGGACTCTCCTTTGAGCCGATTTACGGGGTCAACCTCATCGGCGTCGTCGATTTTGCGAGGATGAATGAACTCGGAGCGGGACTATCCGTGGGATCCGAATTTAGCGGGGCAGAAGAAACTCTCCCGATCCGTCATTCCTGGTCCCGACGATTCGTTCTTGGAATTTCTTTGGATCTTCGCTATGTCACAGCCATTTTTTCGAAGAAATGATATCCTGTCGTCCGATTTTCGAATCAGGAGGGTTTAAATGGGCCTCATGAGTTGGTTCCAAGACCTTTCGCGCTCCGAAGCGCACCATCTCGTTCTTGCGCCAATCCCGCCCGAGCGACAGGATCCCCCCGTAAAAGAGGTCACGCTCCTCGCCGAAAAACATTACTTTCGGGTCTGGCTTGCCGAGATGTTTCTACGCGACGACGGCCACCTTTTTCGTAATTTTGTTCCGGTCGTGCACTCGGTCGTCCGTCTTCAATTCGCCGATAAGCCCGCTCAAGAACTGCCCTATGTGGCGGGACCCCAGGATTTAGGCCTCGGCACCACCACTCTCGGTCGGGGAGTGCAGATCAATCACGCGCTTACAAACCTGCTTCCCTTTCGCGGCGGCCGGGTCTCTATCTCGGCCGGCCTGTTTGCCTACAAGAGCAAGGATTTTTTTCAAGGTTTGTCGCAAGTCCTTCACGACGTTACCGGGCTTCTGAATGTCGGCCAGCTCTCGACGGTACTTAAGGTCGTTGACACTGCTGTTGTCGGATTTCAAAACCTCCTCGGCGCCGGTGACAAAGATGTTCATCTCCTGTATTATCAAGGTTATGGGGGAGACACTCCCAATGGCGGCACCTCCCTTCGTTCCGGATATGTGGCCATAATAAACACAGACGAAGCCGCGTTCGACAAGAATAAGCTATTTGTAAAAAGATCGAGGTTATGCTACGGCGACGCCATCGCCTCAGCTAAGCCCCTCAACGGCTATGATTATATGCTCCTCCGAATCGAAGCCACCGAAGGACGAGATGACTTTCTCACCTTCGACACATTTTCGAAGCTTTTAAACGATGCCATTCGCGAGGGGAATAAGGATCGTGCCACCGGGGATGCCATCATCGACACGGCTGTCGTCGCCGCGTGGTCATCCCCGGATTTGACGGTTACTGATCGTTATCGCATCGCCAAAGCTCTGAGAGATATGTACGAACAGGCTTTGCCCCCGTCGAGACCAGCTAAAGTGCGCAATCTCTCTTCATTGAAGACTCAATGGAACAAGCGAATCCTTTCCATGGATATCGACGCCGCCGTCAAAAAAGTCGATTCTCTTTCTCGAGAAGGGAAGATTTCTCTCGATCGTTTTCTTACGGACATTCGTTAGATTCAGGTCGATATCGAAACCGGCCTTGCGCGTGGGAGGGACACGCCCGTTTCCATTCCGAACACGGAAGCGAAGCCTTTGAGTGCCGATGATCCTGCCCAGGGCGCCGAGTGGACCCGTCAGACGCGGAAAAAGGAAATTCCTATTCTTGCAGATGCCTTGCTGGTTCGGGGAATTCGCACCGAGGACATTATGAGTGCAACTCGAAGGCCACACCTAAAGGGACTTAACCCATGAAAACCAACACGCTTCCCCCTGAACTCCTCTCCAAGATGGATGCCTACTGGCGCGCCGCGAACTACCTCTCGGTCGGCCAGATTTATTTGTACGACAATCCTCTGCTGAAGAAGCCCCTGAAACTGGAGCACATCAAGCCGCGCCTGCTCGGTCACTGGGGCACAACGCCGGGCCTGAACTTCATCTACGTTCACCTGAACCGCGTCATCAAGGAACGCGACCTGAACGTGATCACCATCACCGGTCCGGGCCACGGCGGTCCGGGGATCGTGGCCAACACTTATCTGGAGGGTACGTATAGCGAAGTTTACCCAAACATCTCGCAAGACGAGGACGGGATGAAGCGCCTGTTCAAACAGTTCTCCTTCCCCGGCGGCATTCCGAGCCATGTC
>JADGNV010000019.1 GCA_017883285.1 Candidatus Aminicenantota bacterium | reverse complement strand
CCGCGCATCCACCGCGCCTTTCCCGGCGGGCTCGAGGACCTGGAGATCTATCGCCAGGAAGTCGTGGACGGCGTCCATGACCACTGGATCGCGCCCGAAGAAGGCAAGTGGACCTACACCTACCACAAGCGGCTGTTCTCCTACGAAATCGAGGGCGAGGCGATCGACCAGATCGCGGCGATCGTCAACAAACTGGCCGAGGCGGGCCATACCCGCCGGGCCCAAGCCATCACCTGGAACCCGAAGCTCGACATCCCCACGTACGACCCACCCTGCCTGCAGCGGATCTGGTGCCGCCTGCTCGAGGACGGCGCGGGCGCTCTTGTCCTCAACATGAACACCCACTGGCGCTCGCGCGACGCCTACAAGGCGGCGTACATGAACGTTTTCGCCCTGACCGACCTGCAGCGGACGATCGCCGCCCGCATCGCGGAGCGGATCGGGAAGCCGGTGCGCGTCGGCCGCTATGCCGACCTCGTGGACAGCTTCCACATCTACGGCTCGTATTTCGCCGACTTCGAGGGCTTCCTCAAGATGGTCGAAAAGCGGACGTTCGCCGAGCGCACCTGGAACAGCTCCTACGCCGAGCCGATGTTCGCCGAGGCGCGGGAACGCCTCCTCCGGGAAAAGCAGGGACGGTGACCCTCCCGGCGACCCTCCTCGCGGGCTTGGCCCTTATCGGGGCCGTCCTGACGATCGTCGCGGACCGGATGAAGCGCTGGGGGCAGGTCTACGTCCTCAAGCCGCTGACCCTTCTCCTCATCATCGGGCTCGCCGCGCTCGGCCGCCCGTCGGCCCCGCCGGGCTACAAATATTTCGTCCTGGGCGGGTTGAGTCTGTCGCTCGCCGGCGACGCCTTCATGATGCTCCGCCGGAAGCGGTTCGAGCTCGGACTCGCCGCATTCCTCCTCGCCCACCTATGCTACATCGCCGCCTTCCGGACCGGCATGGTGCCCCGCTTCGCCCTCCAGCCGCTCCTCCCGCTGGTCATCTTCGCCGCGCTCCTTCTGCGCGTGCTCCTCCCCTATCTCGGAAAAATGAAATACCCCGTGCTGCTCTACGTGATGGTCATCACCGCGATGGCGGCCCTGGCCGCGGGACGATACATCCAATTCGGAGGAGCGAAGCCGCTATGCGCCTTCGCCGGCGCCGCGCTCTTCCTGGCTTCGGACGCGGTCCTCGCCTACGACCGCTTCGCCAAACCGATCCCGCGCGCGCAGGGCATCATCCTGGGGACGTATTTCGCCGCCCAGACACTTATCGCCCTGTCCGTCTGACGACAGACGGATCGCCCGGCTTATTTCCCCGTTCCGATTTTCAGCCCGGCCGCGATCTTGTTAAGCAGCAACGGCGCTCCGACACCCTCCACGATCAGGGCCCAAGCCTCGTCGCCGTCCAGGATGACGAGCGCGGCTTTGAGGGGGGACGACGTCAGGAAGGCGGGGAGCGGGCCGAAATCCATCCTCGCCGGCCTCTCCGAGATGCGCAGGCGTTTCAGCACTTCGGCGGCCGCGGCCGCGCCCGTCTTCCACGGCGTCAGGTAGTGTTCCTGAAGCTCGGCCCGGGCGACGTCTTCGTCTGTCCTCACGGCAGCCGTGAGGGCGCTGCCCGGGCTTTCGAGCTGTACGACGACCGCGCTCGGCCAGACGGAGTCCGTCTTCCCGAACTTGAAATCGGTCGGCTTTCGAAGCTCCAGGCCGAGCCACGGATTCGCATAGACATCGCCCTCGATCCGGTAGGGAACCGCGTCCTCGGGGACCGCGATCTTCCGGCCGTCGGCCGCCCCGAATTCAAGAACCCTGATATCGATTCGGCCGAGGAGCTGGATGCCAAGTCCGCCGCCGAGCGCGCCCCCGCCTTCGGCGAATGAGGTGGCGACGAGGGGGATGCGGGCGGCATCGGCCGGCCCGTCGGCGGGGAGGGCCGCATCGATCGGGACCCACTCCTCCCCCGTCCGGACCTCGGTCCAGGCGTGCCCGCCGAACATCCCTAAGACATAGACATAGCCCATGACCACGCGCGTGGGGATGCCCGCCGCCCGGGCCAGGGTGGCCAGGAGTGTCGCGTAGCCCAGGCAGGTCCCACGCCGGTTGGCGAAGATTTCGGACGAGGGGGCCAGCGCGATCCCGAGATCGAAGGTCATGTTCTCCGCCACCCAGCGCTCGAGCTTCAGGGCGGCCTTGAAAAGATCCGCTTCTCCGCCGATGACCTCGTTCGCGAGCTTCCGGACATCAGCCGCATCGGACTGGATGATGGCGTTCGGACGGAGAAAATCGCGGTTGGCGTCCGTCTCCGCGACGGGGAACGGCGAGGGCTTCGGCGCGCCGGCGCGGCGGGTTTCGAGCACGAGCGACGCGCCGTCCTTCGAAATGACGCCGATGTTCGGGCCGGCGAAACCCGGCCAGCCGAGTTCGGAGCTCCTGGCCGTCAGACGGACCCGCAGGGAGGCGAGGGCCCGGGCCTGCGGAATCCGGACGTTGGCCCGGAGGATCGATCGCTCGTACATCTCGGCCGGGAGCTCCCCCCCGCGAACGGCCTGCATCGCCAGGGACTTGTCGGCCAGGGCGACGACGCCCGGGCCGAAGGGCGTGGGCATCTCCTGCCGGACGACCTCGTGGTCCGCATCGAGCCAGCCCGTGCTTCGGGCCGCGGCGGCCTCGACGGCCTCCTCGACCTTGAGTGCCGGGACGGACGTGCCGTTGAGGACGATCGTCTCGGCCGCGAGGACTTTGCGCGTCCCCCGCGTGACGGCTTCGATCTCCGGCGAGAACGTCTGGAACTCGATCGCATCGCCGGGTTTGCGGAGGCTTTTGAGCGACAGGAGCCGGATGCCTTCCTGTCCCAGGAGCTCCCCGGTGAACGAGATCGTCCGAGTGTAGGTCTTGCCGCCGGTTTCGCTCCGGAACTCGATCCTCCCGTCCTTGACCACGGCCTCGGTCCGCGTGGCCATGAGCGAGGCCTTCATTTCGTAGGTCTCCCGCAGGAGGCGGCCGGACGGCGTCTCCTCGGACGACGTGAGGAACCGCATCTCGACTTTGGTCCCCAGGCGGTTGAGGACCAGGACCATTTCCGAGGAATAAACCAGGATTTCCCCCGTGGCCGCCCCCCTCCGCGAGGCGACATCGTGGACGTATCCGACCGGCACGTCCGCGATGGCGATGACGAACCATTTGTCGGAGGCGACGCTTTGGTCTGTCCTCGCGGCTGCCGCGAGGGCGACGCTTTGGTCTGTCCTCGCGGCTGCCGCGAGGGCGACGCTTTGGTCTGTCCTCGCGGCTGCCGCGAGGGCGACGCTTTGGTCTGTCCTCGCAGCTGCCGCGAGGGCGACAATCGACAGGAACGCCGTCGCGACGAGAAGAGCCAGGAATCCGGCCCTTTTCATCTCAGAGGTAATCCGTCTTCCCGGTCCCGGCCAAGAGCTCCAGGACCTGCTTGACGCTCTGGTCCCGGTCGCGCCGACAGACGAGCAGGGCGTCTTTCGTATTGACGATGACGAGGTCCTCGACGCCGATCAGGGCCGTGAGCCGGCCGGGGTTAAAAACCACGCAGTTCCTGGCGTCGACAGTCGCCACGGCACCCTTGACCGCGTGCCCGGCCGGGTCGCGGGCCCATATATCGGCCAGCGAGGACCAGGCCCCGACGTCCGACCAACCGAAATTCCCTTCGGCCATACGCACGCCCCGCGCCTTCTCCATCAGGGCATAGTCGATCGAGATGGCCGGGATGCCGGAAAAGACCGAGGCGACCTGGGACCGGGACCCTGACCGAAGCGCGGCTAACATCCGGGTCCAGGCGGCGTGGAATTCCGGGGCGAAGCGCTCGAGCTTGCCGGCGAAGACGTCCGCCCGCCAGAAGAACATCCCGGAGTTCCAGGCGTAGCCGCCGTCGCGAAGAAATCCGACCGCCTTTTCGGTGGACGGCTTCTCCTGGAATTCCTCGACTTCGTAGAACGGCTCCCCGAGGAACTTCCGGGCGGCCCCCTTCCGATAATGGATGTAGCCGTAGCCCGTCGAAGGAAACGTCGGCGGGATGCCGAACGTGATCAGCGCGTCCTCCGCGGCCGCCGCCGCGGCCGCCGCGGCCATCTTCTTCAGGAAGACGGCCCCGTCTGCGATCAGGTGGTCCGAGGGCAAGACAGCGATCACGGCTTTCGGATTCTCGAGGAAGATGCGGGCCGTGGCCAGGATGAGCGACGGCGCCGTATTGCGGGCCTCCGGCTCGACCAGAAAATTCCCGGCCGGAAGGCGGGGCAGGAGGCGCCGGATCGTTCGGGTCTGGGCGGCGTTGGCGATCGTATATATGCGGCGGGGAGGGACGAGCGGGAAGATGCGTCGGGCGGTCTCCTCAAGCATCGTCCGGTCGCTGACGATCGGGAGGAACTGCTTCGGAGTCTTCCGCCTGCTGAGCGGCCAGAAGCGCGTGCCGCTCCCCCCCGCCATGATAACGGCCCGGATGTCGGGTTTCGCCGGCATCACGACCCCAGCCTGTGGATGGCCCGCTCGACCGCGCCCTTGACTTCGTTCTGGATCGCCGCCAGGTCGGCCTCGGTCTCGGCCTCGAAACGCAGGACGAGGGCGGCCTGCGTATTGGAGGCCCGGACGAGGCCCCAGCCCTTGGGCATGAGAGCCCGTACGCCATCGATGTCGATGACCGGATATTTTTTCGCGAGCTCCGCCCGCACTTCGTCGACGATCTTGAACTTCACTTCCTCCGACGCGTAGATGCGGATCTCCGGCGTGCTGAAGGTCTTCGGCAGCCCGGCCAGCATGGCCGAGAGCTTGACGTCGGTCGCGGACAGCAGTTCGTAGAGCCGGGCCGAGGAATAGATGGCGTCGTCGAACCCGAACCAGCGGTCGGCGAAGAAGATGTGGCCGCTCATCTCGCCGGCGAGCAGGGCATTTTCCTCTTTGATTTTTTTCTTGATCAACGAGTGGCCGGTCCGGTACATCACCGGCTTCCCGCCCAGGCGCGCGATCTCGTCGTAGAGCACCTTGGTCGCCTTGACCTCGGAGATGATGGCCCGGCCGGGGTTCGATTTCAGGATGTCGCGGGCGAAGAAGATCAGGATCTGGTCGCCCCAGATCAGGTGCCCTTCGTCGTCGACGACGCCGATCCGGTCCGCGTCGCCATCGTACGCGATGCCGAGGTCGGCCTTCTCGGACCGGACCGTCCGGATGAGAGTCTCCATGGCTTCGGGGAGCGTCGGATCGGGATGGTGATTGGGGAAGCGGCCGTCCATCTCGCAGAAAAGCTCCACGACGTCCGCGCCCAGCCGTTTGAAGATCGGAACGGCGACCACGCCGCCCGTGCCATTGCCGGCGTCGATGACGACCTTGAGCTTCCGGGCGGGCTTTATTCCGGCGACGACGTAGTCCCGGTATTCGGGGACGAGGTCGTAAGCGGCGGTCGTGCCTTCGCGGTCGGCAAGGAGCTTGTCGTCCCGGATGAGGCGGTAGATCTCCTGGATCGTCTCGCCGTAGAGCGTGTCGTGGCCCGACATGATCTTAAAGCCGTTGTATTCGGGAGGGTTGTGGGAGCCGGTGATCATGACCCCGGCCTCGAAGTCCTTATAGAAGATGGCGAAGTAGAGGAGCGGGGTGGGGATAGTCCCCAGGTCGACGACGTCGCAGCCCGCCGCCCGCAGGCCCGCCGAGAGCGCCTGGGCGTAGGCCGGCGAGCTCAGCCGGCAGTCGCGGCCGACGGCCGTGCGGCGGCGGCCCTGGCCGCGGAAATACGTCCCCATGGCCTGCCCCAGCGTCCGCACGACGCCGGGCGTCAGGTCCTTGTCGACGATCCCCCGGAGGTCGTATTCGCGGAAAATGTTCGGGTTGATCTCCAAGAAAACCTCCCTTGCCGGCGATCAGATTTTTCTATCGAAGATGCATTTGAACCGGGCCGAGATGAGGTCGCTCTTCCCCTGGGCGTCGATGATGAAATCAACGAGCTCCCGGAAGGCCCCCCGGCCGCCGGCGAGCTTGCAGACGTAGTGGGCCTGCTTCTTGACGAGCTTGTGGGCGTCGGCCACCGCCGCGGCCAGGCCCGCGGCGGCCATGACCTCGAGATCGCCGATGTCGTCGCCGATGTAAGCCGCCTCCTCGGGCGCGAGGCCGTGGCGCTTGAGGATGTCGTCGAAGACCGGCTTCTTGTCGATGACGCCCTGGTGGAGCTCGGCGATCTTCAGCCGCTCCGCCCGTCGGACCAGGCCCTGCGAACGCTTGCCGGTGATGATCCCGAGCTTGAGGTCGATGAGCTGGGCGAGGAGCACCCCGAGGCCGTCCTTGACGTTGTAGGCCTTGATCTCCTCGCCGTCCGGCAGGACGGCCAGGGTCCCGTCGGTCAGCGTCCCGTCGACGTCCATCAGGATCATCTTGATCCGCCGGGCCCGGGCGCGGTTCCGCATCAGAACATCTCCGTCCGCCATAGATCGTGGAGGTGGATGACCCCGTCCAGCCGGCCGTCCGCGCCGCGAACGACGAGCGCGGTGATCCGCCGCCGCTCCATGAGGTTCAAGGCTTCGGTCGCAAGAACCGAGCCTTCGACCCCTACGGGATCCGGAGTCATGCACTCCCGGGCGCACTTGTTGACGACCGCCCCCCGGAACTTGCGGATCATGCGGCGGAGGTCGCCGTCGGTGATGACGCCCAGCAGACGGTTGCCGGCGCCCACGACGCAGGTCATGCCCAGCTTCTTGCGCGTCATCTCCTCG
The DNA here is from genome assembly GCA_017883285.1 of Candidatus Aminicenantota bacterium. Classification (GTDB taxonomy): domain Bacteria; phylum Acidobacteriota; class Aminicenantia; order Aminicenantales; family UBA4085; genus FEN-413. The sequence continues at coordinate 25,689 of JADGNV010000019.1, read as the reverse complement.
ATGGCCGCGCTCATCGGCGCGTCCGGACCGACCTTCGGGACGTCCTTGCCCTTGTGCATCAGAGTCTCGACTCTGAGGAGCCGCTTTCCGATCGCCCCCTTGGGATGGACGAAGGCGAAGTCGCGCTCGCCGAAGCCCTTCTTCTTCATGACGGCGACGGCCAGGGCGTCGCCGAGGGCCAGGGCGGCCGTGGAGCTCGCCGTGGGGACGAGCCCGCTCGGCCCGGCTTCCTTTTCCACTTTCGCGTCGAGGACGATGTCGCTGTAGCGCGCGATCCGCGAATGCGGATAGCCGGTGATGCAGACGAGCTTCACCCCGATCCGCTTGATGAACCCGAGCATGTCCACGATCTCGCGCGTCTCGCCGCTGTAGGAGACGGCGAGCAGGACGTCGCCGCGGAGGATCATCCCCAAGTCGCCGTGGCCCGCCTCGGCCGGATGGACGAACATCGCCGGCGTCCCGCAGCTCGCCAGCGTGGCCGCGATCTTGCGGCCGATGAGGCCCGACTTGCCCATGCCGATGACGATGATCCGGGCCTTCGCCTTGAACAGGAGGTCCACCGCCCGGGCGAAGCTTTCGTCCAGGCGCCGGCTCAAGGCCTCGACGGCCCGGGCCTCGACGGCCAGGACTTCGCGTCCCGTCTCGATGACGTCTTTCTTGGTCATGCCTGCTTCCTCAGAGGGCGTCCCGGATGCGGAGAAGGGTCCGGCAGAGCGCCTCTAATTCCTTGATATGAAAAGAGTTGTGTTTGTCGGATAGGGCCTTGTCCGGATTGTCGTGGACTTCGAGGAAGACCCCGTCCGCGCCGGCGGCGACCGCCGCCTTGGCGATCAGGGAAATGAACTTGCGCTCGCCGCCCGACGAAGCGCCCTGGCCGCCAGGTCTCTGGACGCTGTGCGAGGCGTCGATGACGACGGGGCAGCCGAATCCTTTCATGATGGGAACGGACCGGAGGTCGACCACGAGGTTGTTGTAGCCGAACATCGTCCCGCGCTCGGTCAGGAGGATCTTGGGATTGCCCGCGCTCCGGATTTTTTCGACCGCGTTCTTCATATCGTGGGGCGAGAGAAACTGGCCTTTCTTGATGTTCACCGTTTTTCCGGTCTTCGCGGCAGCCAGGAGGAGGTCGGTTTGGCGGCAAAGGAAGGCTGGGATCTGAAGGACGTCGAGGACCTCGGCCGCTTCTTCGACTTGGGCCGTCTCATGGACGTCCGAGAGGACGGGAACGCCGAGCTCGCGCTTGATCTCGGCCAGGATGCGGAGCCCTTTCTTCAGGCCCGGCCCGCGGAACGAGGCAATCGACGAGCGGTTGGCCTTGTCGAAGGAAGCCTTGAAGATGAAGGGGATGCCGAGCTTCCCGCAGACCGTTTTGGCCTGGAGGGCGAGGGCGAAGGCGTGTCTTCGACTTTCGAGAACGCACGGGCCGGCGATGAGGAAGAGCTTCCCCCCACCGACCGTCACGGCCGAATCAATTTTTACGTCTCTGGCGGCGGTGGGCATGGCTCGCTCCGATGAAGGCCTTGAAAAGCGGGTGCGGCTTCAAGGGCCGGGATTTGAATTCCGGATGGAACTGGCAGCCGAGGAACCAGGGATGATCCCGCAGCTCGATGAGCTCCACCAGGCCGTAATCGGGGTTTTTGCCCGAAATGAAGAGCCCGGCTTCGGCCAGCGGCCTCTCGTATTCGGGATTGAACTCGAAGCGATGGCGGTGGCGCTCGTAGATTTCGACCGCGCCGTAGGCCCGGTGGGCGGCGGAGCCCTTCTCGATGCGGCAGAGGTACTGCCCGAGCCGCATGTTGCCGCCCAGGTCCTGGATGCCCTTGAGCTCGCGCCATTTGAAGAAGATCTTGTGCGGGGCGTCGTCGTCGAACTCGGTGCTGTTGGCGCCCTTCAGGCCGGCCACGTTGCGGGCGAACTCGATGGTCGCGCACTGCATGCCGAGGCAGATGCCGAAGAAGGGGACCTTGTGTTCGCGGGCATACGTCACCGCCCGGATCTTTCCCTCGATGCCGCGGATGCCGAAGCCGCCGGGGACGAGGACGCCGTCCTTGTCGCTCAGAATCTTCTCGATCTTCCCCTTCTCCAGGTCCTCGGCCTCGATCCAGGAGATGTTGACCTTGACCCGGTTGGCGATCCCGCCGTGGTCGAGGGCCTGCTTCAGGCTGAGGTAGGAGTCCTTGAGGCCGGCGTATTTCCCGACGAGGGCGATATCGACTTCGCCCTTGGGATGCCGGATCCGGTTCACGAGGGATTTCCACTGGGCGAAGTTGCAGCCCTTGGACTCGAGCTTGAGGTGCCGGATGATGATCTGGTCCAGGCCTTCGCGGGCGAAGATGAGCGGCACTTCGTAGACGTTGTCCACGTCCTTGGCCGTGATGACGGCGTCGACGGGCACGTTGGTGAAGAGGGCGATCTTGGTTTTGAGGTCCTGAGTGAGATAGCGGTCCGTGCGGCAGAGGAGGATGTCGGGCTGGATCCCGATGGCCCGGAGCTCCTTGACCGTGTGCTGCGTCGGTTTTGTTTTGAGCTCGCCCGACATCCCAACGTACGGGACGAGCGTCAGGTGGACGAAGAGCACGTTGTCGCCGCCGAGGGTGAGCCGCATCTGGCGCGTCGCTTCGAGGAAGGGCAGGCTCTCGATGTCGCCGACCGTGCCGCCGATCTCGCAGATCACGACGTCGTTGTCGCTCGAGACGGCGCGGAAGGCGTTCTTGATTTCGTCGGTCACATGGGGGATGACCTGGACCGTTTTTCCGAGGTACTCTCCCCTTCTCTCCTTGCGGATGATGAGATCGTAGATCTTGCCCGCCGTCCAGTTGTGGTATTTCGTCATGCGGGCGGACGTAAATCGTTCATAATGGCCGAGATCCAGGTCAGTTTCGGCCCCGTCGTCGGTCACGTAGACCTCGCCGTGCTGGTAGGGATTCATCGTCCCGGCGTCGATGTTGAGGTATGGATCGAACTTCTGCAGGGTGATTTTGATGCCGTGGCTTTCCAAGAGGCGCCCGATCGACGCGGCCGCGATCCCCTTGCCGAGCCCCGACAGCACGCCTCCGGTCACGAAGATATATTTACTCATACGACCTCGTCTTTAAGAATTCTTCGATGCCGATTATATCCTGCGGCGTGTCCACACTCAAGGTGGGCCGCGGGATTTCGATCATCTTGATCCGGATGCCGTATTCGAGCACGCGGAGCTGCTCGAGCCGCTCGATCTTCTCCAGCCGCGACGCGGGCAGGGACTTGAATCCGAGAAGGAACTCCTTCCGGTAGCCGTAGATGCCGACGTGCTGATAGAAGAAATCCTGCGCGCCGCGGGGCAGCGGCGAGCGCGAAAAGCACAGCGCGTAGCCTTCCCGGTCCACGACGACCTTGACGATGTTCGGGTCGTCGATGAGCCCGACGTCCGCGACTTTGGCCATGAGGCTCGCCATGGGCAGGGCCTCGTCGTCGAAGGCCGCGACGAGGCCGTCGAGCACGGACCCGTCGAGCAGCGGCTCGTCGCCCTGGATGTTGACGATGACGGACGCCTCGATGTTCGCGGCGACTTCGGCCGCGCGGTCCGTTCCCGATGCATGGCCGGAGGACGTCATCACCGCTTCCGCTCCGAAAGACAATCCGGCCTCGAAGATGCGCACGTCGTCGGTGGCAATGATGACCCGGGACAGCCGCTTCGACTTGCGGGCGCCTTCATAGACCCATTGGATCATGGGCTTGCCGAGGATCGGCGCCAGGGGCTTCCCCGGAAAACGGCTCGATCCGTATCGAGCCGGAATGATGCCGACGGCCTGATCCATGCGTCTTCTCCCCCCTCAGGACTTGAGCTTTATCTCCGCGGCGGCGGCGGGCGGCTGATCGCAGGTCTGGCAGGAAGCTTGGAGATACGCTCCTTCCTCGACGATGAGCTTGGGCGTCGTGACCGTGCCATACACGCGCGCCAGGCTGTTGATCTCGACGCACTCGGCCGCCTTGATGTTGCCCCGGCATTCGCCGCTGATGACGACATGGTTCACCACGATCTCGGCTTCGACCTTTCCCTTGTCGCCGATGATCAGCATCGAGTCGGATTCGATCCGCCCCTTGAAGAAGCCGTCGATCCGGAAGGAGCCCCGGAATTTCAGGGTCCCGTCGAATTCCGACCCGTCGTCGAAGTATCCCGTGATTTTGTGTTCGTCTATTTTCTTGTCCTTCATGATCTGGCTCCTTTGATGAGTTCAATGACGCGGTTGAGCTCGTCCAGGGAAAAGTAGAAGACCTTGATGACGCCCCTCTTGGGCGTGCCGTCGATGGTCACTTTGGTCCCGAGAACACGCAGCAGGTCTTCCTGGACGGCTTCGAGATTCGGATCGGCTTTCCGTTTTTTCGGCGCCGGGACCTCCTTCTCGGTCCTGGCCAGAAGGGCCTCGACCTCGCGGACGGAAAGCCCCTTGGCCATGATCTTGCGGGCCAAGGCGACGAGCGCCCGGGGATCGTCGAGGCCAAGCAACACTTTGGCGTGGCCCATCGAGATCTTCCCGTCGCTGAGGAGGTCCTGGATTTCGAGGGGCAGCTTGAGCAACCGCAAATGGTTCGCGACCGAGGCCCGGTCCTTGCCGACTTTCTCGGCCACGTTTTCCTGGGTGTAGCCGAGCTCGTCGATCAGCCGCTTGTAGCCGAGGGAGATCTCGATCGGGTTCAATTCCTCGCGCTGGAGGTTTTCGATGAGCGCGACTTCGAGCTGATGCTCCTTGGGGATGTTACGGATGAGGACGGGGACTTTTTTGAGCCCCGCCTTGCGGGCCGCCCGCCAGCGCCTCTCCCCGATCAGGATCTTGTAACGGCCTTCCTCCGACACGACGATGATCGGCTGAAGGACCCCGGACTCCCTGATCGACCGGGCGAGCTCGTCGATCGAGGCCTCGTTGAATTTCGTCCGCGGCTGGAGCGGATTCGGCCGGATCTGGTCGATCTCGAGTTCCGCGTACGTTTCTTGCTTGAGGATACCGTATTCCTCCGGGATGAAGGCCTTTATTCCTTTGCCGAGCGCTTTTTTCATTTCTCAAGAATCTCCTGGGCTAGATTGAGATAAGCCTCCGCCCCCCTGGACTTGGCATCGTAGAGGAGCACGGGCTTGCCGAAGCTGGGGGCCTCGGCCAAGCGAACGCTCCGGGGGATGATGGCCTTATAGACCACGTCTTTGAGCGATTTCCGGACCTCGTCCGCGACCTGGCGGGAGAGGTTCGTCCGGTCGTCGTACATGGTCAGGATGATGCCCTCGATCTTCAAGGTCGGATTGAAATAGGTCCGGACTTCGTTTAGCGAGTGGAGGAGGTCGGGGATGCCCTCCATGCAGAAAAACTCGGTCTGGACGGGGATCAGGACGGAATCCGCCGCGGACAGGGCGTTGATGGTCAGGAAGCTGAGGGAGGGAGGGCAATCGATGAAGATGAAATTGAACTGCGGCCGGATTTTGTCCAGGATCTCCCGGAGCCGCTTCTCCCGATTTTCCTGGTTGTAGAGCTCGGCTTCGACCCCGGCCAGCTCGGGCGAACATGGGCAGAGGTAGAGATTGTCGAGCTCGGTGCCGACGATGCATTCCATGATGTCCTGGCCGCTCATCAAGGCCGGATAGATGCCTTTGCCGGGCTCCTTGGCTTTCCCCAGGCCGGCCGTGGCCATGCCCTGGGGATCGAAGTCGATTAGAAGCACGCGCATCTTCATCTTGGCCAGGGACGCCGCGAGGTTGATGGCCGTCGTGGTCTTGCCCACGCCGCCTTTCTGGTTCGCGATCGCGATGATCTTATTCTGCATCGTCGGATGTTCCACGTGGAACAATCGCCCCCGTCCCGTGGCGTTTCTTCTTCCGGGCGGCCAGATGGACATAGACGCTGAAGACGTCGGAGGGCGTCAGGCCGGGGATTTTCTTGAGGTCCCCGATCGTCCGGGGCCGGTATTTTCTCATCTTTTCGACCGCTTCGCGGGTCAGGCCGTGGACCTCGCTCGAATCCAGCTTCTCGGGTATCTTCAGGCCGTCGATCTTCAGGACCTTGGCGATCTCTTTGCCCTGCTTCTTCACATACCCTTCATACTTGATTTCGGCCTCGATGTGCCTGACTTCTTCGTCCGTCAAGGCCGCCAGATTCTGATGGTATTCTAGCACATTCCGGAGACGGATTTCAGGTTTTTTTAGGTAATCCCTGAGGGTCATTTTTTCCTTGTCGCCCGTCCCAATTTTCGTCTTCTCCAGGTAAAGGAGGGCGGCCGCGACCCGCTTGCTTTTCTCCTCGAAGGCCGCGAAATCCTCGGCCGAGATAAGACCGAAATTCCGCCCGTATTTCATCAGGCGGCGGTCGGCGTTGTCGATGCGGAGGTTCAGCCGGTATTCGGCCCGCGACGTGAACAGCCGATAGGGCTCTTCGATCCCCTTGGAGACCAGGTCGTCGATCAGAACGCCGATATAGGCTTCGTCACGGCGGAGGACGAACGGCGGCTTCTTTCGGACCTTCAGGGCGGCGTTGATTCCGGCCATGAGCCCCTGGGCGGCGGCTTCTTCGTAGCCTGAAGTGCCGTTGATCTGGCCGGCAAGATACAAATTCCGGACGGCGCGGGTCTCCAGGGTGGGGAGAAGGAGGGTCGGATCGGCTGCGTCGTATTCGATCGCGTAGGCCGGCCGCAGGATCTTGGCCCGGTCCAGGCCGGGAATGGTCTTCAGGATGGCGATTTGAGTCTCGAAAGGGAGGCTCGAGGAAACGCCGTTGACGTAGATTTCCGACGTGTCCAGCCCCTCCGGCTCCAGGAAAAACTGGTGCCGGAGGTGGTGCGGGAACTTGACGACCTTGTCCTCGATCGAAGGGCAATAGCGGGGGCCGGTCCCCGAGATCTTCCCCTGGTAAAGCGGGGATTTGTCGAGGTTCGCCCGGATGACTTCATGGGTCTTCGCATTCGTGTAGCCGGTATGGCAGACGACCTTGTTCTCGAGCGGGATTTTCGTCCGGAAGGAGAAGGGGACGGGGACGTCGTCGCCCGGTTGGGGCTCGAACCGCGTCCAATCGATCGTGTGCTTGTCGAGGCGCATGGGCGTGCCCGTCTTCAGGCGGAAGGAGAGCAACCCCCGTTTCTTGAGATTGTCGCCCAGCTCCCGGGACGCGAGTTCGTTGGCCCGGCCCGCCGGATAGCTCTTCAGCCCGATATGGATGAGCCCGTTCAGGAACGTCCCCGGCGTCACGATCACGGCCTTTCCGGGAATCCTGCTTCCATCCAGGAGGGCCACTCCCCTGGCCCGGCCTTTCTCGACGAGGACATCGGCCACGATGCCCTGAAAAACCGTCAGGTTGGGGACGTCCTCGAGCTTGCTCTTCATGGCCTGCCGGTACCGCGCCTTGTCGCACTGGGCCCGCGGGGCCTGGACGGCGCCGCCGCGGCTCCGGTTGAGCAGCCGGAACTGGATGCCGGTTTTGTCGGCCATCAGCCCCATGAGGCCGCCCAGGGCATCGATCTCGCGGACGAGATGCCCCTTGGCCAAGCCGCCCACGGCCGGGTTGCAGGACATCTGGGCGATGGTATCAAGATGGATCGTGACCAGGCAGGTCCGAAGCCCCATCCCCGAAGCGGCCCAAGCCGCTTCGCAGCCGGCATGGCCGGCGCCCACGACCACGACATCATAGACGTCCGAAGGGGAGGGGCTCATCTCATTTTCCCACGCAGAAGCGGCCGAAGATGTCGGCGAGCACGTCGTCGGACCGGATCTCTCCGAGGAACCGTCCAAGGGCGGGAACGATCTCCCGGATCTCCTCGACATACATCTCCTCGGGATGGCCGTCGGACAGGAGACGTTTCGCCCGCCGGAGGCGGGCTCCCATGTCTTCCAAAGCCAGTTTCTGCCACAGATGGAATATGACGTCTCCCCTATCGACGTTCCGGGGGGCAAAAGTCTTGGAGATTGCGGCCTTCAGCCGCTCTAAGTTCGTCCCCCGGAGGGCCGATATCTCGAGGAATGGCCTCCGGCCGATCCGGGCACGGACCTTCCCCAGATCCGGCTTCCGGCCGAGGTCGATTTTGTTGAAGACGAGGACCGCTTTCTTATCCTTGAATTCGTCGAGCAGGGTCAAGTCTTCCTCGAAGTCCTTCTTCGACGCGTCGAACAGGAAGAGGATGCCGTCGGCCTGGGCGGCGATCTCCCGGCTCCGCCGGATGCCTTCCTTTTCGACGGCCGTCGCGGCCCGGCGGAGTCCGGCCATGTCCACCAGGTTGAAGTCGACGTCCTTGATGCGGACCTTCTCCCGAAGGAAATCGCGCGTCGTCCCCGGGAACGGGGTCACGATCGCCCGCTCGTGCGCGAGGAGCGCGTTGAACAGGGTGGACTTGCCGACGTTCGCCCGGCCGACGATGGCCAGCGTGACCCCCTCGAGGAGCGCCCGGCCGGCGTCGTAGCCCGCGATCAAGGCATCGAGGTATCCGGTCATCTCCTCGAGGCCGGCCTCGATGTTCCGGGGCGAGACCGGCAGCTTTTCGTCGGGAAACTCGATCGCGGCTTCGATCAGGCCCAGGATCTCCACGATCCGGCGCCGGAGCCCGGCCATCCTCGCCGACAGTCCACCGTCGAGATGGCCGAACGCCTTCCGGGCGGCCTCGATGTTCGGGGCCCGAATGAGGTCATCGACCGCTTCCGCCTGGAGGATATCGATCCGGCCGCCGCGATAGGCTCGGAAGGTGAATTCCCCGGGGCGGGCGAGCCTCGCTCCAAAACGGGTTCCCAGGCGGAGGACTTCCTCCAGGACGACGGGACTGCCGTGGCAGCTTATTTCTACGACGGATTGGGTGGTGTAGGAATGCGGAGCGCGGAAATGGATCAGATAGGCTTCCTCGAATGGCTCCTTCCGCTCGGGATCGACCAGGTTTCCGAGGACGGCCCGCCCGGGAAGGATCCGGGACCCGGCCTTCTTCGGCCGGAAAATCTTCAGGGCGATCGGAAGGGCGGAATCGCCGCTCAGGCGGACAATACCGATGCCGCCCCGGCCAAGCGGCGTCGAAACGGCGATAATTGTGTCGTCGAGGGAATAATCGAACATCTCGGACGAATTATAGTCGAGCCGGAAGGAATAGGGAAGCAGCCCGGGGCGGCCGATCGACCGGCCCCGTGCTCCCGCTCAGCGTCCCTGCTTGGCCAGGGGAAAAATCTTGACCCGCTTCAGGAACCCTTCGCCCAGGCTTTCGCTCGTGATGCCGGGGACCTGGTTGGCGGCGATGTGGACGATGCGCCGCTCGTAGGGGTTCATCAGGTCGAGGATCTCGTTGCGCCCGGAGTCGTGGACCTGGCGGGCCACCTGCTGGGCGTATTCGCGGAGCTTCTTCTCTTTTCTCTTACGGAAGAATTCGCAGTCCACCTGAACTTTCTGATTGGAGATCTTGTTCAGCAGGTGCTGAAGGGCCAGGAGAAGGGCCCCGTCCTTCCAGAGCAGGAGCTGCTTGTCCTCGCCGTCGAATATCACGAAGACGACGCCGTCCTTCCGCTTGATTTCGTAGGTGATCTCGAGAGGGAACACCTGCTTCAGCTTTTCGAGGAAATCGGCGATGACGTTGTCCTCGGCCACGGCTTTCGGCCAGGCATGGATGACGATCTCCTTGCTGAGGCCGAAGAGAGTGGTCTTCTCGGTGACGATCTCGTAATTCAGCTCGGAGCGCGGGATCTTGAGCTTGTGCTCGGCGTGGCCGATGGCGTCTTCGAGGTTCCGGGCCCGGAATTCGGGGAGCGGTTCTTCGGGGGTCTCAGTTTTTTCTTCGTTTTCCATGGGATTCAACCTTCTTGGCTTTCATCATGCGGTTCATGATGTACTGCTGCCCGATCTGGAGGACATTGGAGGTCAGCCAGTAGAGGACCAGACCGCTCTGGAATTGCAGGAAAAAAACCGTCATGACGACGGGCATAATGAGCATCATCCGCGCCTGGGAGGGATCCGCGGATGTGGGAGTCATCTTCTGGCTGACGAACTGGGTCCCGCCCATCAGCAGGGGGAGGATGTAGGTCGGATCCTTGACCGAGAGGTCATTGATCCAGAGCATCCAGGGGCTGTGCCGCAGTTCGATGGCGTTCCGGAGGAGATTGAAGAACCCGATGAAAATCGGGATCTGGATGAGCATCGGCAGGCAGCCGCCCGCGGGATTGACGCCGTGCTCCTTGTAGAGCTTCATCATCTCCTCGTTCATCTCGCGGCGCTGGGCGATGTCGGTCTTGGACTTCTTGTACTTGGCCCGCAACGCCTTGACCTTCGGCTGGAGCTCGGCCATCTTGGCCATGGATTTCATGCTGCTGTAGGTCAGGGGGAAGAACAGGATCTTGATGAAGAGGGTGAGGACCATGATCGCGAAGCCCCAGTTGGGGACGAACTTGTGGATGAAGCGGAGGGCGTAGAACAGGAACTCGGTGATGAATCCCAGGAAGCCGAAGCGAACGACCTTCTTGGTGTTGTGCCCGAAGTCGGCCAGCGTCCCGAACTCCTTGGGACCGAGGAAGACCTTCCCGGGATCCGTCGCGGCCAGGAAGAACGAGGGCGGCTTGTTCTCGGTGTCCACTTTCAGGAAGGCGGCCGTCCCGGTGGCCGCGCCGGGGACGAACAGGGCGGCGAAGTAGTTGTCGTCGTAGGACGACCACGTCACGAAATTGTAGGCGCTCTGCTCGGATTTGTATTTGCGCTGGTCCAGACGATAGACTTTGTCGCCGGCGAGGACGGTCATTCCTCCGCCGCCGGTCGCCAGGCTCTGGCTGAGCTCCTGCTGGGAAGGGTTCCGGAGGCCCGGGCCCCATAGGACGCGGGCGGCCGCGGGCTGGCCGTTCTTCCGGACATGGACGGCGATGTCGAAGTCGTACCGGCCGCCGTAGAAGGTGAAGATCTTTTCGACTTCGAGCTCTTTTCCGTCGGAATAGGTGAATCTGACTTCGGCCTTATCCCCGTCCTTGAGCTCGAAATTCGTCCCGGACGTCTTGTAGAAAGCGGAATTGGCCGCTCCGGCCGCGATTCCCGTCAGGCCGGCCTTCACCGCCTCGGGATTGTCGTCATAGAGGGCGAACGGAAAAACGCCGGCGTCCTTGGCCGCGGCGGGCACGAGCTCGAGATCGTCCTTCTTCTCGTCGAGGTGCTTCTTCAGCTTCCAGCTCGTAAGGACGCCACCCTTGTTGGTCCAGACGGCCCGGTAGAGCGGCGTCGTGACCGTGATCAGCTCCTCCTGTCCAGACCCTATTTGTTTAATATTCAATAGGTTAGCGTCTGATTTGGCCGCCGGGGCCGCGGCTGCGCCGGTGGCCGGCTTCTGTTCCGGCGCAACCGGCGCCGCCGGTGCCGCCTGAGTCTTCATCGAAGCGGCCGGCTGCTCCAGGGGGTTCTGCGGCGCCGGGGCTTTTTTCACGAAGACGGCTTGATACAGGAAAAGGACGAGAAACGACAGGACGATCGCCGCCAGCAGTCTTTTTTGCATGCTCTGACCTCTTAAGGAACGGGGTCCAGCCCACCGACGTGGAACGGATGGCATCGGCCCAGCCTTTTCAATCCCAGCCAGAGTCCTTTCGCCAGGCCGAATTTCCGGATCGCCTGGGCCATGAAATCGGAGCAGGTAGGATAGAACCGGCAGTGGTTACCGAGAAAAGGGGACAGGACTATCTTGTAGATTCGTATTGCCGCGAGAACCGCACGCTTCATGGGCGAATTCAATTCTTCCCGCTGATCGCCTGCAGGGCCGAAAAGTACTGGTCGCGCATGTCCCGCCACGTGGCGAGCCGGATGTCTTTCTTGGCAATCAGGAGAATATCCAAGGGATATATCAACAAATCCTTGTTCCTTCTAAACAGCTCCCGAGCCCTGCGCCGGATCTTGTTGCGATGAACGGCATTCCCGACCTTCTTGCTGGCGACCACGGCCAACCGGGAATGGCCGAGATTGTTGGGGAGATAGATCAGATTGAAATATTTCCCTCGAGCGCAACGGCCTCTCTTGTAAAGCCCAGAGAATTCTGTTTTTTTTCGGATCCTTTCGCAAGGACCATAGTTCTCTATCATCAAACGGCGAGACGTTTCCTGCCTTTCGCGCGGCGTCTCTTGATGACTTTCTGTCCGCCCTTGGTGCTCATGCGCACCAAAAATCCATGGTCTTTCTTTCTTTTTCTGTTGTTCGGGTTGAATGTAGGCTTCATCGTTTTACCTTTGAGGGTAGTATGTTAATAAACCTCGGGTTATAAGTCAAGCCGGATTTCCGTGGGCTTCCCACGGCCCCTTTTTCGAAGAAGGGGGGCCGCTCCCAGCCGGGCTCGCCTGCTCCGGCCGGAGTTCGGCCGCCGTCCTCGGTGACGATATGCGACTGAGTCGATCGACCGTAGGGCCAAAGTCTTTTCACGCGCCCGTAATCCGTTCATTTACAGGAAGTTCGAAAAATCAACTGTCGAAAATGAGTGAAACAAATACATAAATTTTGTCCATGTATTATATCTATTCACTTTTCTAATAACTCTTTAACTCATTAATAATAAATAACATATGGTTATATTTAATAATAATGTACATTATTAGAGTATTTAATGACATATATTAGATATCTCTTTATATTATTTATGATATTGATTATATTAGGCCATCTTATTTGACTATTCCAGGGGAACCCAGTATAATGTTTTTACATGAATTCCTTCAAGATTGGTGATAGGGTCATTTATCCCAATCAAGGCCTGAGCGTCATCGAAAACATCCAGGACGAAGCCTTCAACGGGGAACCGTTTAACATCCTCCATCTCCGCATCCTGGCCAACAACACCCTCGTTCTCGTCCCCTCCGCGTCCGCTGAGGAGATCGGCATCCGGAAGCTCATCTCCGAGCGGGCGGTGAAAGAGATCTTCGACTACATGAAGAACGGCGAGATCGAAGTCACGATGAACTGGAAAGGCCGCTACAAGGAGCACGTGAACCTGATGCGGTCGGGCACGATCCTCGATATGGTCGCGGTGCTGAAGAGCCTCTACTACCTCAGCCTGATCAAACCCCTCTCCTTCCGCGAGAAGAAGATGATGGAAAAGGCCAAGGAACTGATCGTGAGCGAGATCGCCGTCGCCTCGTCCATGCCCACCTCCCAGATCGAGCGGAAGATCATCCACACCCTCTCGAACTGCTTCAAAGACGTCAAAGCCGGTCTGGATAGTTGACCTTCGCGCCATGCCGCTCGTTTCGATTCTGCTCATCTTGTTCTTTATTCTCCTGAGCGCTTTTTTCAACGCCTCGGAAACCGCCTTTATCTGCTCGAGCCCGCACACCCTGGACTATCTTCAGAGCAAAGGCTCGAAACGGGCCGGGACTGTCAAGACGATCCTGGCCCGGGTCGACGATTTCCTGGCCACGATCCTGATCGGCAATACCCTGGTCAACGTCGCCGCGGCCTCCCTCGCGACGTCGTTCATCGCCGGCCTCGTCCCCCACAAGAACACGGCGGTGCTCCTGGCCACGGTCGCCACGACGCTCCTCCTCCTCTTCTTCGCCGAGATCAACCCCAAGATCTACGCCGCCTACAACCCCCTGAAGCTCGCGTTCCTCTTCTCCGGCCCGATCCGGGTCCTCATGGTCCTGTTCTTTCCGTTCGTGAAGGCCTTCACGTTCCTCTCGAGCCGGCTGTTTCCGTCCGCCGGGAAAGGGTCGCGCGGCTTGGGCCGGTCGATCACCGAGGACGAGACCAAGGTCCTCCTGACGACGGGCGTCAAGGGGATGTCGGCCTACCGGAAGAAGATGATCGCCGAGATCCTGAACATCGCCTCCCGGCCGGTGAAGGAGATCATGACCCCCCGTCTCCGGATCAAGGCCATCGAGATCACCGCCACGGAGGAGCAGGTCCTGGACACGATCCTCTGCGAGGAGTTTTCCCGGTTTCCCGTCTATCGGGGCCGGCTCGACCATATCGAGGGACTGATCCACACGAAGGACGTCATCCCCGGCCTCATCGCTCGAAGACCGCTCGACCTCCAGGCCATTCTCCGCAAGCCCTTCTTCCTGCCCGAGTCCGCCTCGGTCGAGAAGGCCCTCATCCAACTCCAGGAGAACGCCGTTCACATGGCCTTCGTCGTGGACGAGTTCGGCAACATGGAAGGCCTCGTCACCCTGGAGGACATCATCGAGGAGATCGTGGGCGACATCCGGGACGAATACGACGTCCGGGAAGAGGAGTGGCTGAGTCCGGCCGGGGACGGCGCGTATCTCGTCAAGGGCGCGACCGGGATCAAGGCCCTCAACGAGCGGCTCCCTCTCGGGATTCCCGAGAGCATCAACTACATGACCCTGGCCGGGTTCTTCCTCTACGAATTCGGCCGGATCCCCCACGAAAAGGACGCCCTGACCCATCGCGGAAGCCGCTTCATCGTCGAGAAGATGACGAAGCGGCACATCACCCTGGTCCGGGTGGAGACCCGACATGGCTAAGCCCGGCCTGGCCCGGACGATCTCGGTCAACAAGCCGGCCCATTTCCACTACGACATCCTCGAGACGTTCGAGGCCGGCGTCGCCCTCGTGGGAAGCGAGGTCAAATCGGTCAAGGAAGGGCGGATCAGCCTCAAGGAGAGCTTCGCCGAAGTCCGGAACGGAGAGGTCTTCCTCGTGGGGGCCCATATCAGTCCCTACGAGGCCGCCAACCGGTTCAACCACGATCCGCTCCGGCCGAAGAAGCTGCTGCTCCACCGCCGGGAGATCAAGCGCCTGACGGGCAAGATCCGGGAGAAGGGGCTGACCCTCGTCCCGCTCAAAGTCGTCTCGAACGAGAAAGGCCGGATCAAGGTCGAGTTGGGGCTGGCCAAGGGCAAAAAGGCCTACGAGAAGAAAGAGGCCATCAAGGAGCGAGACCTGAACCGGGAGCTGCGGGCGGCGCTAAAGCGGGCGAAGCGCTAGTTGTGCGTCTCACCAATTTTTTGGCTCAAGGAGAATTAATGGAGACGCACAACCGCCGGGGAGTTTGAGGGGGGCGGCGTGGCCCCCTCAGGGGGTCAGCGGAGCGCCGAGGGGGGAGCTTGACTCCCCCCTGGAAGCGTCCCGTCTTCATGGAGAGCCAGCGCAAGGGACTTGTGAGACGGGACGCTAGGAGCGGCCGGCCAGCCGGAGGGCGGCGATCATGCTCCGGGGATCGGCCGGACTTTTCCCCACGATATCGAACGCGGTGCCGTGGTCCGGCGACGTGCGGAGGAACGGCATCCCCAGCGTGGCGTTGACCCCGGTCTCGAACGCGACGAGCTTGAACGGGATCAGCCCCTGGTCGTGATAGAGGGCGACGACGACCTTCTCCGGCCGCCCTAAAGCGGCCCGGAACACGATGTCCGGAGGGAAGGGGCCGGCGACGGGAATCCCGGATTCGCGCGCCTCGCAGATCGCGGGCTCGATCTCCTCGCGCTCCTCGCGGCCCAGGAGCCCGTCCTCCCCGGCATGCGGATTCAGTCCCGCGACCAGGAATTCATGAGGGCCCGGCGATACGGCGTCCAGGCCGTCCCGCAGGGTCCTGAAAAAGCGGAGCAAATTGGCTTTGGTGACGTCCGCCAGCGCTTCGCGGAGCGGGAGGTGGTGGCTGAAGAGGGCGATGGTCAATGGATCCGACCAGAAGGTCATGATCGCGCTTGGATATAAACTCGCCAGATACTCGGTGTGCCCCCGCCAGGGGAGGCCGGCCAGCTCCCACGATTTCTTGGAAATGGGGGCGGTGACGATCGCCCCGATCTCCTTCGCCCGGGCGGCGGCGACGGCGTCCGCGAACCAGCGGAACGAGGCCGCGCCGTTGTCCTTGTCGGGAACGCCGCGCCGTCCGGAAGGACTCTCCGGTCCGGATTCGCGGAAAACATAGGCGCCGGGGTCCGGTATTATGCCGAGACGGTCCGCTTCAGACCGAAAGACATTGGAATCGCCGAAGATGACGAACTCGGCGCCGGTCGACTCGGTCGTCAAAGACGACCTGGTCGTCGCGGACAACCTGGTTGTCTCAGACAGCGCTCGGACGACGATCTCGGGACCGATCCCTCCCGGATCACCGAGGGTGATCCCGATCCGGCGGCGGCTCATTTCTTGTTATCGGGTTCGCCGTCTCCGGACTCTTTCCCTTCACTGAGCTTGTACATGTATTTGATGCCGCTCTTGAAGACGAGCAGGTTGGGGGCGTTGTCCCGGTTGAGTTTGATGCAGCTGCGGTCGTACCACTCGATGTAGCCCTCGATGACCTGGCCGTCGTTGAAAACCACCGCCATCGGGGTCTTCTTGCTCATCTGCTTCAGATAGTAATAGTTCTCGGCGGACGTATCGGTGGGCGGATGGATCCTCTTCGGAGGGTGCTGCGGCGAAAGCATCGAGGGCGAGGCTTGGGCTTGCGGCGGCGGCTGGATCTTTTGAATTTCGCCGGCCTTGATCTTATCCTTGATCTCCGAAAAATTCGGTCTAATAAGCTTTCTGTTCATTTATAATTCTCCCCTTCGAGCGATGGTTCTGTGATGGGTTGGGTTGATCGCTTACCCAAAATCATAGCACTCTCACGCCTAAAATTCAAGACACGCGGGGCGGGGGGAGTCAAGGGACGAGCCTTCGGCTCGCCACTCGCCCGTGGCATATATCCACGGGCGAGTACGGCGGAAATGGACCCCCGGGTAAAGCCCGGGGCCCCGGCCCCGTGCCGGATCGGCGCCAGGACTCTCGGGGTTCTTCCCCTTTTCGCTATCGCTTCAGGAGCGGCCTGAGGGCGGCCAGCCAGTTCGCGGCGAGGAGGCGGTAGCCGTCCCGCGCGGGATGGACGCCCGGGAGGAGGTCCGGCCGGCCGGCGAACAGGGCGTGGTTGTCGACCAAGGGAATCCCCGTTTCGGCAGCGAGGGCCCGGATCGCGGGGTTGATCTCCTCCGTCACGCGGCGCGACGATTCGGGGGAGAAGGGGAGGGGCGTATTTTCCGGGACGGGAGGAATCGTGGCCACGAGGATTCGGCACGGCCGGCCGGTCTTGTCCGTGAACGACCCGAGCATCGCCAGGATCGCCTTCATATTGGCCGCAAATGCGTCCGTGTCGGCGTGGTCCCCGTCGACCCGGACGTCGTTCGTCCCGAGCTGGAGGAGGATGAAATCGGGCCGCTTCTTCTTCAGCCGCTCCCCGTTCTCCTCCAGGAACCGTCGGTATTCGCCGGACGCGTATCCGTTCCGGCCGAAATTGAGGACTTTGGCCCGGATCCCTTCTTGGTTAAGGAGCCGTTGGAGGAAATGGGGGTACGCTTCGGCGGTGATGCTGTCCCCCGCGCAGAGGACGATGAGCCCGCGGGGCGGCGAGGAGCAGAAAGAGATGAAGAACGGCATCAGGAGGACAAGGGAATGCCGGCCCAACCGTATCTGCACGGCCGTATTATAGCGCCGCCCACGGGGTCCGGCAAGGAGCGGGGGGACGGCCGCCGCCGCGCCCGGACCCCCGCTCATTATGCGCAAACCGTCCGGGCCGGGCCGATTGACAATCTCCAGGGAACCGATTAGAATTTGCGCTTGGTATGCCCTTGAAACATCAGGAGTTGAGAGCCCGGACGGCCCCGCCGCGCGCGAAGCGGAACGCCTCGCGGACGGCCGGACGACGGGCCGCGCTTTTCGCCCTCCTGGTGCTCATCTTCTCCGGCTCGGTGATCGTGTTCCACGACTACTTCTGCCAGGAGCACGACGAACATCTGCACGAGATCTGCAGCCCTCTGCATACGGCGTATGAAAATCCCGAGCCCTTTGCCACCGAAGCCGCCATCGGCAGCCGGCCGCCGCGGACGCTCCCGTCCGTGACGGCCGAAGGGGCCCCTCTCGCCGGGTTCATCGCGAACATTTTCCATCCGCCCGATCTCTCCGCGTAGTCCCGCCTTCCGTCGTTTCCCGAGTCCCCTCGTCCAGCCCGGAGGCTTGAAATGAAAAAATTTTGCCTGGTCCTATTTTGCGCGCTCGCGATCGGAAGCCCGCCCGTCCACGGCCAGGACGGGCTGACGCTCGAGCAGGCCGTCGCCCTGGCGCTCCGCCAAAATCCGGCCATCCTCATCGCCCAGAGGGAAGTGTCCGCGTCCGCGGGGAAGCGGATGCAGATGGAAGCCGTCGCCGATCCGACGCTTGTCTTCCGCGACGAAGGCCTCGCCTTCCGCAGGAACGCGGACGGGACGCCCGAAAAGGAGATCAGCTTCGGCCTCGAACAGAATCTTGAGTTTCCCGGAAAGCGGGCCCTGCGGGCGGAAATCGGGCGGGCGGGCGAAGCCCAGGCTGCGCTCGCGCTCGACCGGACGCGCCTCCTGGTAAGCGCCCGGGTGAAGAAGGCCTACTACGCCGCGGTCTTGTCGAGAAAGACGGTCGAATCGCTCGAAAAATCGTCCGCCCTTCTCGACGAATTCATCGCCAGCCTCCTCACCAAATACCAGGCCGGCGACACGACCTATGCCGATGTCCTCCGGGCCAAGGTCGAGAAGGCCCGCCTCCAGAACCAGATCCTCGAGGAGAGGAAGAACGGTGCGGCCGCCCGGGGCGAACTGAACCTCCTCCTCGGCCGGCGGGGCGACGAATCCCTGGCCCTCGCCACGGATATGACCTATATCCCCCTGACCAAGGCTCTCGCGGCCTGGAAAGAGGAGGCCCGGGCCGCAAGCCCGACGCTGAAGCTCGCGGCCGCGAAGCGGGGACAGGCCGTGACGGCGCTTCTCCTGGCCCGGAAAAGCGTCCTCCCCGATTTCTCCCTGGGCCTTTATTTCCCGAGCCTCCGGACGGGGTCCTGGGGATTCTCGATCGGCCTCTCGCTGCCGGTCTGGCGGACGCGGACGAACGGCGAGATCCGGGAAGCCGAAGCGGCCAACGATATTGCGGCCCTATCCGAAAGCCAGGAGGAAGCCCGGCTGATGTCCCGGATCGACCGGGCGTTCGAGTCCGTCCGGACCGCCGAGGAACAGGTGAAGATCTTCGAGCAAAGGCTCCTCAAGGACCTCGAGGACGAGCTGAAGCTGAGCGTCAGCCAGTATCAATACGCGAAGTTCGAATTCTTCAATCTGCTCGACCTCTACCGGACCTATGCCGCGGCCCGGCTCGAGCACCTCAAGTCTCTCTTCTTCTATCTCACGTCCCTGGCCGACCTCGAAGTCGCCGGCGAAAATGCCGCCGAATAAAGGATATCCATGAAAAAGCAGACCAAGACCCTCATCCTCCGCCTCGCCGCCCTCGCGCTCGCCGGTCTCCTCGCGGCCGGCTGCAAGACGAAATCCGCCGAGGCGCCCGCCGCCAAATCCGCCCCCGAGGCCGCGCCTTCGACGGTCATGTTGACGCCCGAAGCCCTGAAAACGGCGGGGATCCAGACCGCCGCGGCCGAGCTCCGGCCCGCCGCCCGGACGGTCCGGGCGACCGGGGAGATCCTGTTCAATCCGAAGCGCGTGGCCCACGTGACGTCCCGGACGGCCGGCCGGATCGAGAAGCTCTTCGCCTACGAGGGCGATCGCGTGCGGGCCGGCCAGCTCCTGATCTCCTTCTACAGCAAGGACTTCCTGTCCCTTCAGGCGGAGCTGCTTCAGGCCCTGGAACGCTCGAAGAGGGAAGGGCTGGACGACGCCGAACGGCGGTCGGCCCAATCGCTCCTGGATTCGGCCCGAAACCGGATCCGGGTCATGGACATCGGCGATGACGAACTGGCGTCCATCGAAAAGTCGGGCCGGATCCTGACCCTCCTCCCGGTCCGGGCGCCGATCGGCGGGAACGTCATCGAGAGCCTGGTCAACGCCGGAGACTACATGGAGGCCGGCCTCGACCTTTTCCGCCTGGCCGACCTCTCCACAGTCTGGGTGGACCTCCACATCTTCGAGAGAGACCTGGCGGCCGTCCGACCGGGTTGCGACGCGGCGATCCGGACCGCGGCGTTTCCCGGCCGGACCTACGCCGGGCGGATCTTCCAGCTCGGCAACGTCCTCGACGAAAAGACGAGGACCATCGCCGGCCGAATCGATCTGGCGAACCCGGCGGGCGATCTTCGGCCGGGCATGTACGTCGACGCCGAAATCCGGGCGGCCACGGAAGAGAAGGCGCTCCTCGTTCCAGCCGCGGCCATCCAGGACTTCCTGAACAAGAAGGTCGTTTTCGTCCGGACCGCGGAAAGCGTCTTCGCTTTGCGCGAGATCGAGACGGGCGCCGCCTTCGGCGCGTTCGTCGAGGTCCGGGCGGGGCTCAAAGAGGGCGACGTCGTGGCCACGGCCGGCAGCTTCTTTATTAAATCCGAGCTCCTCAAGAAGACTCTGAGCATGGAGTTGCCATGATCAAGCGGATCGTCAACTTCACCCTCCACCAGCGTCTTTTAGTCATCGTCTGCGTCCTCATCCTGATCGGCTTCGGCGTCTATGCGCTTCTGAAGCTCCCGATCGACGCCTTCCCCGACGTCACCAACATCCAGGTTGAGCTCCTCTCTATGGCGCCCGGCCGTTCGCCGCTCGAAGTGGAGAAGTTCGTCACATATCCTCTGGAGATGGTTCTGCGGGGCATGCCCCGGCTCGCCCAGCTCCGCTCGGTCTCGAAGTACGGGCTCTCGGTCATCACCGTCGTCTTCGAGGACGGGGTCGACATCTACTTCGCCCGGCAGCTCGTCCTCGAACGCCTGATCGAGGCGAAGGACAAGATGCCGCCGGGCGTCGAGACCGCCATGGGGCCGATTTCCACGGCCATGGGGGAGATCTACCAATATACGCTCGAGGGGAAGATGCCCGAATCCGAGGACGGCAAGGTCCGCTACCTGACCGATCTCCGGACGGCCCAGGACTGGACGCTCACCCCCATGCTCAAATCCATCCCCGGGGTCAGCGATATCAACACGTTCGGCGGCTATATCCGGCAATACCAGGTCGTCGTCGACCCGGACAAGCTCCTCCGCTTCGACCTCTCCCTCGGCGATGTCGAGACTGCGCTCCAGAAAAATAACCTCAACGTCGGCGGAAACATCCTCCAGAGCCACGGTCAGCAATACCTCGTCCGGGGCATCGGCCTCTTCCAGTCGCTGGCCGACATCGAGGCCATAGTGCTCCGGTCGGAGAAGGGGACCCCGATCCTCCTCCGCGACGTGGCCGAAGTCCGGGCCGGGCAGGCGATCCGGCAGGGCGCGTCGATCAAGGACGGAAAGGACGAAGCGGTCGGGGGGATCGTCATGATGCTCCGCGGGGCCAACAGCCGCGAGGTCGTCCGGGCGATCGAGGCCCGAGTCGCCGAGATCAACGCCGGAGGCATGCTGCCGGCCGGGGTCAGGATCGTGCCCTTCTACAAACGCTCGGACATCGTCCAGAGCAGCATCAACACCGTGACCGAGGCCCTCATCATCGGCTCGCTTTTCGTAATCTTCATCCTCTACATGTTCCTCCGGAGCTTCCGCGGGGCGTTCATCGTCATCCTGGCCCTGCCCCTTTCGGCGCTGTTCACCTTCATTACGATGCGGCTGGCCGGCCTGTCGGCCAATCTCATGTCTCTCGGCGGGCTGGCCATTTCGATCGGGATGATCATCGACGCGACCATCATCCAGGTCGAAAACGCCGAGCGCCATCTCGGCGAGCCCGGCGCGGCCGGCCGGAAGCTCACGACCGTGGCCCGGGCCGTGCTCGAAGTCCGCAAGCCGAGCATCTTCGGCGAGCTCATCATCGCCCTGACCTTCATTCCCATCATCGCCCTCCAGGGCATCGAGGGCAAGATGTTCCTGCCCCTGGCTTTCACCTACATCATCGCCCTGTTCGCCTCGCTCGTCCTCTCGCTCTTCGCCATCCCCGCCTTCTGCCTCCTCTTCCTCAAGGCGCGCAAAGAGAAGAAGATCGTCGTCGTCGAGGCCGCCCGGCGGGTCTATCTTCCGGCCCTGCGCTGGGGCCTCCGCCACAAAGCCGTCCTGTTCGCCGCCTCCGGCGCGCTCCTGGTCGGCGCGCTGCTGCTCATCCCCCGGCTCGGGACCGAGTTCATGCCCATCATGGACGAAGGCGCGTTCGATATGGATCTTCAGTTCCTGCCCGGCATCTCGCTCCCGGAATCGATGGAGATGAGCCGCAAGGTCGAATCACGGCTCATGGAGTTCCCCGAGCTCCGGACGATCGTCTCCCGGACCGGGCAGACCGGGATCGCCATCGAGGCCCGGGGCGTCGAGAAAACGGGCTACGTCGGCATGCTCCTGCCGCGGAACGAGTGGAAGACCGCCGCTACCCGCGAGAAACTCATCGAGAAGATGCGCCACTCCCTGGACGACTTCCCGGGCATGGTGTTCTCCTTCAGCCAGCCGATCGCCTGCCGGATCGACGAGATCGTGGCCGGCACCCGGGCCCAGCTCATTGTCAAGCTCTTCGGCGAGGACCTCGACGTCCTCAAGGACAAAGCGGACGAGATCGCCAAAATCCTGTCCCAGGTCCCCGGGACCGAGGACCTCGTCGTGGAGAGCGTCGCCGGCCAGCCTTACATCTCGGTCAAGGCCGACCGGGCCCGGATCGCCCGCCATGGCCTCAACGTTTCGGACGTCCAGGACGTCGTCGAAACGGCGGTGGGCGGCAAATCCGTTACCCGGGTCTACGAAGGGGAAAAGTCCTTCGATCTCCAGGTCCGCTTCCCCGAGGAGCGGAGGAACTCCGTCGAGGCCATCGGCGCCATCCTCGTCCGGACGCCGAAAGGCCCACTCGTGCCTCTGTCCGAGCTGGCCGAGATCGTCTCGTCCGAGGGTCCGTCCCAGATCAGTCGCGAGTCCGGCCAACGCAGGATCGGAGTGGAATGCAACATCTTGGGCCGCGACCTCGGCGGCTACGTGGCCGAGGCCCGGAGCCTCATCCGCCGGAATGTGAAGTTCCCGCCGGGTTATTACCTGACTTGGGGAGGCCAGTTCGAGAGCCAGCAGCGGGCTATGCAGAGGCTGGCGGTCATCCTCCCCGCGACCATTGGGCTCATCATCTTCCTCCTTTTCCTGACGTTCGGCTCGATGCGCCTAGCCCTGCTCGTCCTCGTCAACCTGCCGTTCGCCCTCATCGGGGGGGTGCTGTCACTCTACCTCGCCGGCCTCTACCTCTCCGTGCCGGCGGCCGTAGGGTTCATCGCCCTCTTCGGCATTGCCGTTCTGAATGGGATTGTCCTCCTCTCTTACGTCACCCAGCTCCGAGAGGAGGGCCGGCCGTCGGCCGAGGCGATCGTCCTGGGCTGCTCCAACCGCCTCCGGCCCGTCCTGATGACGGCCTCGATCACGATCTGCAGTCTGGTCCCGCTCCTCTTCGTCACGGGTCCGGGGTCGGAGATCCAAAAGCCGCTGGCGGTCGTCGTCGTCGGGGGACTCTTCACCTCGACCCTGATGACGATGCTCGTCCTGCCGGCG
This sequence comes from Candidatus Aminicenantota bacterium, assembly GCA_017883285.1. Lineage (GTDB taxonomy): Bacteria > Acidobacteriota > Aminicenantia > Aminicenantales > UBA4085 > FEN-413. The sequence goes on along the minus strand of JADGNV010000019.1, from coordinate 2,382 downwards.
CTCTACAGCCGTTTCGGGCCGAAGAACGCCAAGCCGCGCAACGGTGAAAATGGGGAGGTCGCTGCAGGATAAAAGGAAGGGGGCTCCCGGGCGGGGGGCTCGGAGGGGCGGTTCGACGCGGCTCCCGCCCCAGTCGCTCTCGCGGCTCACCCCCAAACCGTGGGCCCCCGCCGCTTCGAGCGACCGGGGCTCGCGCCGCGTTGCCCGACTTTCCTTCTCCCGGCTGATTTAGGCCCGGGTCATGACGCCAAAAAGCCGAAACGCAGAGGCGAGTCTCCTTCGGTCCGCTCGCGCTCTTCCCCTCGCCCGGCTAACGAATTAGCTGAAGTCCCTCGTGCTTATACCATTAAGACCATGCGGCTTTTAATTAAATAAATTGGGGGCGCGAGGGCGGTGGGGCGGAGAAAGGCATACCGAGGCGCAGCGGGCATGGACCGCGATCCGTCGCAGACGAATCGCGGGAGCAAGCCGAGGGAACGAGCCGATTTTCCTCGCCGGGGAAAATCGGCGTACTTTCGGAGCCCCCCGCCCGGGAGCCCCCCTCCATTAAGATGGGAGCCGCGCCGAGTCCCTATGCTTTCTCAACCTGCGGCGCGGGAGCCGGCGCCGTCACTTTCTTCCGCGACGTCTTCCCCGCGATCACGTAGAACGCCGGGACGACCAACAGGCTGAGGGCGGTCGAGAGGATGAGTCCCCCGATGACGCCGATGGCCATGGGCACCCGGATCTCCGAGCCCGAGCCCAGGCCGAGGGCCGGCGGAATGGCGGCCATCATGGTGGCCGTGGCCGTCATCAGGATGGGCCTGAGGCGGATGGGCCCCGCTTTCTCCATGGATTCCCGGGCCCCGAACCCTTGGGCCTTGAAAGCGTTGGCGTAGTCGACCAGGATGATGGAGTTTTTCTTGACGATCCCCATGAGCAGGAGCAGGCCGATCATGCTGAAGATGTTCAGGCTCTGGCGGGCGAACAGGAGGGCCAGGGCCGCGCCGGCGATGGACAGGGGAAGAATGGTGATGATCGTCACCGGGTCCTTGTAGGAATTGAACTGGGAGGCGAGGATCATGTACGCGATCCCGATGCCCAGGAGCATGGCGAACAGCAGGCTGCCCATGGATTCGCGGAAGGCCATGCTCGCCCCGCCGAGGACGATGCGGTAGCCGACCGTCATGTCCTTGCCCATCCCTTCGACGAACCGGATCGCCTCGTCCTGGGAATGGCCCGGGGCGATGTTGGCGAAGATCGAGATGGCCCGTTCCCGGTCCTTGCGGGTGATGGCCTGGAGCGCAGGCTGCTCGTCGTAGGTCACGAGCGAAGAGAGGGGGACGAGCGCCCCGGTCCGCGTCCGGACCTTGAGGCGGGCGATGTCTTCGGGCCGGGAGCGTTGGGCGGCGAGGAGCTTGAGGCGGACATCGATCCGCCGGCCCCCGGAGCTGTACTTGCCGACCCGCACGCCGCCGACGAGGGCGTTCAGGGTGGTCGCCACCTCGTCGATCGTGACCCCGATGTCGGAGGCCATGGCCCGGTCGGGTGTCACCCGGAGCTCGGGCTGGCCCAGCCGGTAGTCGGAGTCCAGGTCCTGGACAAGGCCGCCTTCGCGGAGCTTGCCCATGATGTCCTGGCTGGCGGCGATGAGCTTGTCCCAATCCGGACCGCGCACCGAGAACTCGATCGGGAACCCGCGTTGGGCCGTGAAGCCCTGCTGCGACAGGTCCTGGATGACCGCCCGGATCCCGGGGATGGCGTTCATCTCGCGGCGCATGATGTTCGAGAGCTCGTTGACGCTGAGCTTCCGATTCTTCCGCGCGACGAGGGTGATGTTCATGTTGCCCGAGCTCGAGCCGCCCATGCTGACGAACATGAAGCACTGAATGACTTCGGGCCGCCGGAGGACGACCTCCTCGGCCCGGGCCATCAGCTTGCTCGTCTCTATGATGTCGGCGCCGGCCTGCGTCTGGAGGCGGATGGACATGCGGCTCAGGTCCTGGGAAGGCACGAACTCGGCCGGCATCGTGGTCAGGATGACGACCGCGCCGGCGAACAGGGCCACCGCCCCGCCGAGGATCCACACGGGATGCTCCAGGCTGCGGTGGAGGAGGCGGCCGTAGAACTTCTCCAGCCTCCGGAAGCCGCGGTCGACGGCCAGGCCGATCCGGCTCCGTCCCTCCCGGGTCGTCTTCAGGAATTGGGCGCAGCGGGCTGGGGCCAGGGTGACGGCCTCGACGTAGGAGAGCAGCACGGCCAGGCAGAGGGTGATCCCGAACTGGAGGAAGAACCGGCCGATGATCCCCTTGACGAAGACGACGGGGATGAAGATAGCCACGACGGCCAGGGTCGCGGCCAACGCGGCGAAGGCGATCTCCTGGGTCCCGCCCAGGGCGGCCT
>JADGNV010000143.1 GCA_017883285.1 Candidatus Aminicenantota bacterium | reverse complement strand
GCTTCGTCCCCGATCTCGACGATCTCCAGGCCGAACTTTTCGGCCACGGCCAGGTTCAGAGCGGCGTCGCCTTTGATCTCTTTTTTCGGGGCGAGGAGGAGCACCAGCGGCCGCGCTCCGTGGTCGGCGAGGCGCCGGGCGATGACCAGGCCGTCGCCTCCGTTGTTCCCCTTCCCGGCCACGATGACGACGGACTCCTCCCGGAGCCGGGGGAACCGGCGGCCAATCTCGTCCGCGATGCGGAGGCCGGCGTTCTCCATGAGGACCGGCCCTGGCACGCCCAGCTCCTCGATCGTGAACCGGTCGATCTCCTTCATCTCGCGGGACGTCAGGATTTTCATGGCCGCTCCTCGCCGCGATTTTATCACAAAATTGATTTCAACCTCTATCTATGCTAACTTAACTCTTACTTTTTCATTGTCAGACCCGGGCATCGATTGGAGGTTATCACCATGTCCATCAAGGTCGGCATCAACGGCTTCGGGCGCATCGGACGGAACCTGCTCCGAGCGTCCGAAAAGCACCCCGAGATCGAATTCGTGGCGGTGAACGACATCACCGATGCTCCGACTCTCGCCCATCTCCTGAAATATGATTCCATCCTCGGCATATTTGACCACGACATCGCCGCGAAGGACGGCGCCATCGTTCTCGACGGCCGGACGATCAAGGTCCTGGCCGAGAAGGACGTCGCCCGCCTCCCCTGGAAGGACCTGGGCATCGACATCGTCGTGGAATCCACCGGCAAATACACCAAGCGCCCCGACCTCATCAAGCACATCGAACAGGGCGGAGCAAAGAAGGTGATCGTCAGCGCCCCGGCCACCGATCCCGACATCACCCTCGTCCTCGGCGTCAACGAAAGCGCCTACGACGGAGCGAAGCACCACATCCTCTCGAACGCCTCCTGCACGACCAACTGCCTGGCCCCCGTGGTCAAGGTCCTCCATGAGGAGTTCGGGATCGAAAGGGGCTTCATGACCACGATCCACGCCTATACCAACGACCAGAAGATCCTTGACGGCCCTCACAAGGACCTCCGCCGCGCCCGGGCGGCCGCCGTTTCGCAGATCCCGACCACGACCGGCGCCGCTAAAGCGGTCGGCTTGGTCATGCCCGAACTCAAAGGCAAGATCGACGGCATCGCCATCCGCATTCCGACGTCCAACGTCTCGCTCGTGGATTTCGTAGCCGTGATGAAGAAGGATGTCTCGGAGAAAACGGTCAACGCCGCCCTGAAAGCGGCCGCCGAGGGCAAGCTCAAGGGCATCCTCCAGTACACCGAGGAGCCGCTCGTGTCGATCGACTTCCTCCACAATCCCCATTCCTCGATCGTAGACGGGCTTTTAACCAAGGTCATCGACAAGACCCTGCTCAAGGTTCTGGCCTGGTACGACAACGAGTGGGGCTATTCCTGCCGCCTCCGCGACCTGATCCTATTCATCTCCCGCTGACCGGGCGACGGCGATGCTGTTCATCGAAAACCTGGATGTTCGGGGGAAGACGGTCTTCTGCCGGGTGGACTTCAATGTTCCCCTCGATGACCGGGGCGAGATCCGCAACGACACCCGGATTCGGGCCTCGCTGCCCACAATCCGGTTCCTTCTCGACGGAGGGGCGAAGCTCGTCCTCTGCTCGCATCTCGGCCGACCCAAAGGCAAGCCCGACCCCAAGATGAGCCTCCGGCCCGCGGCTGTCCGCCTGGCCGAACTCCTCGGACGTGAGGTCCTGTTCGCCGCGGACTGCATCGGTCCGGACGTCGAGGCCCAAAAGGCCAAGCTCCACGACGGCCAGGCGCTCCTTCTCGAAAACGTCCGCTTCCACAACGAGGAGACGAAAAATGACCCGGCGTTCGCCCGCGAGCTTGCGGCCGGCATCGACATCTTCGTCAACGACGCCTTCGGTTCGAGCCATCGGGCCCACGCGTCGATCGTGGGCATCACGGATTTCGTCCCGCTGTGCGCGGCGGGCACCCTGATGAAGACCGAGGTCGATCACCTCCGCAAGGCCGTCGTCTCCCCCGCCAAGCCCTATGTCGCAATCCTGGGCGGGGCGAAAGTCGAGGACAAGATCCCGGTCATCGAGAACCTCCTCCACCTGGCCGACCATATCCTGATCGGCGGGGCCATGGCCTACACTTTCCTCAAGGCCCAGGGCCACGACGTCGGAAAATCGATGGTCGAGCCGGACAAGCTTGCGATCGCGGCGAAGATCATGGCCGAGGCCAGGCTCAAGGGCGTCGCCCTGCATCTGCCCATCGACCACGTCCTGACCGCCTCGATCGAGAGCGGGACGGTGGCGAAGGTCGTCGACTCCTACCCCTTCCCCGCGGAGCTCATGGGCGTGGACATCGGGCCGAAGACCGTGGCCGAATTCTCCGGGATCATCGCCCGGGCCAAGACGATCGTCTGGAACGGGCCGCTTGGCGTTTTTGAGACTCCCGCCTTTGCCGTGGGAACCGTGAAAATCGCCGAAGCCGTGGCCGCGTCGGGGGCCATGTCGATCATCGGCGGCGGCGACTCGATCGCGGCCGTGGATAAGGCCGGGGTCGGATCCAAGATCACTCACATTTCGACGGGCGGCGGGGCGAGCCTCGAATTCCTGTCCTTCAACACCCTGCCCGGGATCGACGCCCTCGAAAAAGGGTCCCATGCCTGAAAAGCGCCCGCCGTTCGTCGTCGGCAACTGGAAGATGCATATGACCGTGTCGGAGACACGGGCCCTACTGGACTCCATTGTGAAGGCCGTCCCCGATCTCGGGACCGCCCGAATCGTAGTGATCCCGCCGTTCACCGCTCTCGGCGAAGCGGCCCGGCTCCTCGCCAACTCTTCGGTCGCCCTCGGCGCCCAGAACCTGTTCTGGGAGGACAAAGGAGCGTTCACCGGCGAGATCTCGGGCCCGCTCTTGCGGGACATCGGTTGCCGTTATGTCGTCGTCGGCCATTCGGAACGGCGCCAGTTCTTCGGGGAAACCGACATCACGGTCAACAAACGGGTGCACGCCGCCTTGCGTTCCGCCCTGAAACCGATCGTCTGCGTCGGCGAGATCCTCGAAGAGAGGGACGCGGGACGTACCATGGCCCGCGTCCGGACCCAGTTCGACGGCGCCCTGGAGGGCATTTCCCCCGAGGACATCCGGAAAATCGTCCTGGCCTACGAGCCGGTCTGGGCGATCGGGACGGGCCGGACCGCCACGCCCGGACAGGCCGAGGACGTCCATGCCGTCCTACGCGAAAAAATCGCAGAAAAGTATGGAAAAGAGGCGGCCGCCTGTGCTATAATTCTATACGGCGGGTCGGTCAAACCCGCCAATTCTTTTTCTCTTTTTCGGGAAAAGAACATCGACGGGTTTCTCGTCGGTGGGGCTTCGCTCGAGGCGGAGTCGTTTATCCCGATCATGAAAGAAGCGATGAAAGCTTATAAGGAAGTAGCGTGAGCGCGTTAGTGACGATTATCCATGTCGTAGTGTGCCTGGTTCTGATCATCGCCATCCTGCTCCAGTCCGGCAAGGCGGCCGACCTGGCCGGGGCCTTCGGCGGAGCCGGCAGCCAAACGGCCTTCGGTCCCCGCGGCGGCGCGACGTTGCTGGCCAGGGTGACCGAGATCTGCGCCGTCCTGTTCATGATCACATCCCTTGGATTGTGGGTCCTGTCCGGGAAGGACACATCGTCCGCCGTCAGCGGCGAAAAGGCCGCGCCGGCTAAACCGGCGGCCGCCCAGACGGAGACCAAGAAGGACGCGAATCCGACGCCGGCGCTGTCGGCCCCGGCCGCCACGGAGGCGAAGGATAAGAAGCAGCCGGAATCGAAACAGCTCGAGGCCAAGCCGGCCGATGCCAAGGCCAAAGCCCCGGACGCGAAGACGACCACGGGTCCCGAGACCAAGAAATAAGCCCTCCGAAGCCTATTGATGGCGAAGTGGTGGAATTGGCAGACACGCTAGCTTGAGGGGCTAGTGAGCTTAACCCGCTCGTAGGGGTTCAAGTCCCCTCTTCGCCATTCTCTTACAATCCCGCCTCAAAGCGCCGATCGATAGATGTCTTCGATTTACCGGTCCGGCTTAGGCCTTGGACGCCACCCAGAGGGAGAAATCGGTCTCGGGCATGGCCCCTGACACGCGTCCGATCTCGAACCCTTTCTTCATCACCAAGAACGTCGGAACGGCTTTGATCTTGAAGGCCGCAGCCAGGTCGGGCTGCTGATCGGTGTTCACCTTGAGGACCACGAGGTCCCCCGCCCGGCGCCCGGCCAGGCTCTCGATGATGGGCGCCATCATGTGGCAGGGCATGCACGTCGTGGAATAGAAATCGATGAGAAGCGGCAAGGCGCCCGTCTGGATGAGGTTTACCACCTGGTTGGCCGGGGGTTCGAGGACCCGGCCCGGCTCGGGCAGCGGCGTCTTGCACCGGCCGCAGACGACCGCCTTTCCTCCCGGATTCCGGGGATAGTTGTTCGTCGCCCCGCATTCGAGGCAGCTGATCTTGATTTTGTCCGGCAGCATCGCTTCTCCTAGGCGCGCGTCTTCTCCAGAAGCAGGCGCCGCTTGGATTCGGGAAACCTTTCAATGGCGTAGCGGAGGGTCGTCCGGGGAACCCGGCCCCGCTGGCGGAGGAGGAATTTTTCGAGCCGGCCCATGTCCGTTTTCCCGGCCTCGCGGAGGAGCCAGCCGTTCGCCTTCTCGATGAGATCGTCCTCGCAGCGAAAGAGCCGGCCCGCGATCTGGTAGGCCGCGTTCAGGCATTTTCCTCGCCGGGCCAGCTTGATGAACGCCACTGCGGAAGCGCGCTTGACCCAGCGGTTGGGATGGGCGGTCCAGACCTTGATCTTCGGGACGAGGTCCGGATACCTTTCGAGCAGGCCCCCCAGGCTGTCGGGACAGAGCACGTCTACCGAAGCCCAGTTGTCGAGGTAGTCGCGGGCCAGCCAGGTCTTGACGAGGCCGAAGATGGGACGGCCGAATTCCTTGTGAAAGCGGAGGAAGATGAGTGTCGCCAGCCCCTTGGCCTCGAGGTACTTGTTGGGGAGGAGGATTTCGCAGAGCTCGACGGCTTCCTCGAGGGACCAGCCGTCCTTCACCAGGAGATACATCTCCCGGGCCAGCTCGCGCGAATCGTCGGCCGTCAGCCCATAGGAGGCGATC
>JADGNV010000142.1 GCA_017883285.1 Candidatus Aminicenantota bacterium | reverse complement strand
TGCCCAGCTTCTGCAGCTCCATCAGCCCGTCGCCGTAGAGCTCGGTCTGGACGCCCAGGTCCTTGAAGTTCCCGTGCTTAATCGTGCCCACGACGGCGTCGGGGATCTTGCCGATGCCGGCCTGGATGGTCGCCCCGTCGCAGATGAAATGCTCGGCGATCAGCTCGCCGATGCGCTGCTCCTCGGGGGAAAGGTTGTCGAAATCGGGCGCGGGAAAATCGTAAACCGGTTTGACCCGGTAATCGCCGACGAGGTAGTCGAGCGACTGCTGGTCGACGATGCTCTGGCCCATGGTGAAGGGCATGCTCAGGTCGAGCTCGCCGATGACCACCTTGGCCTGGTCGATGGCCTCGTGCATGGCCTCCACGGACAGGCCCAGGCTGTATTCGCCGGTCCGCTCGTGGGGCCGGACCTTGAAGATGGTCATGTCCGGCTGGAAGGGACAACCCTTGCCGATCAGGCTGCCGATGTTGGCCAGCGTGCAGGGCAGATAGTAGGCCCGTCCGGCATTGGCGGCGCTGCGGACAACGCCCGTCGAGAAGATGGAGTAGGCCATGATGCGGTCCTGCAGGCCCGGCTCCACGTAAGGCACCGGACCCTGAAGCAGGATATGGACCATCCGCATGAAGGGCAGCTTGGGGCTGCGGTTCCGGACGGCCTCGGTCAAGAACTCGAGCGAGGCGGTCGGAACGGCCGCGTTGGACCCGACGTAGATCGTGATCATCTCCCGGCCGCCGAATTCCCGGGCGATGACGTCCGCGATCTGGTCGAGCTTGATGATCGTAGGACGATTGCTCATGCCTGAACTCCTGATGATAGGATCGATAAAAATCCGATTATGAAGGCGGAAATAAAAATACAGGAATTCGCGGCCCGACGCAAGCCGGGGAAGGACGAGGACGACCATGCCCGACGACTCGACGCCTGAAATGAACGAGGCCAGGAAAAAGCTGGCCGAGCGGGAGCGGCTGGCCGAAGCGGGCGGGGGCGCGGAGCGCGCCGCCCGCCAGCACAGCGAGGGGAAATACACGGCCCGGGAGCGCCTCGAACGTCTTCTCGATCCCGGCTCGTTCGTCGAGCTGGACAAGCTCAAGACCCATCGCTGTTCGGACTTCGGCATGGCCGAGAAGAAAGTCCCGGGAGACGGCGTCGTCACCGGCTGGGGGACGATCGAAAACCGGACGATCTATGTTTTTTCCCAGGATTTCACCGTCTTCGGCGGTTCGCTCGGCCTGGCCCACGCCGAGAAAATCTGTAAAATCATGGACCTGGCCATGGAGAACGGAGCCCCGGTCATCGGCCTCAACGACTCGGGCGGGGCCCGCATTCAGGAAGGGGTGGACAGCCTGGGCGGGTACGCCGAGATCTTCCTGCGCAACACCCTGGCCTCGGGTGTGGTCCCCCAGTTGTCGGCGATCCTGGGGCCGTGCGCGGGCGGGGCGGTCTACTCCCCCGCCATCACCGACTTCATCATGATGGTCGAGAAGACGGCTTATATGTTCGTGACCGGGCCGGACGTCATCAAGACCGTGACCCACGAGGAGATCACCAAGGAAGATTTGGGCGGGGCCATGGCCCACGCGGCCAAGAGCGGCGTCGCCCACCTGACCGCCCCCGACGAGGACGAGGCGTTCCTGATGCTGCGCGAACTCGTCGGCTTCCTGCCCTCCAACAATCTCGAAGACCCGCCCCTGCGCCTGACCTCCGACCCCGTCGACCGGAAAGACCCGGCCCTGGCGGCGATCGTCCCGCTCAATGCCAACAAACCCTATGACATCAAGGAATTGGTCCGCCGGGTGGTGGACGAAGGCGTGTTCTTCGAGATCCACGAGCACTACGCCCAGAATATCGTCGTCGGCTTCGCCCGCTTCGGCGGCGCCTCCGCCGGCATCGTGGCCAACCAGCCCGCCCACCTGGCCGGCTGCCTGGACATCCATTCCTCCAAGAAAGCGGCGCGCTTTGTCCGTTTCTGCGACGCCTTCAATATCCCCCTGGTGACGTTCGTCGACGTGCCCGGCTTCCTGCCCGGCTCGGAACAGGAGCACGGCGGCATCATCAAGGACGGAGCCAAACTGCTCTACGCTTATGCCGAGGCGACGGTTCCCAAGGTTTCCGTGATCGTCCGCAAGGCCTACGGCGGCGCGTATGACGTCATGTCGTCCAAGCATATCCGCGGCGACGTCAACCTGGCTTTCCCGACGGCCGAGATCGCGGTCATGGGGCCGGAGGGCGCGGTCAACATCGTCTTCCGCCAGGAGCTGCTGGCAGCCGCCGATCCGGCCCGCTGCCGAGAGGAACTCGTCTCCAATTACCGCGCAACCTTCGCCAATCCCTACCAGGCCGCCGAGAGGGGCTACATCGACGCGGTCATTTTCCCCGAAGACACGCGCCGGCAGGTCATCCAGGCGCTCAGGATGCTGCAGAACAAGCGCCAAAAGAACCCGGCCAGAAAGCACGGGAACATTCCCTTGTAAGGAGCGCCCGGAAATCATGGCCGTCCCCAAGATCCGCAAGATCCTGATTCCCAACCGGGGCGAGATCGCCGTGCGCATCATGCGCACCTGCCGCGACCTGGGCATCCCGACCGTAGCCGTGTTCTCCGACCCCGATCGGCTGGCCCTCCATGCCCGCCTAGCCGACGAGGCCTATCCTCTGTCCGGCTCGTCCGCCCGCGAAACCTATCTGGACCAGGAGAAAATTTTTAACGTCGCGGCCCGCTCGCATGCCGATGCCATCCACCCGGGGTACGGCTTTTTGAGCGAGAACGCCGGGTTCGCCGCCGCCTGCCGGGAGCGGGGATTGACGTTCATCGGCCCGCCCCCGGAAGCGATGACCGCCATGGGCGAAAAGACGGAAGCCCGGGCCCGCATGGCCAAGGCCGGAGTGCCCATCGTGCCCGGCACGCCGCCGCTCGCGGACGCGCGGGAGGCGGAGGCGGCGGCCGGACGCATCGGCTTCCCCGTCCTGCTCAAGGCGGCGGCGGGCGGCGGCGGGAAGGGCATGCGCCGCGTCGAGCGGGCGGAGGAACTGGCGGCTGCCTTCGAGGCCTGCCGCCGCGAGGCCCAGGCGGCCTTCGGCGACGGCCGCGTCTTTTTGGAAAAATATGTTCTCGAGCCGCATCATGTCGAGTTCCAGGTCCTGGCCGACACGCACGGCATAGTCCTTCATCTCTATGAACGCGACTGCTCGATCCAGCGGCGCCATCAGAAAATCGTCGAGGAGACGCCCTCGCCCCTGATGACCGCCGATCTGCGGGCGCGTATGGGCGAGGCGGCCGTGCAGGCCGCCCGGGCCTGCGGCTACGTCAACGCCGGCACGATCGAATTCCTGGTCGACGCCGAACGAAATTTCTATTTCCTGGAGATGAACACGCGCCTCCAGGTCGAACACCCGATCACCGAGTTGGTCACCGGCATCGACCTGGTCGAACGCCAGATCCGCATCGCCGAGGGCGGGCGGCTCGAGCCGGCCGCGCCCCCCATGCGCGGGGCGGCCGTGGAGTGCCGCGTCTACGCCGAGGACCCGTCCCAGAACTTCCTGCCCTCGCCGGGGTTCATCAAGCGGCTGGTGTCGCCCGGTGGACCGGGCGTGCGCGACGATTCCGGCGTCTACGCCGGGTTCCAGATTCCCATGGAATACGACCCCCTGATCTCCAAGCTGGTCGCCTGGGGCGAAAACCGGACCCAGGCGATCAACCGCATGGTCCGGGCGCTCGACGAATATCAATTGACCGGGGTGCGGACCAATATCGCCTTCCTGGCGGCCGTCCTGCGGCACCCGGAATTCCGGGCCGGGGCCTATGATACGCATTTCATCCTCAAGCATCGGGACGCGCTGCTGGAAGCCGGGGCGGAGAGATCGGACACCGAGGCCCTGGCCGCCGCGGCAGTTCTGGCCTGGCAGGCCGATCAGATCGGGCCGGCCATCTCGTTCACGGCCAAAATGGCGGCCTCACCCTGGAAGATGGCCGGGCGCGGAGAGGGCGAGCGATGAAAACCTACATCGTGCGCCGGGACGGGCGGGAAAGGCGGCTGACGATCCGTCCACTTCAGGAGAATCGCTTCGAGGTGACGATCGACGGCGATGTCCACGAAGTCGATGTCCGGACATACGCCTCGGACGCTCTGTCGCTTCTGATCGACAACCGCTCGGTCGAAGCGACGTACGCGTTTCAGGGAGAACGCCTCGCTCTATGCATCCGCAACGAGGAATTCGATCTGGAGCTCCAGGACGAGCGGAAGAAGAAAAAGCGGGCGCCCGGAGTGGCGGGCCATACGGCCGGCCCGGAAATCATCAAGGCCGCCATGCCGGGGAAAATCGTCGAGGTCAAGGTCCGGGCGGGCGACCTCATCGAACCAAAGGCGGGTGTTGTCGTCATGGAAGCCATGAAAATGGAGAACGAGATCGCCTGCCGCCGGGGCGGCCGCGTCCGCACCGTGTGCGTGGTCCAGGGCCAGACAGTTGAGAAGGGCGCGGTTTTAGTCGAGATCGATCCGGAGACGGAATAAGGCACGGTCAGGATTTCGGATGCTCGCAGAGCTCCATGAGCACCCGGAACGTGCTCTTGGGGTGAAGAAAAGCCACTTTCGCCCCGCCCGCACCCGGGCGCGGTTGGGCGTCGATTGTCTGGACGCCGGCGCCGGTCAACCGCTCGAGCTCCGAGGTGGCGTCGTCCACGGCGAACGCCAGATGGTGGATCCCCTCCCCCGACTTCTCGATGAATTTGGCCATGGTCGAATCGGGCGTCGTCGGCTGGAGAAGCTCGATATGGACATCGCCGACCCGGAAGACCGCGACTCTGAGCCCGCGCTCGGGCAAGTCTTCGAATCCTTCGAACTCCAGGCCCAGGACATCGCGATAAAAAGCCGTCTGTTTTTCCAGGTCCTGGACGGCGATACCGACGTGGTCGATTTTGCGGATCATAGGATCACCCTTTCGCGGTATTCGCCGAAAGCGGAGCGCAGGACGTCCGCGATCTCGCCCAGGCTGGCGTAGGCGCGGACGGCCTCCAGGATGGTCGGCAGAAGATTGTCGGGGCCGGCCGCCGCGGCGCGCAGGGCGGCCAGCGTAGCGGCCAATTTGGCCTTGTCCCGGCCGGCTTTGACGGCGCTGACGCTGCGAATCTGTTCGGCCTCGACGCCGGGATCGACGCGCAGGGTCTCGGGCGCGGCCTCGTTCTCGAGGCGGTTGCAGTTGACGCCGACGACCGCATCCTGGCCGGCATCGATGCGCTTCTGGGCGACGTAAGCCGATTCCTGGATCTGCCGCTGGATATAGCCCTCCTCGATGGCCTTGATCGCCCCGCCGCGCCGGTCGACGGCCTCGATCACGGCCTTGGCCCGGGCCTCGAGCTCGTCGGTCAGGCGCTCCACGAAAGGCGAGCCGCCGAGGGGATCGACGGAATCGGCCGCGCCGGATTCGTGGGCGATGATCTGCTGGGTGCGCAGGGCGATGCGGACGGAATCCTCGGTCGGCAGGGCCAGGGCTTCGTCGCGGGAATTGGTACGGAGGCTCTGGGCGCCGCCCAAAACGGCGGCCAGGGCCTGGAGCGTGACCCGGACGATGTTGTTGTCGGGCTGCTGGGCGGTCAGGGTGCTGCCCGCCGTCTGGCAGTGAAAGCGGAGCATCTGGGCCTTGGCCGACTTGGACCCGAAGCGGTCGCGCATGATGGCCGCCCAGAGGCGCCGGGCGGCCCGGAACTTGGCCACTTCTTCGAGCAGGTTATTGTGGGCGTTGAAGAAGAAGGACAGCCGGGCGCCGAACTTGTCCACGTCCAGGCCGCGGGCGATGGCCGCCTGGACATAGGCGATGCCGTCGGCCAGGGTGAAGCCGATCTCCTGGGCGGCGGTCGAGCCGGCTTCGCGGATATGGTAGCCGGAGATCGAGATCGTGTTCCAAAGCGGGACCTGGCGGGTGCAGTAATCGAAGATGTCCATAACCAGACGCATGGACGGCTGGGGCGGATAAATATAAGTGCCCCGGGCCACGTATTCCTTGAGGATGTCGTTCTGGACCGTGCCTTGGAGTTTCGAGGGCGCGATGCCCCGCTTCTCGGCCACGGCGATGTACATCGCCAAAAGGATCGCCGCCGTGGAGTTGATGGTCATCGAGGTGGAGACTTTGTCGAGCGGGATTTGGTCGAAGAGGATCTCCATGTCGGCCAGCGTATCGACGGCCACGCCGACCTTGCCGACCTCGCCGCGCGCGAGCGGGTGGTCGGAATCGTAGCCGAGCTGGGTGGGCAGGTCGAAGGCGACGGACAGGCCGCTCTGCCCCTGGGACAGGAGATAGCGGTAGCGCTCGTTCGATTCGCGGGGCGAGGCGAACCCGGCGTACTGGCGCATGGTCCAGAAGCGGCCGCGGTACATGGTCGGCTGGACGCCGCGGGTGAACGGATATTCGCCGGGAAAGCCGAGGCGGCCGTTGTAGTCGCGGCCGGCGTCGTCGAGGGGGGTGGCCAGGCGCGGGACCTCCTCGATCGAGGACGTGCGGAATGTCTCTTCGCGCTCGCGTCCCTGGGCCAGGGCCGGCTCCAAGATCATTTTCGTCCAGTGTTCTTCGGCCCGCCGAATCGCTTCGAGTTCGTCGGGAATAATAGCCATGTTCGATCCTCCGGCGGGTATTTTACTAAAAGAATAGGATCAAACC
>JADGNV010000141.1 GCA_017883285.1 Candidatus Aminicenantota bacterium | reverse complement strand
GGTCGAATTCCAGCCTGTCCGCGAAGCCCGCCCGCCGATAGGCATCCTGCCAGACGTAGAACACCTCATAGATGGTCCCCCGGGCGTTGATCTGGAATTCGTAATAGGCGTCCGGACCGGCGATGAAAAGCTCGACGTCGTTTTCGGTCCAGATGAAGGAATCGCGCTCGGTCAAGCGGGCCTGGACATTGAGCTCCTCGACCCAGTAGCCGACATAGAAATGGTCGTCATCCCAGAGAGCCGCCATGCGCGTGTCCAGGAACCCGGGCGTGCCCGACACGAGGTCGACGAACCGCGGCGATTTTTCGGCCGCTCGCCAGACGGGATCGTTCAGGCGACCGTCAAGCTGCGGCGGCCGGGCTGCGCGCCGGCAGACGTAGTGGGTCAGGTGCGATTCGGAACAGCCGTATCCGGTGGTCATCTTCGCCTCCTCATCCTTTCTCATCGGAGCGCTCCTTCGAATCCGGGCCGGGAGAGGCCGAACCTGTCCCGGCCGAACATCCACTCTATGCAATCGAGGTCCGATTTTCAAGACATCGTCCGTTTTGCGGCGTCCGGAGGCCCGGGGGCGGTCGGGGAAGTTGCATTGCCGTCCTCTTTGTGCTATTTTAGCGTCCACTTTTCCCTCGGGGAGAGGAACCACGATCTGCGGTCCGGCCCAGTCAAGGGCTGAGCCGTCGCGGCGGAAGTGGACCCCCGGGCAAAGCCCGGGGCCCTGGCCGACTCGGTCGGCAAAGCCGACCTGGTCGTCGCAGACAACCCGGTCGTCGCGGACGCCGTGGACCGGAGCGCCCGTCGTCCGGAAGGAGCGAAGACACATGGTGAAACACGACGTCAAGGATTTGAAGCTCGCCTCCAAAGGCAGGCTGCGGATGGAGTGGTCGGGCCGGTTCATGCCCGTCCTTAATTCGATCAAGGCGAAATTCGCCAAGGAAAAACCCCTGAAAGGCATCCGGATCGCGGCCTGCCTCCACGTCACGACCGAGACCGGCAATCTGATGGAGACGCTCAAGCAGGGGGGCGCGGACGTCCGCCTGACCGCGTCGAACCCCCTGAGCACCCAGGACGACCTGGCCGCAGCCCTCGTCAAGTTTCACAACATACCGGTGTTTTCGATCAAGGGCGAGGACAACGCGACCTATTACCGCCATATCCACAGCGCCCTCGACCACAGACCGCACATAACGATGGACGACGGCGCGGACCTCGTCACGATCATCCACACCAAGCGTCCGGAGCTGCTGAAGGGGATCATCGCCGGGACCGAGGAGACGACGACGGGCGTCATCCGCCTGAAGAGCATGGCCCGCCAAGGCGTTCTCCGCTATCCCATCCTGGCCGTCAACGATGCCCAGACCAAGCACTTCTTCGACAACCGCTACGGCACCGGCCAGAGCACGCTCGACGGCATCCTCCGGGCGACGAACGTCCTGTTGGCCGGCTCGAATTTCGTTATCGCCGGCTACGGCTGGTGCGGCCGCGGCCTGGCCATGCGCGCCCAGGGCGCCGGGGCCCGGGTCATCGTCACCGAGGTCAATCCGCTGAAGGCCATCGAGGCCGTGATGGACGGCTACGACGTCCTGCCCATGGCCGAGGCGGCCAAGATCGGCGACGTCTTCGTCACCGTCACGGGCGATAAGAGCGTCATCGGCGACGCTCACTTCCGGAAGATGAAGGACGGGGCGATCGTGGCCAACTCCGGCCACTTCAACGTCGAGATCGATATCCCGGCTTTGGCGAAACTCGCCAAGAGCCGGAAAATGATCCGGGAATTCGTCGAGGAGTTCACCCTGGCCGACGGCCGGAAAATCTTCCTCCTGGGCGAGGGCCGGCTCATCAACCTGGCCGCCGCCGAAGGGCATCCGGCGATGGTCATGGACATGAGCTTCGCCAACCAGGCCCTGGGCGTCGTCCATATGGTCCGGAACGCGAAATCGTTCGAGAACAAGGTCTATTCCGTTCCGGAGGAGATCGACAGGGACATCGCCCGGATGAAGCTCAAGACGATGCGCATCAAGATCGACATCCTGACCGAAGCGCAGAAAAAATACCTGGCCGAGTGGCAGGAAGGGACCTGAGTTTCAGGCTTATTTCTTCTCCGCGATTTTCTTCAGAAGGTCCTGGATACGGGTTCGGACGTCGTCGTTCTTCGGGACCGTTCCCGGGGGGGTCTTCTCCAGCGCCACCCGCGTCTTCTCCAGGAGCTCCTTGGCCCTCGCGATCTGCCCGCTTCGGTAATAGGTTTCCGCGAGATTAAAACTTACGGTCGGCTCATCTGGGATAATTTTAAGAGCTCTCAAGTAGCAAGCCGCAGCATCATCATATTTTCTCTGACTATCTAAGATTAGCCCTTGGAGGTTCCAGGCCAAAAGAGATCGATCATACTTTTGGATCGATATTCGAACATTTTCTAATGCCAGATCAAGCTTATTTTGTAAAAAATATAGTTTAGCTAAGTTGTAGCTAGCATTATAGTTCTGATCGATGTCATAGCCCTTCTTGAATGCCGCTTCGGCTTCGTCCCGTTTGTCCAATTCTTGAAATGCAATACCCATATAGTTGTAGAGCTCTGACATTTTGGGCGCTAAGGCGATACAGTCTTGGAATGCCTTGATTGCTTCGGGCAATTTTCTATAACTCATTAAAGCATAACCGATGTTTATTCGAGCCTCTAAATAAGAGTTCGGAGCTATAGATAGGCAAGATTCAAAAGCCTTGATCGCTTCCGAATAATTTTCCTTTTTCATATATGCTTGGCCAGCAAGATTGTAGGCTTGATAATAACGCGGATCGAGGGCTAACGCTTGATTTAAGTATTTCAACGCCTCATCCGGAAAGCCGTACTGCATACAGACCTCAGCTTTCTTGTATTGATATTGCGGATCCTTATCATGCTGCGCTTCGATCTGCTTTTGCGAAGGCGCGCAGGCGGCCCACCCGCCCGCGATCAAAAACAGGACCAGGATCATTCGTTTCATCGGCCACCTCGCTTCATTCGTCTTTGAGCGACCTCGACATCAGGTCGGCCAGGGCCCTCCGCGGGTCCTTATGGTGATACAGGATTTGATAGATCTCGGCGGTAATCGGCATCTCGACCCCCTCCCGGTGGGAGAGGGCCCGGGCGGCAAGGGTGGTGGCAATCCCTTCGGCCACCATCCGCATGTCGGCGATGATCGCGGACAGGGTCCGGCCGCGGCCGAGCTCGACCCCGACCGACCGGTTGCGGCTGAGCGCGCCCGTGCAGGTCAGCACCAGGTCGCCGATTCCCGCCAGCCCGAAAAACGTCTCGCGCTTCGCCCCGAGGGCGGCGCCGACCCGGGCGATCTCGGCCAGGCCCCGAGTGATGAGCGCGGCCCGGGCGTTGTGCCCGAACCCGAGCGCGTCGCTGATCCCGGCGGCGATGGCCACCACGTTCTTCAGGGCCCCGGCGGTCTCCACGCCGACCACGTCCCGGCTCGTGTAGATGCGGAGCGCGGGACCGGAGACCGCGGACTGGACCGTCCGCGCCCATCCCGCCTCGGACGAGGCCAGGACGAGCGCCGCGGGGAAGCCCTCGGCCACTTCCTTGGAGAAGCTGGGGCCCGACAACACGCCTAGGGGAGGCCGAACCCCCGAAGTGAAGACCTCAGCCATGACCTCGCTCACCCGGTAGAGCGTCTTCTTCTCCAGGCCCTTGGCCAGGCTGATCACCCCTTGCCCGGGACGGAGAAGCGGCGCGAGCCGCATCAGGACCTTGCGGCAGAATTGGGAGGGCACGGCGATGAAGATGAGATCGGCGTCCCCGACGCTCTCCGCCAGGTCGTGATGGAACGTCACTTCGGCCGGGAACTTGAATCCCGGCAGGAAGACCATGTTCTCGCGTTCGGCGACGGCCGCGGCGAAGATCTCGGCCTCCCGGATCCACAGGCGGGTGGGAATGCCGATCCGGCCCAAATGAAGCGCAAACGCCGAGCCCCAGCTCCCGCCGCCGATGACGCCGGCATTCATTCGATCGTCTCCGTCTTCCGGCCGAATTTCCTCTCCGTGCCCGAGAGCAGCCGGCGGATATTCTCCGCGTGCCGAATGATGATGATGAGGAGGATCGGCGAGGTTAAGGTGATGAGCACAAAACGCATGTGGAAGAGTTCCATGAAAAAGGGAAAACTGAAGGCGGCGAGGATCGACCCCAACGAGACGTAGCGCGTCAGGGCGATGGTCGCGACGAAAACGGCCAGGCTGAGAAGCGCCGGCCCCGGGGCGATGGCGAACATCGCCCCCGCGGCGGTCGCCACGCCTTTGCCCCCTCTGAACCCTATGAAAATCGGATAGCAGTGGCCAAAGACCGCAAGGGATGCGCAGACCACAGCGAGCACCGGATCGCCGAAAATGCGGAGCGCGAGAAAGGCGGGGAGGAACCCCTTGGCGATGTCGATCAGGGCGACCGGAAGGGCGTATCTCCAGCCCTTGAGGCGAAGAACGTTGGTCGCGCCCGTGGCCCGGCTTCCGAAGCTCCGGATGTCCTTCTTCTCGCTCGCCCGGAAAAGAAGGTAACCCGTGGGGATCGAGCCGACTAGATAGGCGAGGGCGGCGAACAGGCTCGTCACGCGAGGGCCCCTTCGGCCAGGACGGAATAGACCGCCCCGTCGGGCCTGAGGGTGCTTCGGAAGAGGGTGATCTTCCGGACCGGCATCTCGCCGAATTCCGCATCCTTCACGCGCTCGAGCTCGGCCATCGCCTCGCGGGGGCCCGATCCGCTCTTCACCCGGCCCAGGGTCAGGTGGGGATGAAAGGGCCGCGATTCACGGTCGAATCCGAGCCCCTCGAGGCCCGCTTCGAGCCGCGCCTGGAGATCGAGGACCGCGGCCGGTTCGTTGGTCCCGACCCAGAGGACGCGCGGGGGCCGGGGCGGGGGCGGGAACGCGCCCGTGCCTCGGACGCGGAGGACGAAGACCGGGACGGCGGCCGCCGCGGCTTGCATCGTTTCCGCCACCCGGGCCGCCCGGGCCTCGTCGATCTCGCCGAGGAACTTGAAGGTGATATGCAGGCCGGATTCCCGGGCCCAGCTGACGCCTTTCGGCCCGCGCCACCGCAGGCGGCGGAGGAGATCGGACAGGCGGGCCTTGATCTCAGAATCCAAATCGAGGGCGATGAAGGTCCTCATGGTCGAAACGGCATTTTATCATGTCCCGCCCGGCCGGAGAAGCCGTCGCCGGAGCATGTCCAAAGCTTTTTGCGTGGATTGGAACCGGACCTGCTCCCTCCGCCCGAAGAAGATGTTCCGCTGGGTCTCGGCGCCGTCCGCCCAGGCCAATGCGGTGAAGACGAGCCCCACGGGCTTCTCGGGGGTGGCTCCGTCGGGGCCGGCGATCCCGGTCACAGCCAGACTGTAATCGGCCGAGGCCTTGAACCGGGCCCCGGCGGCCATCG
Organism: Candidatus Aminicenantota bacterium; assembly: GCA_017883285.1. Classification (GTDB taxonomy): domain Bacteria; phylum Acidobacteriota; class Aminicenantia; order Aminicenantales; family UBA4085; genus FEN-413. The sequence continues at coordinate 11,117 of JADGNV010000141.1, read as the reverse complement.
CCTCTGCGACTTCGGCGCTCACCGCCCCGTGCGTCCGAATCAGGTCGGGGGGGACGCCGAGGCTCCGGCTCTTGGCTTCGTTGTTGTAGGTGACGAAGCCTTCCACGAAATAGGCGGAGCTCCCCGGGACGCCCGTGATCCGGCCGGCGAGGAGACCTCCCGTGCAGGACTCCGCGCAGGCCAGGGTTTGGCGCCGCGCGCGAAGGACGCGGCCGACGACCTCCTCCAGCTCCTCGTCCGTCGTCGAATAGACGTGATCGCCGAGACGGTTCTGAAGTTCGCGGGAAAGGGCCTCGAGACCGGGAAACACCGAGACGTCCTTGACCCTCGAAAACTCGGTGACATGGAGCTCGATCCGCCCGGGCGCGGAGAGGACGGTCAGGCGCAGCGGCCCTCCAGATGGAGGGTAGAGCCCGGCGATGAGTGTCTCCACGTCGGATTCGCCCATCCCGGTGATCTTCAGGACGCGCCGGCCCGTCGCCCCTTCGCCGCGTTCGCGGAGCTTCGGCCAGACGGCCACTTCGAACATCGGCTCGAGCTCCTGGGGAGGCCCGGGAAGGAGGACAATCTCGCAGCGGCCTTCCCGGAGCCGGAGGCCCGGGGCGGTGCCGTTCCTGTTCTCCAGGACTTCGGCGCCGTCGAGGACATAGGCCTGCTTCGCATTCGAGGGCGGCAGGTCGCGTCCCCACCGGCGGAATCGTTCGCGGATCGCGGCGTACAAGTCTTCGCGATAGACGAGTTTCCGGCCCAGCGCTTCGGCGCAGGCCTCCCGGGTCTTGTCGTCCTCGGTCGGGCCGAGACCGCCCATGATCAGGAGCAGATCGACCCGGGCCACGGCGTCGCGGATGAACGCCGCCAGATCGTCTGCGTCGTCGCCGACGATCGATTTCCGGGCCACGTCCCAGCCGAGGTCGTTGAGGCGGCGGGTCAGATACAGGGAATTGGTGTCCGTGAACGCCGGCGTCAGGAGTTCGGAGCCGACCGCCAGGATCTCGATTTTCATTTTAGGAGAAGATAGCCGTGGACGAGGAGGCCGGCGAAGATCCCGGCCAGGACGTCGTCGGCCATGATGCCCCATCCGCCCGGGAGGCGCTCGAGCCGCCGGATGGGAAAGGGCTTCAGGATATCGAACACCCGGAAGAGAAGAAACGCGGCGACGACCGGCGCCCAAGCCGGAGGAACGAGAAAACAGGCGATCCACTGGCCGCAGGCCTCGTCGACCACGATCGGCCGGGGGTCGGTCCGGCCGAGCTCGCGGGCGTGGACCGACGCCGCTGCCACGCCGACGAAGAAGACGACGACGATCCAGGCGGCTTGGAGCGGGCCCGACAGCCGGAACAGGCCGAATTTATAGACGAGCGCGGCGGCCAGGCTGGCGAAGGTGCCGGGAGCGACAGGGAAGGCGCCGGTCCAAAAAAATGTGGACAGGATTTTCGCGAGGAGTTTCATGAGGCCGGTTTTCCATGGAGATCATATACTCCCGTGGAGGTGATTTCAATCTTTCGGACCGCCGGAGCATCCTTCTGCGTCCGGCCTGCGCTTTCGACGAAAACGACACCGTCGACTTCGGGCGCCTGGAAACGGGTTCGGCCGATGAGGAGCTTCGGATCCTCCTTCCAAGGGCCTTCGATCAACACATCCGCCGTTCGGCCTTTCCAGGCCCGCAGCGCTTCGGCCGAGATTCCGGATTGGATTTCGAGAATCGCGTCCCGCCTCCGGCGCTTCACCGCCTCCGCCACCGGATCGCCGTCATCGTAGGCGGGAGTCCCTTCCTCCCGCGAATACGTGAAAACGCCGAGATGATCGAATCGGGCCTCCCGGACGAACTCCTTCAGTCCGGCGAATTCCTTGCGGCCTTCTCCGGGATACCCGACGATGAGCGACGTCCGGATGGCGACGCCGGGCACGGCTTTCCGAATCCGGTCGAGGAGCTTGAGCGCCCGGCGCCCCGGCATGGCCCGCCTCATCCGGCGGACGATGACGGGATCGGAGTGCTGGAAGGGGATGTCGAGATAGGCGGCGATCTTCGGCTCCCGCAGGATTTCGAGAAGACCGTCCGTGATCTCCTCCGGGTAGCCGTAAAGGATCCGGGCCCAGGCCAGAGCGGGAATGTCGATCAATTTTTGGAGGAGACGGACGAGGCCGTCCGGCCGCCCTTCGTCCTTCCCATACGACGTGGTGTCCTGCGAGACGAGATCGATCTCGCGGACACCGCGGGCAACGAACGCCCGGACCTCCTCGACGATCGAGCCGGGCTCCCGGGACCGGTATTCGCCCTTGATGAGAGGGATCGAACAGAATGCGCAGCGGTGGGAGCATCCCTCGGAGACCTTGACATAGACCCACGACGCCGGAGTCGAAACCGCCCGCGGGCTCCTGTGGCTGTAGAGGAAGGTCCGGCCCGAAGGACGGTAGTCCCGGCCTTCGACGACATCGACGATATGGTCGAGGTCCTTGACGCCGATCCAGGCATCCACGCGGGGGAAGAGCGCTTCGAGCTCGGGCCGATGGCGCTCCGTGTAGCAGCCGGCCACGATCACCCGGCGGGCGGGGTCGGCCGCCTTGAGGGCGAGGGCGCCCCGGATCGCCTCGTCGGCCTCGTCCTTCGCCGCCCGAAGGAAGCCGCAGGTATTGAGGAGGACGATGTCGGCCGCCTCCGTCGTCTCGACGAACCGATATCCAGCTTGGGCGAGATAGCCGGCCATGACCTCGCTGTCGACGAGGTTCTTGGCGCAGCCGAACGTGACGAGGGCGATTTTCCGGCCGGCGGTCAAGGATAGATCCGGTAGAGAAGCCGCGGGAAGGGGATGGTCTCGCGGATGTGCTTGATCCCGCACATCCAGGACACCGTCCGCTCGACGCCCAGGCCGAAGCCGGAGTGGGGGAACGACCCGTATTTCCGCAGGTCGATGTACCAGGCGTAGGCTTCGCGCGGGAGGTTGTGCTCCCGGATCCGCTGCTCGAGGAGCTCTAGATCGTCGATGCGCTGGCCGCCCCCGATGATCTCGCCGTAGCTCTCGGGCGCCATGAAGTCCACGCCCAGGGCGAGGTCGGGCCGGACCTTGTCGGGCTGCATGTAGAACGCCTTGATCTTGGCCGGGAAATGGGTGATGCAGACCGGGTTCGTGGAGAATTCGGAGATGAGCCCTTCTTCGGGAGCCCCGAAATCATCCCCGTACTTGATCGCCGAGCCCTTGGCCTGGAGCTTGGGGACGATCTCGTCGTAGGTGATCCGGGGGAACGGGCGGGAGATCGCCTCGAGCGGCGTGGGATCACGCTCCAGCTCTTCGAGGTCGGCCCGCCGGTTCTTGAGGACGCGTTCGATGATGAACAGGATGAGGTCCTGCCCAAGCTCGATCGTGTCCTCGAGCGTCGCGAACGCGACCTCGGGCTCGACCATCCAGAACTCGATCAGGTGGCGGCGCGTCTTCGACTTCTCGGCCCGAAAGGCCGGCCCGAAACAGTAGACTTTGCCGAAGGCCGCCGCGGTCGCCTCGTTGTAGAGCTGACCGCTCTGGCTCAGGTAGGCCATCTGGCCGAAATATTTCGTCTCAAAAAGAGTCGTCGTTCCCTCGCAGGCGCTGGGGGTGAGGATGGGCGTGTCCATGAGGCGGAAGCCCCGGTCGTCGAAGAAGTTCCGGATGCCCTTGATGACCTCGGCCCGGACCTGCAGGACCGCGTGCTGCTTGCGGGAGCGGAGCCAGAGGTGGCGGTGCTCCATGAGGAAGGGCGTCGTATGCTCCTTGAGCGCGATGGGATAATCCCGGGCGACCTGGATGATCTCGATGTCCTGGAGCATGAGCTCGTAGCCGCCCGGGGCGCGCTTGTCTTCGCGGACGCGCCCGCGGACGATCAGAGACGACTCCTGGGTCAGCTCGTCGAATTTGAGGAACAGGGGGTGCTTCTCGTCGGCGCCGAAGACCGTGGTCTGAAGGATGCCGGTGCCGTCGCGGACCAGGAGGAACCGAACCTTGCCGCTCGAGCGCTTGTTGTAGACCCAGCCGCGGATCTCGACATCTTCATCGTTGTGCCGGGCGATGTCTTCGATGTAAACCCATGTCATGGCTGTACCATCCCAAATAAAATCAACCCATTATAGGAAATCGGGACCTCAAAAGCAATGGACCTCGGGATGCGCTCCGCTGGCCGATAAAGTATAATGTCGGTGACCATGGCCGAAATCCGGAGCTTTCCTCCCGTCAAGCTCATGTGCGGGATCATCGCTGCCCGCCATGAGCACTTCATCCGGGCGGAAGAGAAGCTCGCCGGTCTCTACGGCCCCATCGATTCCCAAAGCGCGCGGTTCGCGTTCGATCTCACGAATTACTACGAAGTCGAGATGGGGCCCGGTTTGAAGAGGGGATTCATCAGCTTCGACCGGTTGATCGACCCTTCCGGACTCGCGGCGATCAAGATCCGGACGAACGGCCTCGAGAAGGAGATCGCCGCGGAATTCGGGACGGACCGGCAACCCGGTCGTCGCGGACGCATCGTCAACCTCGACCCCGGTTATCTCACGGCGGCCGCGCTCATCATGGCCACGGCCAAGGATTTCTCCCATCGGATCCCCCTTCAAGAGGGGATCTATGGTCACCTGGAATTCCTGTTCACGAAGACGGGGATCCGTCGTCTGGACTGGACTTATCCCGATTTCGCCCAGGAAGGCTACCAGGCCTATTTTTTGAGCCTTCGTCGGGAGTACCTCCGCCGTCTCAAGGCGCGGGACTGAGGCCTCAGCAACCTCGGATCGCGCCCCTCCGGTATGTCTTCCAAGCGGGAGACATCCTGACTTATGGGCAGGTCCTGGAAACGGAAAATACGCTCCAGGAGAACCGCGAAGCGTCGTATCGAGTCCGGCTGGAATGGCAGGTGAAAATCTATGTGCTGGCCCGGGACGAGGATTCGACCTCGCTCGCGATCCAATACAATCTGCGGAGCACCGATATATCCCATCGGGCCAACCTCGAACGGCTCATCGGCAAGGACAAGGCGCGGGACATTCTCGAGATCTACGAAAACCTGGCCCCGGAGTTTGTCCGCTTCCTCAAGATCGACGATTTCGGCAATACCCGGAGCGGGAGCTACAACCTCACTGCCGCGTCGTCCAGCATCTATTCCTTCATGACCCGCATTGTGCGGCTGCCCGGCGTCCCGTTCGAGACGGGGTCCTCATTTCTCTCCCAAGAGGAAGAAGCGCTCGACATCACTTATCAGGGCGAACAGCGCGAAGCGCGGTGGGCCGCCTATCTCTTCACCGCCCGGCATCCGAGCGGGCAGGCCCGGCTCGCCATCAACAAAGATCTGGGCATCCCGGACCGGCTAGAATATTCGGCGTCCTATATCGCCGAGAACCAGATCCGCCGAGAGGGCTACTCGCTCGTTTTCCGGGAGAAGCGGAATATTCGTTGGCCGGGGCTTCTCCAGAACCCGCTGGTGAACAAGGCTCTGGTCCTGGGATCGCTCGTCCGGCCGGAGCTCGCCTGCGGCCGGGACGTCATCAAGGCCTTCCTGGATTCCGCGGATTCCGAGCGGCAGAATCTCGGGGCGGCCTACTGCGGTCTGCGGGGCATCCCCGAGGGGCTCGACCTCAGGCCCTATCTCAAAGCGGCCAATCCGATCGTCCGGTTCAACGCGGCCAAGGCGTTCCTGAAATTCTGGGCCGAATCCGGCCCTCTTCGGAATCTGACACTGGACCCGGACCCTTACGTCCACCGGCGGGCCGTGAATTTCTTCGAGCACAGCACGTACATGATCCCCGGCCCGATCCACCCCCTCTATCTCGCCGTCCAGAAATGGCTCTACGCGAACGGTCCGCTGCCCGCGACGGCAGATAACCAGGAGGACGATATCCACCAGGTCCTTCAATTCATCAAACCGGCCAATGCCGGCCTTCCCGGCTTCTCCAAGAATTTCCTCGATCAGCCGAAGGACCTCCAGCATCCTTATTATTTGTATCTTCCCGAAGACTACGACCCGGCCGAGGTCTATCCGGTCTTCGTCTATCTCGGCATGGGCGACGGCCGGGGCGATTATGCGCTGAACGCCGTGGTGACCGGCCTCCGGAAGGCCGGCCGGCTCTCGCGGTACATCCTCCTCGTCCCGCAGGCCCACGGCCTTTGGTGGGAGCCGAACGCCGAAGGGCCGCTGAACCGCGTCCTGATGACGATCTTCCATTCGATCAGCGCCGATACCAATCAGATCTATCTTGCCGGAAGTTCGAACGGGGGCATGGGCACCATGTTCTACGGGACGCACCTGCCGGACCGGTTCGCGGCCCTGGCCTCCAACATGGGATATCCCGTGGTCGAGCGCGATTTCTTGACCAAACCTCAGAACCTCGACCTTCTGAAGAACCTGTTCAACTCGAGAGTCTTCCTCAGCCACGGCGGCAACGACGACCAGGTGACGCCCGAGGGGGATCGCTCGGCCTACGCCATCCTGAAGAAAAGCCCGCTGCCGGCGACATACGTCGAACTCCCGGGCAAAGGCCACGACATCCCGATCGCCGACGTTTTGGCCCGGGCCCTCGCGGTCTTCGATTCGCGGCAAAGGGACCCTTTTCCGAAGCGGATCGATTTCGTCATGAACGAACCCGCCTATGCGTCGTGCTATTGGATCGAGGTCGAGGACTACAGCGCCCTGCCGGCCCAGGTCACGGCCCGGGTCCAAGGCAACACGGTCGACGTCCAGAGCACGGGCGTCCGGCAGATGAAGCTCTCGCTCGACGACAACCTGGTCGACCTGACGAAGCCCGTCGTCGTGCGGGTCAACGCCAAGGAGATCTTCCGCGGGATGCTCCGCGCCTCGGCCCAGGGGCTGTTGTGGTCCGCCAAGGAGCGGATGGACGCCCAATTGGGCTACGGCGTCACGCTGGACCTCGACATTCCCTCGGACGGCGGACCGCTCTATCGGTGACGACAATCGGCCTGGGATGAGACAGCCGGGGGAACCCCGGCCGGAGTCGCCGTAAGCGATTCCGGCTTAAAAAGTCAGGATTTTCCGGCCCGCAGGACGGCCGCCGCGCGCCGGATGTACTCCGGGTTCGTCCCGCAACAACCGCCGATGATGTTCGCCCCCGCCTCGACGAGCTTCGGCACGTCGGCCACGAATGCCTCGATGTCCTGGGAGTAGACAACCTCCGCCGCTCGGTTGAGCTCGGGTTTTCCGGCGTTGGGCTGGGCGATGAGCGGGCGGGCGGTGTGCTTCCGCATCTCCCGGATGCACTCGGCCAAATCGGAGCTCGTGAGCGTACAGTTGGCCCCGAAGGCCGGGAGGTCCAGCGTCTCGAACGCGGCGACGCATTGGGCCGCGCTGTCGCCCATGAGGGTGAAGAATCCGCGCGGGGTCCGGTTGAACGTCATCGTCGCGAACACGGGGACGTCGGACACGCTGCGGGCGGCCCGCGCGGCGCAGAGCGCCTCGCGCAGATCGAACATCGTCTCGATGAGGATGAAATCGGCCCCGCCCGCCACGAGGGCACTGGCCTGGACGGCGAACGATTCCTCGAACTCCGCGGCCGTATGTTCGCCCTGAGGCTTGAGGAACTTTCCCGTCGGCCCGATGTCGCCGCCGACGAAGCGGCCCGCGGGCCGGACCGCGACGGCGAGGGCCGCCGCGGCCGCGTTCAATTCGGCGCAGCGGTCCCCGAGCCCGTAGGCGGCCAGCTTGATCCGGCTGCCGCCGAAGCTGTTCGTCGCGACCGCGTCCGAGCCCGTCTCGAAATAGCTGCGGTGGATGTCCCGGACCGCGTCCGGCTTTTCCACGTTCCAGAGCTCGGGGCAGTGGCCTTGGGGAAGGCCGCGGCTCATGAGCTCGGTCCCGAAGGCGCCGTCGAGCAGGACGGGGCGTCCGAGACGACCGGGTTGTCCGCGACGACCGGGTCGTCCGAGACAACCGGGTTGCCGGCCAATGAGGTCGAGGAGGGCGGCGGCGGGCATGGCGGTCTCCTTCAGTCGATGTCCTCGGGATCGAAGGCCGAAATCTTCCGGAGCTTGCCGATGATGTCGGGCAGCTCCTTCAGCACGAGATCGATGTCCGCGTCCGTATTGAACCTGCCGAGCGACAGCCGGACGGTGGAGCGGGCGATCTCCGGCTTGAGGCCGATGGCCAGGAGCACGTGGGACACCTCGTCGGAATTCTCGCTGCAGGCCGAGCCGGTGGAGACGTAGATCTCCTTGGTCGCGAGCGCCAGGAGGACGGCTTCGGACTCGAGGCCCAGGAACGAGCAGCTCAGCGTGCTCTTGACCCGCTGCTCGCTGTGACCGTTGAAATGGACCTTGGGGATCGCCTCCCGGATTCCGGTCCTCAGGCGCTCGGCCAAGGCGTCGATCCGAGGCTTATCGTGGGGAAACTTTTCGGGCAGGATCCGGGCGGCTTCGCCGAAGCCCGCGATCCCGACCGTGTTCTCGGTCCCGGCGCGCAGCCCCCGCTCCTGGTGGCCGCCGTGGAGGAAGGGGAGGAGGGGCGTTCCCCGACGGACGTAGAGGGCGCCGACGCCCTTGGGGCCGTAGATCTTGTGCGACGAGACCGACAGGAGGTCTACCCCGAGCGCGTCCGCGCTGAAGGCGATCTTGCCGAACGCCTGGACCGCGTCGGTGTGGACGAGCACACCCTTGTCCTTGGCGATCCGGACGATCTCCGCCATCGGTTGGATGGTTCCGATCTCGTTGTTGGCGAACATGATCGAGACCAGGGCAGTCTGCGGCGTGAGGGCGTCCCGCAGGGCGTCGAGGTCCACGAGCCCGGTCTTGTCGACCGGGAGGGTGGCGACGTTGTAGCCCTTCTTCTCGAGATAGCGGGCGGTCTCCTGGACGGCGGGATGCTCGATGGCCGAGGTCACGAATTCCCGCTTGTCGGGGAGCGCGTCGAGCACCCCAAGGATCGCGTGGTTGTCGGATTCGGTGCCCGAGCCGGTGAAATAGACCTCGGACTTCGTCGCGCCGAGGGCCCGGGCGACGTGCTCGCGGGCCTCGTTCAGCATTTCCTTGCCCTGGCGGCCGATGGGGTAGAGGGAGGACGGGTTGCCGAAATGCTCCCTCAGGAAGGCGGCCATCTTGTCCGCGACCGCGGGGTCCAGGGCCGTGGTGGCGTTGTTGTCCAGATAAACCATCGTTGCGTCTCGCTTTCGTGATCGGAAAATATCGATTAATTTTAGCTTAAAACGTCCGAAAATACTACCAAACCGATAGAAAAAGGGGGTGGCACCGACTTCCGCCGCCGGAGGGCACGGGCTGTCCCCTGCGAATTCAGGCCAGTTTTTCCTTCAGGATCTTGACGACCTCGAGGCCGGCGCGTTTCTGGCCTTCCTCGGCCTGGGCTCCGATGTGGGGCGTGGCCGTCACGTTCGGATGGTCGATGAGCGTCCAGTCCTCGGGCGGCTCCTTTTCGAAGACGTCGAGGGCGGCCGCCTTGACCTTGCCCGAATTCAGGGCCGCGAGGAGCGCCTTCTCGTCCACGACGCCGCCGCGCGCGGCGTTGACGAGGACGACGCCGTCCTTCATCTTCGCGAACTCCTCCGCGCCCAGAATAGGCTGGGGGGTCTTGGGGACGTGGAGGGAGATGACGTCGGCCCGAGCCAGCAGCTCGCCGAGGGTCAGCTGGGCGACGGGGAGTTTCGTCTCGATCTTGACAACGTCGTAAGCCACGACCGTCATCCCGAAGGCGATCGCCCGCTCGGCCACGGCCAGTCCGATGCGGCCGCTGCCGATGAGGCCCAGCGTCTTCTGGTAGAGTTCGGTCCCGTGGAGGGCCTTCTTCTCCCATTTGTGTTGTTTCATACCCACGTTGCCCCGACCGTGCTGCCGGACCGCGCCGAGCATGAGTCCGAAGGTATGTTCGGCCACCGAGACCGTCGTGGCGGCCGGCGTGTTGGCCACCTTGATGCCTTTGGCCTTGGCCGCGGCCGCGTCGACGTTGTCGAGGCCGATGCCGGCCCGGACGACGATTTCGAGGTTCGTCGAGGCGTCGATCACCGGCTTGGTGATCTTGGTCGCGCTCCGGACGACGACCGCGTTGAAGCCGGGAATGGCCGCCACGAGCGCGGCCTCGTCCAGGCCCGTCTTCACCGTCACCTCGAAGCCGGGGACGGCCTTGAGGAGTTCGGTGGCTTCCTTGTCCAGCGCATCGGCGATCAGGATCTTTTTCATGCCCAATTCTCCCGCAGGATGGGTTCGGCGGCCTTGACGGAGGCGCCGGGTTCGAGCTTGTAGCCCAAGTCGGTCAGGGTCATTTCCAGGGCGACGAGGGCGGTGATGACGTCAAACCCGCCCATGTAGCCGAGGTGGGCGATCCGGAAGAATTTGCCCTTGTTGGGGTCCTGGGCCCCTTGGATATAGGCCATGTACTTGCCCTGCATGGTCTTGACGATTTTGCCGCCTTCGATGCCGGCCGGCGTCTTCACGGCGGTCAGGATGTTGCCGGGGTGCTTGGCCAGAAGCTCGAGCCCCAGGGCCTTAACACCCGCTCGGGTCGCGTCGCCGAGGACGAGGTGGTGGTTGTACATCTTCTCGAGTCCCATGCCCAGGATGATGTCCAAGGCCTTCTTCTGCTGGATGACCAGGGAGATGGCCGGCGTCCAGGGCGTCGTCTTGTCGACGAGGCTCTTCCGGGCCTTCTTGGCGTCGAAGTAGAACTTGGGGCACTTCGAGGTTTCGACCAGCTTCCAGGCCTTCGGGCCGAAGGCGATGTAAGCCAGCCCCGGCGGGATCATGAACGACTTCTGGGACCCGGAGAGCAGGACGTCGATCTTCCAATCGTCCATGGGGCAGGGCATCACGCCCATGCCCGAGATGCCGTCCACGACGAGAATGGCGTTCGTCGGAGCCACGATCTCAGCGAAGCCCTTGACGTCGTACACCGCCCCGGTCGAGGTTTCAGACAGCTGGCAAAAGACGGCTTTGATGTCGGGGTTGGCCTGGAGCTCTGCGGCGAGCTGCTCCTTCGCGTAATCCGCGCCCCACTCGACCACGATTTCCTTGTGGGCGATGCTGTAGGCCTTGCAGATGTTGCCCCACCGCTCGCCGAACTTTCCGGCGTTGATGGTCAGGGCCTTGTCGCCGGGGGAGAGGGTATTGACGACCGCCGTCTCCATCGCCCCGGAGCCCGATGAGGTGAGGATG
>JADGNV010000140.1 GCA_017883285.1 Candidatus Aminicenantota bacterium | reverse complement strand
GAGCCGGCAGGCAACCCATCCTCTCCAAAAGCTGTTGACAGACTTCGGACTGTGGTTTATCTTGAACGCGATTCCCGATGAGCATTCTCGGCGCGGAGATGACGGCCCTCCAGATTTTCTGCCTGGCCTTGGTCGCCGCCTACGGACTCGAAATCATCATTATCCAGGCGGGCGCGCATCGCTATTTTTCTTCCCGCCGCCAAGCGCCCGTCGAGCCGGCCCCCTATCCCGGCGTTTCCCTGATATCCCCCTTGCGCGGAAGCGACCCCGGAACGGCGGACAATCTACGCAGTTTTTTCCGGCAGGATTATCCCGGGGAATTCGAAATCCTGTTCGCCATCGAAGAGGAGTCCGATGCGGCCGCGCGGACGGCCCAAAAAGTTCTTGACGAATTCCCTGACCGTGAAGGCCGGATCGTCTTCAGCGGGTTTCGGCCCGGCCGGGCCATGGGCAAGAACAGCAACATGATCGCCGGAGTCCGGGCCGGCCGCCATCCGATTCTGGTATTCTGCGACGCAGATGTCCATTTGGCGCCGACATTCCTCAAGGCCGCGGTCGCGGAGATCTGCCGGCCGGAGATCGGCCTCGCCTTTCCCGCGCCTTTGTACCGGGGATTCCAAAACTCCGTCGCGGCGTTATATGGCATCGCCTACAATCCGGTGTCCATCCTGATCCACGGCGCCATGGCCTCCTACCATCGGCTGAAAACGGCCATCGGCGCCGTGCTGCTGATCCGGCGGGAAGTCTTTGAAATCATCGATGGCGAAGCCCTTCTCGAAACTCACAACATCGGAGTCGACATCCTCCTCGCCCGGGCCGTTCGGCAGGCCGGCTACCGGATCTTCCTCTTGAGGGATCCGGTTTTCATGCAGCTCCCCCGCCAGAGCTTCAAGGGCCTATGGCTCCACTTCCACCGATGGTTCGTTACCATTCTGCATTATTATCCCGGGTTGGCGATTTTCTTTTTGGCTTTCAGTTTTCCCCTGGTCTGGGCCTGCGTCTTTCTGTCGCTTTCCATCCTGCGGGGCGGAAGCGCAATCCCAGCCGCGGCCCTGGTCGGCGCGGTCATCGGATTGGAAGCGTCGACCATGGCCTCGATCAACGTCCGCTGGCTCGGCGAAAAGGGATGGGGACGCTATCTGTGGGTCGTCCTGATCTTTGAACCGATCTTCTTTACGATCTTTCTCTCCAGCCTCGTTTTCAAGAAGATCCGGTGGGGGGGCAGGACCTGGAAGATCGCCCGACTCCCGACAATCCCCAAGGAGGGTCCATGATCGAGACGAAATATCCCATGACCCAGGCGATCCGATCGAAATCGCGAGCCTCCTCATTTGATCTTTTCGAGCACAATCCCCCACCCCGCCGGATAAATCCCCGGCAGGCTCACCGGCAATTTTCCGGTGACGGGGATTTCCCCGAATGCTGCCCGGGCGGCCACGTCCTGCGCTTGGACCGTGTTCCGATACAGGCAGAGATAGCCTGTGACTTCGGGAAAATTCTTGAGAAGATAGGGGCTTCCGAAGTTGACCACCACGACCGCCTTTCCCGCGGCGGACAGAGTCCGGATCAGGTCGACGTGCCGGGGGTCCAGTCCGACGCTCCCCTTCCACGCCCGCAGGCTCGAGAAGACGGCGCATAGGACCACATCGGCTTCGGCGGCTCTTGAATAGGCGTCGTCGAGCGTCTCCTTCCCCGTGTTGGCGTCGGCGTAAAAGACCGTCGTTCCCGGGGCTTTTTTCCGGACGGCGTCGGCGAATGTCCGGCCGGCGTAATAATCGGCCGCATCGCTGCTGAGCGAAAGGACGGCGATTCTTCGCCCCGCGGGCGCAATCGGGAGCACGCCCCCCTCGTTTTTTACGAGCGTGGCCGCCTTTTCAAAAGCGGTTTGCGCCTCCTTCAGCCTTGCCTTGGAGCCGAGTTTTTGGGGCAGGGCCTCGACGTCCACGAACTTCTGGAGATGGAGCCCGATCCGGGCTTTGGCTTCCAGGATCCGCCGGACGGATTCATCCACGCGGCTCATGGGAAGCTTCCCCGTCTTCGCGGCATCGACCAGGAACTCGACGACCTTGGCCGGCTCAAGCGGCAGGAGAACCATGTCCACGCCGGCCAGGATCGCCCGGAGAGCGGCTTCGGTCGGGGAAAAAAGGCTCGTCACGCCGCCCATCTCCATGGCGTCCGTGACGATCAGCCCTCGGAAGCCCATCGTCTTCCGGAGAAGATCGGTCAGGATCGCGGGGGAAAGCGAGCTCGGCAGGCCGGGCGTCGACTCCAGTGCCGGGACATTGAGATGGGCGACCATGATCGCCCGGACGCCCGCTTCGATCACCTGGCGATAGGGATACAGCTCGACTTTGTCGAGCCGGTCGCGGTCCGCCGAGATCGTCGGCAGGACGCTGTGCGAATCCTGGTCCGTATCGCCGTGGCCGGGAAAATGCTTGGCTGTGGCGAGCATGCCATGTTCCTGGCATCCGCGAATGAACGCCGCCGCCAGCCGGGACACCATCTCCGGGTTTTCGCCGATGGCCCGGGTATTGATGATGGGGTTGTCGGGATTGATGTTCACGTCCACGACCGGCGCATAGGTCATATGCACCCCGAGCGCCCTCCCCTCTTCCGCCGTCGCCCGGCCCATCTGATAAGCGATCTCCTCGGAGTCGGACGCCCCGACCGCCATGAGGGTCGGATAGAGGGTGGCGCCGGTGATCTGGGTCCCCGCTCCCCGCTCGAAATCGGAGGCGATGAGCAGGGGGATCCGGGCCAGGGATTGAAGCGCGTTGTTCAGATGGGCGGTTTCATAAGCGTCGCCTAGGAAAATGATCAGCCCCCCGATTTTCGATCGGACCACCAGGTCTTTCAGGTTCGCCAGGGCCTCGCTGTCGTCCGGAAAGAACGCGCCCGTATACCGGCAGGCGATGAGCTGACCGACTTTATCCTCGAGGGTCATCGTGGCCAAGGTCGCGGCCACCCAGCGGGACTCGGCGGGACCGAATCCCAGCCCCATCTTAGGACTGGGACGGACCGCGCAGCCGGCGATGAAGACCGCGAGGACGACCGCGATTCCAGCGAACTTGCGAGGCAAGGACATGGAGCGTTCCCCTTCCGCCAAGAATCCGGTCTCGGGCGGAATGCGCCCGGGACCGGATTCAGGCATATCGGATCAGGTTGAAGACGTCGACTTCGGGGTGCGCCTTCCGGATCGCCGAGACCCCGCCCAGGAATCCGAGCTCGATGACCGCCCCGAACCCGACGGGGTCGCCTTTGAGCCGCTTAACCAGGTCGAGGGCGCTGATGGAGCTCGATCCGGTGGCGATGAGGTCGTCGAGGACGACCACCCGCTGGCCCGGTTGGATCGTGTCTTCGTGCATTTCAAAATATTCCACGGCGTATTCGTTGGGTGCCTTGACGCACACGGTCTTCCGGGGGAGCTTGCCCTTCTTCCGGATGACGTCCAAGCCGAGCCGGAGGTCCCGGGCCACGGGGGCGGCGAACAGGAAGCCGCGGGACTCGATGCCGACGATGACGTCGGGCCGTTTCGCCCGGGCCCATTCCGTCAAGAGGTCGACGGCGAAATTGTAGGCCGCGGCGTCGCGCACGAGCGGCGAGATGTCCTTGAATCCGATGCCGGGCTTGGGAAAATCCTTCACTTCGTAAACGAAATCTTTGAGCTGTTCGGGTTTCATTCCGGTTTCTTCTCCTTGGGGCGGTGGAAATTTCGGGGGTACGTCCGGGTGATTTCGATGCGGCGGCGCTCGTCCGCCTCGGCCGTGAGGACGACGCGGATCGCCTCGATGGGGAACTCGATCGTCTCGGCCCACTCGACGACGACGACACCCTCGCCGAGATAGTCCTCGAACCCCAGATTCAACACATCGTCCGAGCCGGCGAGGCGGTACAGGTCGAAATGATAGATCGGGACCCGGGCCTGGTAGACGTTCATCAGGGTGAAGGTGGGGCTGCAGACCTGGTGGATGTCCTTCAGACCGAGGCCCGCAGCCAGGCCTTTTGTGAAGACGGTCTTGCCCGCGCCCAGGTCTCCGATGAGGAACACGGTCTCATCGCCCTTGAAGCCGCCGGCCAATTCCCGGGCGATCGCCATGGTTTCTTCGGGCGAGCGGGAAAACGCGAGGCGGGGATGCATTTAAAACGCCCCGGCCAGGACCGGCGATCGGAAGCGGCGCGCAGCCGGGGCGGCGGGACCCATCGGTTACGATTCCATTTCCTTGAGGGCCGCGGGCAGATACCGGATCAGGTCTCCGGCGATCAGGGCCCGTTCCCCCAGCTTCCCGGCGGCGAGGTCCCCGCTTCGGCCGTGGAGGTAAACCGCCGCCAACACGGCGCCGAGGACGTCCTCGCCGAGCACGTTCTTTTCCTGGGCGATGAACGAGGCGATTAGGCCGCTCAGGACGTCGCCCGATCCGCCCGTCGCCATCCCCGGATTTCCCGTGGGATTGACGTACACGCGGCCCTCGGGAGTGGCGACGAGCGTCCGATAGCCTTTGAGCACCACGTAGACCCGGTGCTCTGCGGCGAACCGTGGGGCGAGCGCGAGGCGGTCAGACAGGACCTCGGCGTTCGGCAAGCCCGTCAGACGGGCGAATTCCCCGGGATGGGGCGTGAGCACGGCCGGACGGGACAGCGTCTTCAGTCCTGTAAGGTCCGAGGCGAGGATGTTCAGGCCGTCGGCGTCGATGACGAGCGGTCCCGGAAATTCGAGGAGAAGCGCGTGCACGAGCTTCGCCGTGGAGGGGTGCGTCGAGAGTCCGGGTCCCAGGAGAAGGACGTCCTTGCCCGGGAGAAGTTCCCGGAGGCGTGGCAGCGCTTCGAACGCCGCCGTCTTCGCCTCCGTCTCGGGCAATGCCTCGGTCATCAGCTCCATCATCGATCGAGCGACCACGGGCAGGCAGCTCAGGGGCGTCCCGACGGTCACCAGGCCGGCGCCGGCGCGCAAGGCCGCCTTCCCGGCCAGGACCGCGGCGCCCGTCTTGCCGAAGGACCCAGCCAGGATGAAAACGTGGCCGTACGTGCCTTTATGTCCGTCCCGCGCCCGCTTTTTGAATCGGCAGGCGACGTCCGCCGTCTCGACGAGCTCGAGCTTCAGCTGCGCATCCTCGAAGAGGAAGGGCGGGATCCCGATATCAGCCACGACGAGCTCCCCGACGTACTCCTCCGCCGGAGGAAAGATGTGGGGAATTTTGGGCGCGGCGAGCGCGACCGTCAGGTCGGCCTTGACCGCCGGTCCGATGATCCGGAACGTGTCCGACGAGAGGCCGGAGGGGACGTCTACGGCGACGGTGAAGCCCGGGGCCGCGTTGATGTCCGCGATGGCCGCGGCCGGCAGGCCCTCGGCCGGCTTCACGAGCCCCGTGCCGAAGATCGCGTCGACGATGATCGAAGCGTGGCTGAGACGCATCCGCTGCTTTTTCCACCCGGCTT
>JADGNV010000139.1 GCA_017883285.1 Candidatus Aminicenantota bacterium | reverse complement strand
TGCCGACGAAGCGGGTGGCCATCTGGACGCCGGCCGCCCCCATTTCCAGGAACGTGTCGATGTCGGCCCCGGTGAAGATTCCGCCCGCGGCGATCACCGGAATCGGCCGGCCGATGGACTCTTCGAACGGCCGGACCGCGGCCAGCACCTCCGGAATCAGAATCTCCAGGGCGAAATTCGGGTCGTCGATATGTTCGGGACGGAAGCCGAGATGCCCCCCGGCCATGGGGCCTTCGACGACGATCGCGTCCGGCGCATAGTTGGACTTGGATAACCAGCGTTTGATAAGAAGCGACGCGGCTCGCCCCGAGGAGACGATGGGGACGAGCTTCGTCGTCCGGCTCCCTTTGAGCAGTTCGGGAAGACTCAGCGGAAGACCGGCCCCGGAGAAGATGATGTCGATTTTCTCTTCGATGGCCGTCCGGGCCAAGTCGGCGTAATTCGTAAGGGCGACCATGATGTTGACGCCCAGGATCCCGCCCGGCGCCAGGGCGCGCGCTTTGCGGATCTCCTTGCGGAGGGCGCGGTTGTTGGCTTCGAGGAAATTGGTGAAGAGGTCCTCCTCGAACATCCCGATGCCCGCCGTGGCGATGACCCCGATGCCGCCCTCGTTGGCGACCGCCGACGCCAGCCCGGCCAGAGAAATATTGACCCCCATCCCGCCCTGGATAATGGGCAAGCGTGCGACGAGTTCACCGATTTTGAGGCATTTCATGCTGTCCATCCTATGAATTTGATAAAAATTATAGTCGGACGCGATGGAAAATGCAAAGGTTTCGAGAAATCAGGGCTAATGGCCGCGCGAGGACCCGGAGCCATGGCCGGACCCGTGCGGAGATCTCGGCCGCGGGGCCCCGCCGCTCCGTTCGCGGCCGCCTCTGTTCCGGTCGACGCCGCCGCCGCCCCCTCCGCGGGGGCCCCCTCCGCTCCGTCCGGGAGTTTCGGGGCCGCGTTCGTACTTATGCTGGGCTTCGTATTCCAAGCTCCGGTCCGTGGCGAACATGTCCATGGTTACGGGCTTTTCGGGGATGCGCTGCTTGAGAAACGCCTCGATCGGATAGAGATGCTCGCCGAACTTTTCGTCGGCGAACGATATCGCCTTGCCGGATTTTCCGCATCGGGCGGTCCGCCCGATGCGGTGGACGTAATTTTCATGGTCCTGGGGCAGGTCGTAGTTGACCACCATCTCCAGGTCGTCGATGTGGAGCCCGCGGGCCGCGACATCGGTGGCGACGAGGAAGGGGAACTTGCCCTCCATGAAATCTTCCATGATCTGCAACCGCTTGAGTTGGGGCAGGTCGCCCGACAGGTAGCGGCAGCGGTAGCCGTTGAGGTCGAGCTTTTTGGCCAGCTTGAACGCGGTGTGCCGCATGTTCACGAAGATGAGCGCGTTGGCCGGCTTTTCCTTCGCGAGGATCCCGAGGAGCAGGTTGGGCTTGATATGGCTTTTGACCCGATACAGCTCCTGGGTGATGGTGTCGACCGTCAGATTCTCGGGCGTCAGCTCGATGAAAACCGGGTCATGCATGTATTCCAGGGCGATCTTGCGCGACATGCGGCTGAGCGTCGCGCTGAAGAGCATGCTCTGACGGACGCGCGGCGCGGTCATCTTCTGGAGGAGCCTTTTGATGTCGGGGAGAAATCCCATGTCGAACATCCGGTCGGCCTCGTCGATGACGAGATAGCCGACCTCTTTGAGCTTGAGCAGGCCCTTTTCGCTCAGGTCGAGGAGCCGGCCGGGGGTGCCGATGATGATGTCCGTTCCCTGGCGAAGCTGGGCTTCCTGCTTCTCGTAGCCGACGCCGCCGTAGAAGCAGCCGATGTGGAATTTCAGGTGGCGGACCAGGAGGCGCGCCTCGCCCTCGATCTGGACGGCCAGCTCGCGGGTGGGGACGATGATCAGGGCACTGCGCCATTTCTGGGTCTGGCCGCTGAGCATGTTCTCGTACAGAGTGATCAGAAACGCCGCCGTTTTCCCCGTCCCGGTCTGGGACTGGACGGCCACGTCGCGGCCCTCGAGGGTCTCGGCCAGGGTCCGGTCCTGGACCGGCGTCGTTTCGGTGTAGCCCCGGTCCGCAATGCTGCGGAGGAGGTTGGGATGGAGGTTCATGTCCTTGAATAGCATCGATAATCCTTAAGGTTTAGATATCCAACATGAGGGGGCGATCGTCGGGCGAAAATCCGTTCCGGCGGGAAAAACGACTCGAATCGACTGGTTCCTACCTAATGTTAAGAAGGTATTATACCGGAATGAAATACGTTAAGCAAGGACAGGTTTGATCTTCGTGGCCCGACCTGACCTCACGTTTTCCGATCGCACAGCGTCGTATAGAGACACCGCACGCACGTCTTCGCCGGGTCATCGCCCGGCTTGAACGGCACTTCGGGATCGACGAGCTCGGTCAAAAGGCCCCCGATGACCTTCTCCATGGCCGCAATCTGCTCCGCTTGCTGGGGCCCGCCCTCGCCCGGATACGCGGGGATTTCGATTTTTGGATCAAGCACGTTCTTGCCGAGCATGACCAGGCGGCAGCGGACTTCTTCCCGCGGACGCGCGAGACTCCGGGCGAGGACCAGATTGTAGAACGGCAGCTGCAGGCTCCTGATCGCCGCGCTCCAGGTCTCCCGCACCGCCGGATCGAGCTTTTTGAAGCTGATGGCCGGGGTCTTGGACGGCGAACCCGTCTTGTAATCCAGCACGAAAATCTTCGATCCTCGCTCCTCGGTCCGGTCGGTCTTGGCGACCAGCCGGAACATCCGGCCGCCGAATTCCCAGTCGCTCTGGGTCTTCCGCTCCAGGGAGAGGATTTTCAGGGACTCCCCGGCTCCACCGAGCGCGCGCAGAATCGGCGCTTGGTAAGCGGTCAGGAAATCCTCGAGATGCCGCCTGATCTGGAGGCGCATCAGATACGCGCTCCCCGCGAGGTCGCGGCCATAGCTCCGCTCGAAATGCCGGTCGATCACCCGGCCCATCTCGGCGACGTCGAGGTCGGCCTCCGTCAGCGGCCGGCCCGCGAATTTCCCATAGTAGTCTTCCAGGATGGCGTGGACGAAAATCCCGATATCCTTCCGCTCCATATCCTCCTGGACCTGCTCCTTCTCCCGCAGGTTCAGGACTTGGGCGTAGTAGAACTGGAGCGGGCAGGCGAGATAGGTATCGAGCGCCGTCGCGCTGTATCGGAACCGCTCCAGGAACTCGACGACATCGGGCGTCTTCGCGACCGGGTCCGGGGCTTTCGACTGAAGCGCCACGCGATATTGGACCGTCCGCAGGAATTTCTCGGCCTGGGGTTCGCGCTCCTTCTTCTGCTTCTCCCAGAGGAGCGTCTCGACGAACCGGCTCCGCTCCTTGTCCTTGTTCTCGACGAAGAAAACGTGGACGCGGGCCGCCCCGCGCACCAGGACGTCCAGATAATAGGCCATGCGCCGCTCGTAATCCGCGTAGGTCGGAAGCCCGAGCGCCTTCCGGGCCGCGAACGGCAGGAGCGTGTCCGAGCGCCGGTAGGCCGGGATCGTGCCTTCGTTCATATCGAGGAGGTAGACGTCGTCGAACGAGAGGCCGCGCGTTTCCCAGAACCCCAGCACCTGCAGGCCGCGAAGCGGCGTTCCGTAGAACGGGACCGTGCCGGCGGCGACCACTTTGCGGAACAGGCTGAAATAGCTCGCCCGTTCCTCGAAGACGATCCCCCGCAGCTCGGACCGGGCCAGGCCGTCGAGCCGCTCGGCGAATGCTTCGGCGTAGGGATGGAAGAAATAATGCTGCCGGGCGGTGCTCGTCTCGTAAATGTAATCCAGCGCGCCGATCGATTTCTCGGCGAATTCGCCGACGTTCGCGATGCGGAGGAACGGCGCCAGGAGGCGGGCGTGGATGGTGCGGAGATGATCGCGGAGGGCCTCGAGGGGTGGAGGATCGTCGACGCCCTCGATTCGAGTCTTGACCTCGTCCCAAATGGCCGGGTCCGTCTCGAGCTCCTCGAGAGACCAATACGCCTTCATCCGCCGCCGGGTGAGCTCGTCCTCGATCGCATGGAACAGGATGCGGGTCAGGTCGGCCCGCTTGTCTTCGCCCGGGAAATAGATGTTCTTGGTGTACGGATGCAGGACGAACCGGAGATAATGGAGGGCATAGATCCGGCCGTCCTCGTCGAGCGAGGTCAGCAGCTCGAGCAGCTTGTCGAAGAAGGTGAAGATGGGAGTCCGGCCGAGCGGATAGCCCATCGAGATGTTGTAGTCGTCCTCGGACAGAACGGCCAGGGTCTGCTGGTAGAGCGGGAACAGGCTTTCCGCGGCCGGGAGAACCACGACCTGCTTTTCGTTGAGCTTTTTCGGATCGCTCAGCTTGTCTTCGAGGACTTTATTCAAGGCGAAGATCTGGCCGTGCGTGTCCGGGCTCTTGATGAAAACAAGCTCGGGGAGTGGGGCGGGACCGTCCCCGCCCGCACAGTCCTCCGGATTCGCCCCGGGGCCCGGCCCCGCCTTCGCTTCTCCAGAACCGTCCGCGATCCCGAGCTCGGCAGCGATATCCTCGATCCCCTTTCCCCTGACCAGAAGGAGCGAACATCCGTCCCACGCGCCCAACATCTTGACCAGATCCTTCTCGAGCCTGGCCAGCGAGAAGAATCCGGCGACGAAAAAGCGGTCGGTGTCGGGGAAAAGCCCGCGCGTCATCGCCGCCAGGACGTCGCGGGTCCGGGTCGCCTGGGTGGAGAACTCCTCCCGCTTCAGGACTTCGAAGAAGGTCTCGTAGAAGAACGACAGAAACTGCAGACCGCGGCGCGATTCGGGCGGCACGCGCTCGGCCGAGAGAAGGTCGGTCTTCCGCAGATCCTCGGGCCGGACGCCGGCCAGGGCCAGCTCCTCGATGTCGCGGAAGATCTTGGTCCCGACCGGGAAGAACCGGTCGGCCGAAAGGAAATGGCCTCCGCCCAGCCGGTCGGGCGCGGCGCGGTGGATGTCGAAGAGTAGGGCGACCGCGTCGAGGGCGTCGATCGGCTTCTCCCGCGAGCCCAGCCGCTCGGCGTGGACGCGGTCCACGAAGCCGTCGAGCGAATCGATGCGCGGCGGGATGAACCCGCTCCTCTCGGTTTCAGCGATGACCTTGCGGAGGTAATACGCCGGCCGTTTTTCGGGAAAGATCACCCAGCTCCGGCCGTAGTCCTTCCCGTTCGGGCGGAGGCGGGACGCGACCGTCCGGATGAGGTCGGCCCGCGGCGACAGCCACTCGGCGTTCACGGCGCCGTCTCCCATCGGCCCTGGTCGATATACGCCAGGACGCCCTTCACCGGGCGCCCCGGATAAATATCGGCCAGGATGCAACGATAGATGGCCAATTGCTCGCGGTCGGAGGCCTCCCGCTCGGCTTTCACCCGCGCGGAAGGTTCGCGGCCCGTCTTGAAATCGAGAACGACGATCGCATCCGGGTCGACGACCACCCGGTCCATCCGGAAGATCCGGCCGGTCGCATCGCAGAAGCTGAATTCGCGGAGCACCGTCCGGCCCTCTTTCCGGACGAAGAGCTCGGCGAGCGGCGAATGTTCGAAGTAGCGGGCGATGTCCCGGCCGAGGTCCTCGACGGCCGTCCGCTCGGAGTCGGGGGGGCGCAGGACCCGGATGACTTCGGCGAGGTCGCGCTTCCAGCCGGCGGCGCCATATTCGTGCCGAGCCAGGATCTCGTGGACGAGATTGCCGCGCCGGATATTCAGGAAGTTCAGGCTCTCGCGATGGTTGAACGGGAGCTCGGTCGGATTCGGGAAGCGCAGGGTCCCGGCCGCCGGCGGGACGAAGGGATGCGGGTCGGAGGACGGCGGCGGCTTGACGGCCGAGGAGGCGAACGCGGCTTCGCCCAGAATGTCGAACGGATATGTGTCGCGCCCGGCCTTGACCCCGATGACATGGAGTTCGGAGCGGGCCCGGGTCAGAGCGACATACAGGGTGTTCAGCCGGTCCACGAACTGGCGCGCCCGCGTCTCGTCGTAGATGTCCTGGAGGGACGCATCGGCCGCAGCGAGACGCTTGTTGAGCCGGCAGAGCCCGACGGTTTCCGCGTCCGCCTCGTCGAGGTAGAAATCCTCGGCTTGGAACTTTTCGCCGTAGAGGAGCAGGATCACGACCGGAAATTCCAGCCCCTTGGCCTTGTGGATGCTGATGATCTTGACCGCTTCGACGCCCGACGGGACGTCGATGTTCAGGCCCGCGTCCTCCGCGGCGTCGTCGCCCGCCGACTCGAGGAACTCCCGGAGGTCGTTCCGGCCGCGGCCCTCGAAGTCCTTGATCGCCTCGAGGAATTTCGCCAGGGCGGCCTCCTCTTCGGGAAAGAGTTCGAACAGCCGGAAAGTCCGGAAAGCCTGGGTGACAAGATCGTAAAGCGGGGCGTAGCCCGCGGTCTTGAAAAACGGCTCGAAGTACCGCTCCCAGATCGCGGGATGGCGCGCGCGGAAGGCGACATAAAGCGGCGACGTGTTCGTCCGCCGGCATTCGAACAGAAAGCGGTGTCCATCGGCGGCGCCCTCCCTCCTTCCGTCCTGGGCGAGCTTGCGGGCGAGCACGCGGCTGAGGAGGAACTCGGCAAAGGACAGATCGTCGGGCGGGGAATCGAGAAAGCGGAGAAAGGCCATGATCTCGCC
The DNA here is from genome assembly GCA_017883285.1 of Candidatus Aminicenantota bacterium. GTDB lineage: Bacteria > Acidobacteriota > Aminicenantia > Aminicenantales > UBA4085 > FEN-413. Next base: position 9 of record JADGNV010000139.1, on the reverse strand, counting down.
GGCGATCTT
>JADGNV010000018.1 GCA_017883285.1 Candidatus Aminicenantota bacterium | reverse complement strand
TCTTTGGAAACTCGCTTTTGATGTAGATGATCTGCTGACCATTCCTTTCAAACTCGTCGATCAGGCTATTGACAACGGCGGTAATTGCCGGTATTTGGTCTTTCTCAATCGGCATTTTTGCATTTTCACCAAGAAAATCCTCCTGCATATCCATAACCAATAATACTGTTTTTGGGCTTTCACATTTCGGAATAATGCTTCCTTTAGCTTCAAAGCTGGATCCAGTGAATAGTATCAATAATGGGATTCCCATAACTAACTGCTTCATATCGACCTCCCTGGTTTGAGACGTTTATAACAAAACAGTTAGATAAAGGCAAACAAAGAGCTAGCGCAGCGGGCCGGGGTTCGAGTCCCTCCAGGAGTGCTCTCTTATTTCCCAAAAAGCCTGCTATTGAGGCGCCGTCTCCAACCCCGCGAGCTAACGGGGAATCCTGGCGCTCCCGACCTTGTAAGCGACTTCGTTCGCATCCAGGTTTTGGCTCGTCCGTTCGCCTATGACGTTCGACATGATCGCCAGAAGCATAAGCACGATCAGGGCCTTGATCGCCGACCGGGCGAACGAGCCTCTGTATCGAATGGTCACGAAACGGGTTCTGCGCCGCACCTGCGTGGAGATGCGGCGTGGATTGAACGGCTTATCGAGCCAAGATACGAACGAGTTCATGGGCGTCTCCGTTCCCCTTAGTTTCGCCCACCTCAGCGGCTGAAGAATCCCCTTTAACGAGGATTTCCGAGGGGTGAGCACCCGGCCGACTCAGAGGCCGAGCAGTCGGCCTTCCGGGGCCTCTCTCGGGCCAATCTCCAGGCTTTCCGCCGCCTGACGGGCAGCTGCCTCCCCCTCTCGGAAGGCCTCCTCGGGGCAGTCCGCGAGCACCGCGGGATCCCCGCGAGCCGTTCGGTTGACTTTTAAGCCCGGCGCCTATAAAAGTTAGTCCGTGCGCTTTCGAACGCAGAATTGCCGGTCCGACAAGGAGTTCCCATGAGAGCTTTGCCCACCCGCCCTCGGTTTGCCCTCAGCCTCGTCCTGGCCCTGATCTTCCTATCGGCCTTGGCTCCGGCGCCCGGCTCCGCCCAGGTCGCCGCCCCCACGCCGGGCAAGAAAGCGATGACGGTCGACGATTACTCCAAGTGGAGCACCATCTCCGGCCAGGTCCTGTCGGCTGACGGGAAATGGCTCGCCTACGTTCTGGAGCTTACCAACGTCATGCCGGGCGAGACCAAGCCGTTGCTGCACATCCTAAACCTCGGAACGAACGCGGACGTGGCCGTCGATGACGCGACCGCGCCCGTCTTCTCGCCTGACTCCAAGTGGATCGCCTATCAGGTCGACCCCGGCGCGGCCCAGCGGGCGCGCCAGGCCCGGGGCGGCTCGGGCGGTTCGGGTAACGCGCCCTCCGGCAATGCCCCCTCGGCGCCGACCGCGCCGGGGCAGGCGGCGCCTGCCGCGGGCCAGCCCGGACAGCAGGGTCCGCGCGGCGGCGGAACCGCGCCCATCCCGCCCCGTCGCGTCGAGCTGCGGAATCTTGCGACCGGCGTCGTCCGGTCATGGGAAGAAATCGGCACGTTCGCCTTCGCGACGACGTCATCCCATTTGGTCCTCCGGAGGCGCGGCGGCGAGGCCGCCGCCCCCGCGGGCCGGCGCGGAGGCGGAATGCCGCCCCAGGCCCCGGCCGCCCCCGGATCCACCCCAGCCCCAACCGGTCCCCGGGGACAGGATGCCGTACTGCTCGACCTGAAGACGGGCCGCTTCCTGCTCCTCGGGAGCGTCGCCGACTACGCCTTCAACAGGAACGGCGCGCTCCTCGCCTACACGGTGGATGCGGCGGTGAAAGACGGGAACGGGCTCTTCGTCTTCGACGCCCGCAACGGCCGCGTGACGCCTCTCGACAACGACGCCAAGGACTACAACCGCCTGGCCTGGAACGACGAAGGCACGGCCTTGGCGGTCCTCAAGGGGACCGAGGTCGAGAAGATGCGCGAGAGAGACAATGTCCTCATCGCCTTCCCGGACGTCCCGGCGATCCTGAAGGACGGCGATCGTGCGCCGAAACCGGCTCTTCTCGACCCGGCCAAGGCCGCGGGCTTTCCGAAAGGCTGGGTCGCGAGCGACCGGGCCGGCCTCGCGTGGAGCGATGACGGGAAGCGCGTTTTCTTCGGGATCAAAGAGCAGGTCCCCGCGCCGGACACAACCCGCAAGTCCACGGACGAAGCGGCCGATGTGGACGTCTGGAACACCAACGACGACCGAGTCCAGTCTTTCCAGATGGTCCGGGCCGAGCAGGACCGCAACTTCACGTTCCGGGCGGCCTTCGATGTCGTAGCCGGCAAGTTCGTCAAGCTCGCCGACGAGACGATGCGCGAGCTCGACGTCGCCCCGGACGGCGTGTGGGCCGTCGGCCTCGACACGCGGGCGTACCTGCGCGACGAGAAGGTTCTCCCGGCCGGGGACTACTACCGGGTCAATACGTCCACGGGCGAGCGGACGCTCATCGCCAAGGGCCAGCTGACAGGCCGCTACGTCTTCGGCATCCATCCGCGCGGCACCCGTTTCCTCTATTGGAAGGACGGAACGGTCTTGGCTTACGACTTCGCCGCCGGACGGGCCTTGACCCTCGGTGCCGGGAAGGTCGACTTCACCGACACCGAATACGACCATCCGGGGGCCAAGCCGTCCTATGGGATCGCGGGCTACACGAGCGACGGCAAGGGCGTCATCGTCAACCACCGCTACGACCTCTGGCTCG
>JADGNV010000017.1 GCA_017883285.1 Candidatus Aminicenantota bacterium | reverse complement strand
CTGCGGGCCGGCCGGACGCGGGCCGTGGCCGGCGTCCCGTCCCAGCCCAGCGTCTTCTACATCGGCGTCTGCAACGGCGGCGTATGGAAAACGAACGACTATGGCCGTACCTGGACGCCGATCTTCGACGACCAGCCCACGGGCTCGATCGGGGCGATCGCCGTGGCGGAGTCCGATCCCAACATCGTCTACGTCGCGAGCGGCGAAGGCCTGCAGCGGCCCGACCTCTCGGTGGGGGACGGGATCTACAAATCGATCGACGCCGGCAAGACTTGGACGCACCTCGGCCTGCGCGACGGCCAGCAGATTCCCCAGATCATCGTCGATCCGCGCAACCCCGACCGGCTGTTCGTGGCGGTGCTCGGCCATCCGTACGGCCCCAACGAGGAGCGAGGCATCTTCCGTTCGACCGACGGCGGCCGGACGTTCCAGAAAGTCCTCTATAAAGACGAAAACATCGGCGGTTCGGAGCTCGCCTTCGAGCCCGGCAACCCGGATGTCGTTTACGCCTGCCTCTGGGAGTCCCGGCAGGGACCCTGGGAAAACGCTGCCTGGAGCGGGACGAGCGGCGGGCTCTACAAATCGATCGACGGCGGCACGACCTGGAAGCCTCTCACGAATGGGCTGACGACGGGCACGGACGCGGTGGTCCAGGCCAACCTGGCCATCGCGCCCAGCAATCCGAAGCGCATATACGCGGCGATCGCCTTGGGCCGCGGCACGGGGATCTTCCGTTCGGACGACGCGGGCGAGACCTGGGCCCGGGCCACGCAGGATTCGCGGCCGGCTGCCCGGATCGGCGGCGGCGACCTGCCCCGTCTCGCGGTGAACCCGAAGAACCCGGACATCGTCATCATCGCCGGCACGGTGAGCTGGAAGTCGGTCGACGGCGGCAAGACCTGGACGGCGTTCCGGGGCGCGCCGGGCGGCGACGACTATCAGAACGTTTGGATCAATCCGAACAATCCCGACATCATTCTCGAGGCGAGCGACCAGGGGGCCATTATCACCGTTAACGGAGGCCAGTCCTGGAGCTCGTGGTACAACCAGTCGACCGCCCAGCTCTACCATGTCGCGGCCGACAACGATTTCCCGTACCGCCTCTACAGCGGCCAGCAGGAAAGCGGCTCCGTGGGCGTCGCCAGCCGGGGCGTCGACGGCCAGATCACGATGCGCGAATGGCATCCGGTCGGCGTGGACGAATACGGCTACGCCGCTCCCGACCCGCTCGACCCGAACATCGTCTATGGCGGCCGGAGTATCACCCGCTACGACCGGCGGACCGGCCAGGTGCAGAACGTCGGGCCGAAGCCGGTCCGCTCGGCCGACGTACGGACGGTGCGCACCCAACCCGCCCTGTTCTCGCCGGTCGACCCGCACATCCTCTACTCGGCCTCGAACACGCTTTGGATGACCGGGAATGGCGGTCAGAGCTGGAAACAGATCAGCCCCGACCTGACCCGGAAAACGTGGGACATCCCGGCCAATGTCGGCAAATACAAGGACACCGATGCCGCCAAGCCGGGACAGAAGGGCGTCATTTACGCCGTCGGTCCTTCCTATCTCGACGTCAACCGCATCTGGATCGGCACGGACGATGGCCTGATCCACCTCACCGTGGACGGCGGACTGAACTGGAAGGACGTGACCCCGGCCGAGCTCAAGCCCTGGGCCAAGGTGTCGATCATCGACGCCGGCCGGTTCGACGCCCAGACGGCGTACGCGGCCATCAATACGCTCCGCCTCGACGACATGCGGCCCCACGTCTACCGGACCCATGACGGCGGCAAGACCTGGACGCACATCACCAACGGAATCCCCGACGGCGCCCCGGTAAACGCCGTCCGGGAGGCCGCGAAGCGCAAGGGGCTCCTGTTCGCCGGCACGGAGCACGAGATCTACGTCTCGTTCGACGACGGCGACCACTGGCAGTCGCTCCGGCTGAACATGCCGGCCACTTCGATGCGCGACCTCATCATCAAGGACGACGACCTCTGCGTAGCCACGCACGGCCGCGGGTTCTGGATCCTCGACGACATCACGCCGCTCCGGCAGCTCAAGGCCGAGTCGGTCGCGGCGGACGCCTTCCTCTTCGCGCCGCAGGAGGCCTACCGGGTCCGGTGGAGCACGAACTCCGACACGCCGATCCCGGCGGACGAGCCGCGCGGCGAGAACCCGCCGGACGGGGCGATCGTCGACTATTTCCTCAAAACCGACGTCGCGGGCCCGGTCACGCTCGAAATCCTCGACGGCGGGGGCAAGGCCATCCGGCGCTATGCGAGCACGGACCCCGTCGAAAAGCTGGATGCGGCCGCGACGCCGGTGCCGATCTATTGGTATCGGCCGCCTCAGGTCCTCTCCGGGGCGGCGGGCATGCATCGCTTCACCTGGGACATGCACTACCAGTCCCTGGGCGCGGGCGGCCGGGGCGGCCTCCCGAGCTCGGCCGTGCCGTACAATACCGTTCCCTCGCCGAATTCGCCCTGGGTGGCCGCCGGGAAATACGCGGTCAAGCTTACGGTCAACGGCAAGAGCTACACCCAGCCGATCGTCGTGAAGCTCGACCCGCGCGTAAAGACGCCGGCGGTCGGGATTGCCCAGCAGTCGGACCTCTCCAAGCAGCTTTATGACGGCGTCCTCGGCACGCAGGCGGCCCTCCGCGAGCTCCGGGCGATCCGGACCCAGGTGAAGACGCTGCAGGAGAAGGCGGGCCAAAACCCGATCGCCCAGGCGCTCGCGGATTTCGACAAGAAGGCGGTGGCCCTCGAAGGCGGCGGCGGCGCGCCGGGCGGCGGACAGCGGGGCGGCGGCGGGGGGGGATTTGGCCCCGGCGCTGGGGGCGGGGGAGACACGCTGGCCGGGATCGGCGGCTCGCTCACCTCGCTCATGGGCTTGATGCAGGCCGCGGACGCGGCGCCGACGAGCCAGGTGCTTACCGCGGTCGGGGAACGCCAAAAAGCGCTCGCGGTGCTGATGGACAGGTGGAAGGCCCTGAAAACCCAGGACCTGGCGGCCCTCAACGCCCAGCTCAAAACGGCCGGCCTGCCGGTCATTGAAATCAAGGACTAAAAACTATGAAGATCATCCGGAGAGCCATCATCGCCCTGTTGTGTGTGGTCCCCTTCGCCGCGTATTCCCTGAACGAACAGCCGCAGGCGGATTGGGAGATGGTCGCCAAGATCCGGGAGGAGGGGTTCCAGCGCTCGCAAGTCATGGACATCGTCGGCTACATGACCGACGTCCTCGGCGCGCGCCTGACGCTTTCCGAGCACATGAAGAAGGCCCAGGCCTGGGCCAAGGCCAAGATGGAGAAGATCGGCCTCGTCAACACGGTCATCGAGCCGTTTATGGATTACGGCGCGGCCTGGGACAACGAGTACTTCTCCCTCCAGATGCTCGAGCCCGATTACCAGTACATGATGGGCTACCCGCTGGCCTACACCCCCGGCACGAACGGGAAGATCACCTGTCCGGCCGTCATCGTCAACATCCAGACGAAGGCGGACCGGGAGAAATACAAGGGCAAGCTGAGGGGCGTGGCCGTGCTGGCCTCTCCGCCCGTCGCCCTCAACCCGGCGGCCATGCCCCAGGGCGTCACCCGCCGGACGGACGAAGACCTGAAGCGGCTGGAAGAAGCCGTCACTCCGCCGGCCCCGCGCGCGGCGGCTCCGGCCGCGCCGCCCAACCCGGACGCGCTCCGTCCGGAGGAGAAGATCGAGTTCTATAAGGCCGAGAGCGCCCTGGCCGTGCTTCAGTGCGACAGCGGCGCGTTCGGCCTCGTCCGCGGCTTCGGCCGGCCGGGCGTGAACGCCGACAAATGGTCGAGGGAGAAGGACCTGGCCTCGATGCCTATCATCGCCGTCACGCCCGAGCACTACAACCGAATGTATCGGATCCTGAAGCGGGATATCCCGGTCAAGATCGAACTCGAGGTCCGGAACCGGATCGGCGAGGCCGTGGAGAAGGCCTGCAACGTGATCGGCGAGATCCCCGGCACCGACCTCAAGGACGAGGTGGTGATGATGGGGGCCCACTTCGACAGCTGGCACGCGAGCCCCGGGGCGACCGACGACGCCGGCGGCTGCGCGGTCGCCCTCGAGGCGGCTCGCGTCCTCAAAGCCGTCGGCGCGAAACCGCGGCGGACCATCCGGGTGGCCTTCTGGGGCGGGGAGGAGCAGGGCCTGAACGGCTCGCGCGAATACATCGTGAAACACTTCGGCGACGTCAAGACCGGATTCAAGCCCGAATACGACAAGTTCTCGGTCTATTTCAACCAGGATTACGGGGCCGGCGCGTTCCGGGGCGTGAACCTCCAGGGCAACGAGTTCGTCCGCCGGATCTTCGCCGAGTGGATGAAGCCCTTCCGCGACCTCGGCTTTACGACGCTGGCCATCCAGAGCGTCGGGAGCACGGACCACGTCTCGTTCGATCGGGTCGGCCTGCCCGGCTTCCAGTTCCTCCAGGACAGCGTGGGCTTCGGCGGCCATGCCAACATGGATTTCTTCGACACGCTCGTCCCCGAAGACCTGATGAAGAACGCGGTGATCATGGCCGCCTTCGCCTATCAGGCGGCGATGAGCGACGTGCGGATCCCCCGGAAGACGATCAAGTGAGATCCGAAGCCGCGATCTCGGGACGGGCCGCCTGCCTTTCTGCGAGTGCGCCATGAGCATGGACCACGCTTCCGCGGATCCGGTCCCGCATCACCGGAAGAAGTCCGCGGCCGGCAACTCCGTCCTTGCCGCGTTCTTCCTGACCGGCATGAAGCTCGCCGTCGGCCTGATGACCGGCAGCCTGGGGATCCTCGCCGAAGCGGCCCACTCGGGACTCGACCTGGTCGCGGCCGTGGTGACGTTCCTGGCGGTCAGCGTGTCCGATAAGCCGGCCGACCGCGAGCATCCCTACGGCCACGGCAAGATCGAAAACTTCTCCGCCCTCATCGAGACCGTCCTTCTGTTCCTCACATGCGCCTGGATCATCTACGAGGCCGTCCAGAGGCTCTTCTTCAAGCCCGCCGAGATCGATCCGAGTCTATGGGCCTTCCTGGTGATGGCGATCTCGATCGGCGTCGACGTCAGCCGGTCCGGGATGCTCTTCCGGGCCGCCCGAAAGTACCAGAGCCAGGCGCTCGAGGCCGATGCTCTCCACTTCTCGACGGACGTCTGGAGCTCGAGCGTCGTCATCGGGGGGCTGGCCCTTGTCTGGGCGGGGAAGTACGTCTTCCCCGGGCTGTCGCACCTCCTCCAGAAGGCGGACGCCGTGGCGGCGTTCGGCGTGGCGCTCATCGTCCTGTTCGTCAGCTACCGCCTGGGCAAGCGGACGATCGACGTCCTTCTCGACCGCGCGCCGGACGGCCTGGCCCCGCGGATCCGCGAGGCGGCCTCCAAAGTCGATGGGGTGATGAGCGTCGGCCAGGTCCGGGTCCGGCGGTCCGGGCCGTCGGTCTTCGTCGACCTGACCGTGGATGTCGACCGGAACCATTCCTTCGAACGGACGCATCGCATCGCCGAGAGCGTGGAGAGCAAGATCCAGTCCCTCGCCCCCGGCGCGGACGTCGTCGTCCACACCGATCCCCGCGAGGTCGAGCGCGAAACGATGGCCAAGCGCATCCGGGCCGTGGCCTTTCGGAACCAGATAAGCGTCCACAACATCAGCATGCACGTGGAGAAGGACCAGGTCTACGTGGACCTGCATCTCGAGGTCGACGACCATCTGTCCCTCCAGCAGGCCCACGATCAGGCCTCCCATATCGAGGCGGACCTGAAAGCCGACATGCCGAACATCGTCCGCGTCACCACCCATCTCGAGTCCCGGGGCACGGGCATCGGCGACGACGTCGACGTGACGGACAACGAGCCGGTCCTCGTGGGGCGGATCGTCCGGCTCACGAACGAAATCTCCGGGGCCCGGCGCTGCCACGACGTCATGGTCCGGCGCCGGGGGGCGAGGCTCTCGGTCTCGCTCCACTGTTCCTTCGAAAAAGAGCTTTCGATCGTCCAGGTGCACGACATCTCGACCCGGATCGAAGAGGGACTCAAGAATAAGATCGCGGGCCTGGACCGGGTCCTGATCCACGCGGAACCGGACGACCGGTAGCGCGGCGCCGGGGCGGCCGGCAATCTTCTATTCCTTGGGGGGAGTCGTCTTTTCCTTCCATGCCCTGTGACGGGCGAGATAGTCGTCCGCGACCTTGGCCGGGGGGAGGCCGAGAAATGCGGCGTACATCCGGAGTTGGGACTTGAGGTAGATGGCTTCGGGAAGGGTCTCGAACCGCTCGGCCTCGATGTTGTTGAGCAGCTCGAGCCGCAGCTTCAGCTCCTTCGAGACCTCGTTCAGGCTGATATTCTTAGCGTCCCGGGCCTTCTTCAAGCGGGGGCCGGAGTAGACGACGGAGGCCGGATCGACCTCTTCCGGGATCTTTTCCCCGGGCGGGCCCTCGGTGAAAAGCGGCTCGGCCTTCGTCGCCTCGGAATTCCGGGCGGCCAGGATCTTGGCGTAGGCCTCCTCGATCTGTTCGAGGACCTTTTTTTTCTTCTTCTCGGAGAATTCCTCGCCGAGCGGCTCGAGGACGATCGATTCGCCGGAATACAGCTTCTTCAGCCGCAGAAAGGAGTTGTGGACGTCGCGCAGCGGGGCGTTCGGGGGCAGTTCGAGAACATCATAGAGTTTCTTGAGGTCATCTTTCGGCATCAGGCAGCTCCAAAGTGGTCAATGTCCGCACTCTTGATAAGGTTCTCGGCCAGGACCTCGATCTCCTTGGCGCAGCCCGTGGCCAGATAGTTCAGCATGAAGGGCTTGCGCTCCCGGACCGACTTCCAGACCGCGTCGTTGTACTCGACGTAGCCGGAGTAGTGGATCGGGATTCCGAGGTATTTCATCATGACGCTCTTGATCGAGGCGCCGAGTTGGATGTCCTGGTTGTTCCGGACCATATTGAGGACGAGGTGGATCTGGAAGGAGGAGAGCTCGTGGTCGAGGATGGTCCCGATGTAGGAAAAGCTTTCGCGGAGATAGTCGATCAACTCCTTCAGGTTGACGATGCCGTAGCTCTGCCGCTGGTCCCAGATGTGCTGGACGATCTCCTTGAACCCGTATTCCTTGAGGGTCTTCTTGACCTTGCGGAACAGGGAATTCTTGATGAAGTGGTACATGTTCTCGATGGCGATGACCTCGGGGGCCAGGACGACGATCATCTTGTCGGCGATGAGGAAGGTGTCGAGGGTGTTGTTGTGGCTGCCGGCCCCCAGGTCGACGAGCACGGTCTGGGCATTGAGTTTCATGATCTGGCGGAACAGCTTGAGCTTCTGGGAGAAGGTGATCTTGTCCGAGGCCATGGAATGGATGTCGCCCGAGATCAGCGACAGGTTGGCCATCTCGGTCGGCACCACGAGGTCGCTGAGCGAAGCGCCCATCTCGAAGAAGCTGGTCAGGGATTTCTGGGGGCGGCTGATCCCGAAAAAAGTGTGCAGATTCGCTCCGCCGATGTCCATGTCGACGAGAACGACCTGGCGGCCTTTCTTGGCCAGATAGGTGCCCAGGCTGCTGGTGATGAAGGTTTTGCCGGTGCCGCCCTTGCCGCCGCCGATGGACCAGATTTCGCCTTCCTTGACCTTATTCTTCGCGGGCATTTCCGTCCAATTTCATTGAGATTTTAATAGATTTAACAATATATGAATTCCCGCGGGACGTCAACGGGGCGACATGGACAGTGAGCTGCGCGCTGTTCAGCTATCATAGCGATTCAGCCCGTCGCCTGCGCCCCGCGACTTCCCCGAAACAAAAAGGTCAACACAAACCCCGCCAGAAATCCGCCGATGTGCGCCATGTAAGCGACGCCACCCGTCTGCGCCGTGTTGGCAAGGGAACCGATGCCGCTAAAAAACTGCAGAACGATCCAGATCCCAATGACTATCAGCGCGGGCACTTGAATCACTTGTTGGCCCTGCAATACTCTGACTTTTCCCTTTGGGAACAGCAAAATGTAAGCGCCGAGCACCCCCGCAAT
>JADGNV010000138.1 GCA_017883285.1 Candidatus Aminicenantota bacterium | reverse complement strand
GTCTTCGGCTTCCAAATTCTGCCCGCTCCGTTCGTCATTTCTCATCTCCAACTCGGTTTGGAACTCGAAACTCTCGGTGCCCCATTGAGCGACCGCACCGATCCGCCCGAACGCGCCGGAGTCTATCTGACCAATGCACTTACGGGCTGGGAACCGCCCAAGGAAAAACAGAAAAAGATCGCTTTTCCCGGTTTCGATGACGAACGCGACGCCGCCGGTATGGTGAAGCAGGAAAAGCCCATCCTCGTCATACTCGGGAATCCTCCTTATAACGCCTTCGCCGGTGTCAGTCCCGAGGAAGAGCAAGGCCTTGTCGAACCCTATAAAAAGGGCCTTATCTCCGAGTGGGGCATCAAAAAGTTCAACCTCGATGACCTCTACATCCGCTTCTTCCGCCTCGCCGAAAAGCGCATCGCTGAACACGGCGGGCAGGGCGTGGTGTCTTTTATCTCGAACTTCTCGTATTTGGGCGATCCTTCGTTTGTGGTTGCACGCCGCAGGTTCCTCGACGAATTTGACACCATCTGGTTGGATTGCTTGAACGGCGACAGTCGCGAGACCGGCAAATTGACGCCCGAAGGTAAACCCGATCCATCGGTGTTCTCCACAGAATGGAACCGCGAAGGAATCCGCGTCGGCACCGCCATCGGTCTATTTGTGAAGCGAGGCCGTGTGAGAAAAGGCGACGTATCAATCCGTTTCCGCCATTTCTGGGGTGCAACGAAACGAGCCGATCTCCTCGCGAGCCTCGATAGCTCACATTTCGACGCACAATACGAGATATCCAATCCTCGGAAAGATAATCGCTGGAGTTTCCGCCCATCGGATGTTGCTAGCGCATATCTCAGATGGCCGAAGGTAACAGAGCTTTGTGCAATGCCGCCATACAACGGTCCTATCGAGCGGCGCGGTAATTCGCTGATTGTCTTCCCCGACGAGCAGGAGAGATTGATGCGGGTGGCGGAGTATCTCGATCCGTCTGTATCAGACGATGATATTAAATATCGCGTGCCCGAATTTATGACCTCCTCTGGCGAGTTTAATGCGGACAAGACCCGCCAGCAACTTAAGGGCGGGAGATTTGACGCTAGTAACATCGTCACATACCCATTTAAACCATTCGATATACGTAATGCTTATCTGGACCCCGATATTGCGCCTTTATTCTCTCGTCCTGCTCCACAATTATTAAAACATCGATTCTCCGGAAATCGGTTTTTCATCACCCGCGATACCGCCGACAAAGACGCGGAAGGCCCGCCCTTCTTCTTTTCGCCGGTTGTTTGCGATTATGACTGCATTTCCGGCCACGCCCGGCATTTTCCGCTGCGTCTCAAGATGGGACCAGATCATCTATCGGGCCGTGGATCAGCCTTACCGAACTTCGACAATGCGAAAATCACCGCCAACCTCTCTCCTGACGCCCGTGCTTATCTCGCATCGCTCAGACTATCTGATCCTGATTCCCATCAGGCGACGGCCGAACTTATCTGGTATCACGCGCTGGCCATTAGCTATTCGCCAGTTTATCTTACCAAAAACGCGGACGGCATCCGGCAGGACTGGCCGCGGATTCCGCTCCCAAAAGCCAAAGACGCGCTGATCGCGTCCGCGGCAATTGGGCGGCAAGTAGCGGCCTTGCTCGATACGGAAGCGCCCGTGTCCGGTGTGACCGCGGGCAAGATTCGTGACGACCTAAAGGCTATCGCCGTCTTCCAGCGCGTGGACGGGAAACCGGCAAAGCCTGAGTCCGGAGACCTTGACCTGACCGCCGGCTGGGGCCACGGCGGCAAGGGTGGCATCACCATGCCGGGAAAAGGAAAGATCGTCCGGCGGAATGACGGGGCTTACGATATCTTCCTAAACGCCAACTCATGCTGGCGGAATATGCCGGAGGCAGTTTGGGATTACACCATCGGCGGCTACCAAGTCATCAAAAAATGGCTGTCGTATCGCGAAAAGCCCCTCCTGAGCCGTGGCCTGACTCCGGACGAAGTCCGGTATGTGACCGAAATGGCGCGCCGCTTGGCGGCGCTCGTCGCCTTACAGCCGTCCTTGGATGACAACTACCGGAAAGTCATCAAAGCAACTTACTCATGGCCCAAAAAATCATGAAGAACGTCTTTCAAAAGACCGATGAGAAAATTCCCAGCCCGAAGCGTTATTAATAGAAGAGCGTAAAAAAAAGAGCTTTGAGCATGGCAAAGCAGAAAATCCGGGAGAAAGAGGGCATTTGGACCGCTAGAGACAAAAAAGGGGAAATTGTCCTTTATAAAGCAGTCAACGGCGAGGCAACCCTGGAAGTCCGGCTTGAGCAGGACACCGTCTGGCTCAGCCTAAATCAAATAGCGGACCTTTTCAGAAGAGACAAATCCGTTATTTCGAGACACCTCCGCAATGTCTTTAAGGAGAGAGAGTTAGACAGGAAATCAGTTGTTGCATTTTTTGCAACAACTGCGGCGGATGGGAAAAGTTATCAAGTCGAATATTTTAATTTGGATGCCATCATCTCCGTCGGTTACCGGGTGAACTCGAAACGCGGAACGCAGTTCCGTATTTGGGCTACGAAGGTCTTGAAGGACCACATCGTCAAGGGGTATACGGCGAACGAACGCCGCCTCAAGGAATTGCGGCAATCTCTTCAGCTTGTCGAGCACGTCCTGGACCGTCATGATGTGACGTCCGATGAAGCCAAGGCCCTATTGCACGTGGTGACGGACTACGCCTACGCTTTGGACCTACTCGACGATTATGATCATCGAAGGATTCCCGCCGTACCCGTTGAAAAAGGCCGGGCGAATCCCATTTCTTACCATGAGGCACAAGGTATTATCGGACGGCTCCGTGAAAAATTCGGCGCTTCGGACATGTTCGGCCGGGAGAAGGATGATAGCCTCCATAGTTCGATCAATGCCGTCATGCAAACGTTTGACGGCAAAGACGTTTATCCTGGTTTCGAGGAAAAGGCAGCTCATCTTCTTTATTTCCTGGTCAAGAACCACAGCTTCATAGATGGAAACAAACGGATCGCGGCGGCGCTCTTCCTTTGGTTCATGGAGAAAAATGGCAGGCTTTACCTTCAAGACGGCGCGAAGCGAATCGCCGATACCACTCTTGTGGCCATAACGCTCCTCATCGCGGAAAGCGCGCCGCGGGAAAAAGACTCGATAGTACGCATTGTCATGAATCTCATCCGCAAGAGGAAGTAGATCTGGTCAGAATGAAGCCCCGGCTTGCCGCCTTTTCCAGAAATGACCGGCTTTTGAAATCTTAACCAAACAGGACAATACTCCCGATTAGTCGAACCAATCGGGAGCGCGACTCAGCCAATCCAGTCAGCTATCTTAAGGTGCGAAATCCGCCGAAATTCGCGCGAGTTGTGAGTGACCAGCACGACGCCGAGGCTGATAGCGTGCGCGCCGATCTGGGTATCCAGCGAACCGATCTGCTTTCCGGCTTTTTCCAACTCGGCCCGGACGATTCCATAGGCGTCCGCCGCCTTGGAGTCGAAATCGGCGATCTCCAAAGGCAGGAGGAATTCCTCTAGGGCGTGAAGATTCCGCTCTTTTTGCTCGCTTTTGGCGACGCCGTACAGGAGCTCGGCCAGGGTGATCGACGATATCCCAACCGCGCCCACCGGTAGGGCCAGCAGACGATCCAAGGTGCGGCGGGGCTTTCGTTTTATCAGAGCGATGCACGTGTCGGTGTCCAGGAGATAGTCCATCAGAACGACTCGCGCGTTTGGGCTTTCGGCTGATTCCGCTCGGTGAAGAAATCGTCCGAGAATTTATCCAGGCTTTGGACCAGGGAGTCCCAGGAATTCGCCGCGGGAATCAGGATGACGGCATTGCCGGATTTTTTGACGTAGACGAATTCGCCCTCGAAGCGGAATTCCTTGGGCAGGCGGACCGCTTGACTCTGTCCGTTGCGGAACAATTTGGCCGTTTTCATGGGTAACCCCCAATAGTATATACTATACATATATACTACCTCCAATACGACAATTTGACAAGCCCTCTTTTAAAGACGCAATCCAGACAGAACTTTTCTCTCGGCCGAGGGCGAGACAACGGCCGCTCCTCAGGCGACGTCCATGAGTTTTCGTTGCATCCTAAGATCAGACGCGGTTGGAGGTCAGGACAAGGGCGCCCTGGATCAACTATATTTTACGATGGATGTATTCTGTGTAATCCTTGATGACGGGGTGATATTCTTCCTTCATAAGATGCGAAGAAATCATGAAATCCGCGGTCGAGCGATTGCAGGCGATGGGGATATTATAGACCACCGCGATTCGAAGGAGCGCTTTGACATCAACATCATGTGGATGCGGTTCCATTGGGTCCCAAAAAAATATGACAAAATCGATGCGGCCCTCGGCGATCATTCCCCCGAGCTGCTGATCCCCGCCTAGCGGACCTGACTTCAATTTGGTGATTTCAAAAGCCTCTTTTTTTATATGATCACGTTCAAATTTTTGGCTGATGATTTCCTCTACCAAGCGGCCCGTGGTCCCCGTGCAGACTAATTTATGCCGAACCAAGGTCCGATAGTTGAATTCGACCCACTCTCCGAGGTCTGGTTTTCGATTATCGTGTGCCACAAGAGCAATCGTTTTTATCTTTTCCATTGAAAAGCCTCCAGGTTAATTCAAACGTCTATTGCCGCCGATCTAAGCAGCAGAATTTTATCGGAAAAAGGCATGCTCTGGCAAATCCAAGCGGAGAAACGAGATTCATCCTCAATCCCGCTGCTCGGTCGAAAAGGATTTGCCTATCACATCATAGGCCAAATTGATGCCCCCCGTTCCCCCTCGTTCGCTTGACAGCCGAGAATTATGGGGAATATGATCCGGTTTTATTTTCATTCCCTAAGTCCTGGGAAAGGAGACGACTCGATGAAGAAGAACCGGGTATCGGTATTGGCGCTCGTCGCGGCGATGATGGTCCTCCTGTCCATCCTCCCCCTGCGGGCGACCAACGAGGTCATCAACTATACGGACATCAACAAAATCAAGACCGAAGGCATGCAGCGCTCGCAGGTGATGGAACTCTCGAGCTGGCTGTCGGACGTGTATGCTCCGCGGCTGATGGGATCGCCGATGTACACCAAGGCCGCCGATTGGGCCATCGCCAAGATGAAGGAATGGGGCCTGGTGAACGTCAAGGCCGAGCCCTGGGTCAACCGCAACGGATTCGACCGCGGTTGGACGAACGACAAGTACTACATGGAAGTCGTTTCGCCCGAGCCGTTCCCCATCCCGGGGACGCCGACCGCCTGGACGCCGGGCACGAACGGCCTCGTGCGAGGCGAAGCGGTGCTCGTGACCGCCACCACGCTCGAAGATCTGGCCGCCTATAAGGGCAAGCTGAAGGGCAAATGGATCCTGACGCAGGCCGTCCCCGACGTCGCCGCGTATTGGACCGTGATCTCGAAACGCTACACGCTCGACGAGCTGGCCGCCATGGAGTTCAACCCGGCGCCGGGACTCGAGTTCGGCGTGACGCCTCCGGGCCAGAGAGCGGGCGCCCCGATCATCGCGGCCCCGGCCGCTCCCGCGCCCCAAGCTAAGCCGGCTGCCGCTCCGGCCGCAGCGCAGCAACCCGCCCAGAAGCCGCAGGCCCAACCACAGCCGGCGGCCCCCGCCGCCGGCCAGCGCGGAGGGTTCGGCGCGGCGAACGCCCGCAACGAATTCTTCCGGGCCGAGGGCGTCCTCGGCACGCTCTCGACGGCGCCGCGCGGCCACGGCATCTACACGATCGGCGGCAACCGGGCGGCGGACCCGGCAACGACGCTCCCGGCGGTCGTGATCCCGGCCGAGCAGTACGGCCGGATCGGACGGATGCTGGCCAAGAAGGTCCCCGTGACCATCGAGGCCGACATCAAGAGCACGTACTATCCGAACCCGCAAGTCTTCAACGTCGTAGGTGAGCTCCCGGGCACGGACAAGGCGGACGAGATCGTCATGCTCGGCGGGCATCTCGACTCGTGGCACGCCGCCACGGGCGCGGCCGACGACGGCTGCGGCGTTACGGCCATGATGGAGGCGATGCGCATCCTCAAGGCAACCGGCGTCAAGCTGCGCCGCACCGTCCGGATCGGGCTGTGGGGCGCCGAGGAGCAGGGCCTCATCGGCTCCCGCGAATACGTGGCCGCCCACTTCGCCGGCCGGCAGGCTCCCGCGGCGCCGGCCGCCGGCGCGCCTCCCGCGGCCGGTGCGCCCCCGGCGGCCGCCGGTCAGCGCGGCGGCGGATTCGGCGGACCCCTGGGTCCTCTGGAGTTCAAACCGGAATACGACAAACTCTCGGCCTATTACAACATCGACAACGGCACGGGCGCGATCCGGGGCATCTACCTCCAGGGGAACGACGCCGCCGGGCCGATCTTCCGCGAATGGATCGAGCCGCTCCGCGGCATGGGCGTGACGACCGTCACGATCCGGAACACGGGGGGCACCGACCACCAGTCGTTCGACGGCGTGGGCCTGCCGGGTTTCCAGTTCATCCAGGACGAGACCGAGTACAACGCGATCATCCACCACACGAACCTGGACACGTACGAGCGCCTGCAGCCGAACGACATGATGAAGGACGCGACGATCGCCGCGGTGTTCGCCTACCTCACGGCCAACCGTGAGGACAAGATCCCGAGGAAACCGTTGCCAATCCAGGGGCAGAGAGGCCGATAAGCCGGTACTTTTCGGATCAGGAAGAAGTCAGAGGGCGACCGGACGGGCCCCGTCCGGTCGCCTTGACACCCCCTTTTATTGGGTCTATCATACCTCTTCAGATATTTGTCTCTGGCCTATAGCGTCGCTATCAGGCTCCGTTCGCGCATTCATAAGGAGTAAGCCACCGCAATGAAAGTTCTCGTCTTGAACAGCGGCAGTTCGTCCATCAAATTCCAGCTCATCCGGATGGAGGATGAGAGCCTGCTGGCGAAGGGCATCGTCGAGAAGATCGGCTCGAGCGATGCGATCATCACCTATCAGCCCGCGGGCAAAAACAAGATTCGGGAGATCCGAGAGGTCAAAAACCACGAAGTGGCCATCGAGATCGTCCTGTCCCTCCTCCTCCACCCGCAGCACGGCGTCATCCGGGACAAGACCGAGATCGACGGTATCGGCCATCGGGTGGTCCACGGCGGCGAGGACTTCTCGGGCTCGGTCCTGATCACCGAGAAGGTCAAGGCCAGTCTCCGCAAGTTCATCCAGTTCGCCCCCCTCCACAACCCGGCCAACCTGAAGGGGATCGAGGCCTGCGAGGCGCTCCTGCCCGGCGCGCCCCAGATCGGCGTCTTCGACACCGCCTTCCACCAGACCCTTCCCCCCAAAGCCTACATCTATGGCCTGCCCTACGCGCTCTACAAGAAGCTGCGGATTCGGCGCTACGGGTTCCACGGCACGTCGCACAACTTCGTCGCCCAGCGGGCGGCCGAGTTCCTGAAGCGGCCCATCGTCGAGCTCAAGATCATCACCTGCCACCTGGGGAACGGGGCCAGCCTCACCGCCGTCGACGGCGGCAAGTCCGTGGACACGACCATGGGCTTCACCCCGCTCGAAGGCCTGGTGATGGGCACCCGCTGCGGGAGCATCGATCCCGCCCTCGTCCCGTACATCATGGAGCGCGAAAAGCTCGGGACGAAGGAAATCGACTCGATCATGAACAAGAACAGCGGCATGCTAGGCTTGACCGAGACCTCGAACGACATGCGGGAGATCGAGCAGGAGGCCGCCCGGGGCAGCGAACGCCACCGGCTGGCCCTCGAAATCTACTGCTACCACGTCCGGAAATACATCGGAGCCTACATGGCCGTCCTTGGCGGGGTGGACGCCGTCGTCTTCACCGGCGGCATCGGCGAAAATTCGCGCCTCGTCCGCCGCCTCGTCTGCGAGGGGTTGGACGCGCTCGGCATCGCCGTCGACCCCGCCAAAAACGAGAAGAACGAGCGTGACATCGGCACCGGCCGGGTGAAGATCCTGGTCATCCCGACCAACGAGGAGCTGGCCATCGCCCGCGACACGCGGGCGATCCTGGAAGCGGGTGCCGGCCGCACGGCCAGCGCCCCGCCCGAGCCCCCCGAGAAGGCGGCGGGCTTCAAGCCCGAAGAAACGGCGAAGCTCGTCCTGCTCTGGGCCCGGGACCCCAAGGCCGGCGCCGCCGCCCTCGCCGCGAAGCTCGGTCCGGCGCTCGGCCGGACCGTGGCCGCCGACGCCGTCCGCGCGGAACTCGAGCGCCTCGCCCTGGCGGCGAGCCCCGCAACTCCGAAGACAGCGGCCTCCGCCGTCCCGGTAGCGCCCGTTTCGGCGCGCGCTGGGAAACCCTCGAAAGCGAAGTAAAGGAATCATCCCATGGACATCATCGACCGCGAAGAAGCCGGCTGGCTCGTGGCCCTGGCGTGGCTGAGCGCCCTCGAAGAGACGGCGCGCGATTTCCACGGCACCCGCCCCCGCGTGTTCAGCGAGCGGGCCTACGAACATTCCGTCCAATACTACCTCCACCTCCTGGGCGACGAATACGGCATGCAGATCGCCAAGTCGGACTCGATCCGGGCGGCCGTCGAGAACTACATCCAGATCGGAATCGCCGGCAAGCTCTTCCGCGACGCGAGCCATTTCGAGGTCGTCGAGGTCAACCCGTCCCACGTCGAGATCACGGTCCACGACTGCGTGTACCTCAAGAGCTGCCAGACGCTGATCGAAGAAGGCTTTGCCATCCGCGACCTGACCTGCGCCCGGATCGGCTGCTTCCGGGCGGCCGTCAAGGCCCTGGCCAGCATCGACTGCGACTACCAGGTGAAGTCGTTCAACATCGACGGAGACTGCAAGGGCTACATCGAAAGGGTCTGAGGTGAACGCCAAAGCCTTGAAACCGCTCGAGGACGTTTTCCGGATCATCCGGGAAAACAAGGACACTTCCGCGGTCCGCGCCGCGATCATGGACCTGGGCTACGAGAAGCGGGAGGAGGCCTACCCCGTTCTCGTCGCCAAGCTCGACGACCCCAACCCGGCCCTCCAGCACGCCGCCGTGCTGTCGCTCGGCCGGTTTGGCAAACCGGAGGCCATCGAGGAGCTCGTCAAGCCGAAGATCTTCCGCTCGCCGACGGCCAACATCCGCCAGGCGGCCGTCGCGGCCGTCGGCAAGCTCGGGGACTACCGGGTGATCGACCACCTGCTCAAGGCGGTCGATGACGCCGAATGGATCGTGCGGACCCAGGCCGTCACGGAGCTGATGGGCAAGGTCCAGGAGATCCTCGACCGCCGGGACGCACGCCTGATCCGGGTGCTGATCAACATGATGTCGCTCGAAAACGAGGAGATCGTCGAGCTCGCCGTGGGCGGATTCAAGGAGTTCGGCGCGGACAGCCTGCCCCTCCTCCACGAGGCCCTGAACAATTCCTCGGCGACGATCCGGGCGAACGCCGCCCGGGCCCTGGGAAATCTCAAGTCGCACCTGTCCACCCCCTATCTTCTCGAAATGCTTCACGACGGCGAGTGGCAGGTCCGGGCCGAAGCCGCCCAGGCCCTTGGCCGGATCGCCGACAAGCCGGCCCTCGAGCCCCTGGTCATAAAGCTCCGGGACAACGTCGGGAAGGTCCAGGACGCCGCGGCCGCGGCCATCGTCCGCTACGGGCGGCAGGCGACCTTTCCCCTGCTCAATACGCTCTCGCGGGAACGCGACAAGTTCGCCCTGCGGGCGATTCTGCTCGCACTCGGCAAGATCGGCGACCCCAAGTCCGTCCCCGCCCTGATCGGCCACCTGCGGAGCAGCTACTTCATCGTCCGCCAGGCCGCGGTCCAGGCGCTCGCCCGGTTCGGGCCGGCGGTGATCGATCTCCTCCTGCCGACCCTCACGTTCAACGGCTCGATGATCGCCAGCATGATCAAGGACGCCGGCGACCGCCAGCATCCGGAGCTCCAGATCCGGGCGGTCAAGGCCATCGGCGGGCTGGAGGACCACTGCGCCGTCAAGCTCCTCAAGGGGCTCGTCGAGGACAGCCTGCCCGACGTCCAGGAGGCGGCCATGCTCGCTCTGGAGCAGATCGGCTGCGCCGCCTGGGGGCGCTGCTGCGCGATCAAGGTCCTGGCCGAGGTCGGCGACGCCTCCCTCGCCCCGCGCATCGCTGTGTCCCTGACGGACGATTCCGACAACGTCCGGTTCGAGGCCGTCCGGGCGCTCGGCAGATGGGGCGGCCCGGAGGCGGTCAAGATGCTGATCCGCGTCGCTCGGAAGGACCGGGCGGGGTTCATCCGGAGGGAAGCCGTCCGAGCGCTCCGGACGACCGGCGCCGGCCATCCCGCGGTCCTCGAAGCGGCCCTCTACGGGCTCAAGGACAAGTCCCGGGAAGTGCGGTCCCAGTCGGCCCGCCTGCTCGGGATCTTCAACGACAAGAAATCCATCCTGCCGCTGCTCAAGGCCATCGCCGACCCGCACTGGAGCGTCCGGGAGAGTTCCGAGAACGCGCTCATGAATTTCGGACGCGACGCGGTCCGCCCGCTGATCGAAGCCTTGGACAGCAAGGTCTGGACGACGCGCTTCCGCGCAGCCCGGCTCCTCGGGGAGATCGGGGACGCCCAAGCCGTCCCGCCGCTCGAAAAGCTCCTCGCCCGGAAAGGCGAGAAGAAGGACGTCCGGGACGTCGCGACGGCCGCCCTGCGCAAGCTCCAGGTCAAGCCGTCGGCCTGATAAATTCCGAGGAGGTAACGCCATGCCGGAATTCCTTTACAGCCCCATGTTTTCCCTAAGCCCGGACACCGCGGACTACCGGCTCCTGACCAAGGACCACGTCACGCGCGGCACGTTCGAGGGCCGCGAGATCGTCAAGGTCGCCCCCGAAGCCCTGACCCTGCTGGCCGAGGAAGCGTTCAAAGATGTCGCCTTCCTCCTCCGCCCCTCCCACCTCAAGCAGCTCCGCGAAATCCTCGACGACCCCGAGAGCTCGTCGAACGACAAATACGTCACCTTCGAGCTCCTACGGAACGCCCTGATCTCGGCCGAAGGCGTCCTTCCCATGTGCCAGGACACGGGCACGGCGGTGATCAACGCCAAGAAAGGGCAGGCCGTCTGGACGGGCGGCGGCGACGAGGAGGCGCTCTCGCGGGGCGTCTTCAACGCCTACACCAAGAACTATTTCCGCTATTCCCAGAACGCCGCCCTGACCATGTACGACGAGAAGAACACCGGGTCGAACCTCCCGGCCCAGGTGGACATCGCCGCCGTGGACGGCGACCAGTACAAGTTCCTGTTCATCGCCAAAGGCGGCGGGTCGGCCAACAAGACCTATCTTTTCCAGGAGACCAAGGCCGTCCTCAATCCCGAATCCCTGTCCGCCTACATCGTCGCCAAGATGAAAGGCATCGGCACCGCGGCCTGTCCGCCCTACCACCTGGCGATCGTGGTCGGCGGCACGTCGGCCGAGATGACCCTCAAGACGGTCAAGCTGGCCTCGGCCCGCTGTCTCGACGGACTGCCGACCAAAGGCGGCCCGGGCGGCCACGCCTTCCGCGACATCGAGCTTGAGGCGAAGATCCTCGCCGCGTCGCGGAAGATCGGCCTCGGGGCCGGGTTCGGGGGCAAGTACTTCGCCCTCGACGTCCGCATCATCCGCCTACCCCGCCACGGCGCCTCCTGCCCGATCGGCATGGGCGTGAGCTGCAACGCCGACCGGAACGTCACGGCCAAGATCACCCGCGACGGGATCTTCCTCGAGAAGCTCGAGCGCGAGCCGGGCAAGTATCTCCCGCGCGACGTCAAGCCGACCGGAACCGTCGTCCCGATCGACCTCAACCGTCCGATGGCCGAGATCCGGGCGACGCTCAGCAAGTACCCGGTGGCTACGATCCTCTCGCTCAGCGGGCCGATCATCGTCGGCCGGGACATCGCCCACGCCAAGCTCAAGGAGCGCCTCGACCGGGGCGAAGACCTGCCGCAGTACATCAAGGATCACATCATCTACTACGCCGGCCCGGCCAAGACCCCGCCCGGCTACGCCTCCGGATCGTTCGGGCCGACCACGGCCGGCCGCATGGACGACTACGTGCCCCTCTTCCAGGCGAAGGGCGGCTCGCTCGTCATGTTGGCCAAGGGGAACCGCTCCAAGGGCGTGACGGAGTCCTGCAAGAAATACGGCGGGTTCTACCTCGGCTCGATCGGCGGCCCGGCGGCCCGACTGGCCAAGGACTGCATCACGAAGCAGGAGGTCCTCGAGTACCCCGAGCTGGGCATGGAAGCCGTCTTCAAGATCACGGTGAAGGACTTCCCGGCCTTCATCCTGGTCGACGACAAGGGGAACGACTTCTTCACAGGGATCCTGTGCTGAGGACGGAGCGGGCCCTAAACCTTTAAGGCTTAGGACGGGGCGACCGCGCCTGTTAGGCAGAATTCATAACTAAGGAGCCATCATATGGACCTCATCCAAACCCTGCGGGACAAGGCCCGCAAGAACCCCCGGCGGATCGTCCTGCCCGAGGGCGAAGAGCCCCGGACGGTAAAGGCCGCGACAATCATCACTCAGGAAAAATTGGCCCATGTCACCCTGATCGGCAACCGGCCGAAGATCGAAGCCGTGGCCAAGGACCAGGGCGTGGACGTGAGCGCCGTCCCCTCGATCGACCCCGAGACGGCCAAGGAATTCGACGACTACGCCGCCACGTACTATGAAGCGCGCAAGGCCAAGGGCATGACGCCCGAGGAAGCGCGCAAGATCATGAAGGACCCCGTCTTCTACGGGACGATGATGGTCCACAAGGGCCACGCCGACGGGCTCGTGTCCGGGGCCCAGCACTCCACCGCCGACACGGTCCGGCCCGCCCTCCAGTTCATCAAGACCAAGCCCGGAATCAGCGTCGTCTCGAGCTCGTTCATTATGATCGTCCCCGACTGCGAATACGGCGAGAAGGGGATGTTCATTTTTGCCGACTGCGCGGTCATGCCCAACCCGACGGACAAGGAGCTGGCCGAGATCGCCATCGCCTCGGCCGAAACCGGCCGCGTGCTCTGCGGCCTCGACCCCAAGGTCGCTTTGCTATCGTTCTCGACCTACGGCAGCGCCAAGCACGAGCTCATCGACAAGGTGAAGAGCGCCCTCAAGATCGCGCGGGAAAAGGCCCCGGACCTCAAGATCGACGGCGAGCTGCAGGCCGACGCGGCCATCATCCCCCGGATCGGCAAGTCCAAGGCCCCCGGCTCGGCCATCGCCGGCCAAGCCAACGTGCTCGTCTTCCCCGACCTCCAGTCCGGGAATATCGCCTACAAGCTCGTCGAGCGGCTGGCCAAGGCCCAGGCGATCGGGCCGGTCCTCCAAGGGATGAACAAGCCGGTCAACGACCTGTCGCGCGGCTGCTCGGTCGAGGACATCGTCAACGTCGTGACGATCACCTCGATCCAGGCGGCGGGGGTGTAGGGGAGCGGACGCAGGGTGGCATCCCCCGGCCCGCCGGGGAACCAGTCCCGTCGGTTCCCCCCATCGGAAACGATGGGGCCCCCCTCCGCTATGCGGTCCTCAGGGATGCCACCCTGCCCCGCCCCGCCCGCTTCGTGTATAAGTTAAAATAAATGAAAACCATTGTATTGACTGAAGTCAGCAAGCTCGAACTCCGGAACGCCCCAAAGCCCGCGATTACGACGGACACCGACGTACTCCTGCGGACAATCGTCGTGGGCCTATGCGGGAGCGATATCCATTACTTCACCACGGACTCCATCGCCGGGGAGAAAGTCGCCCATCCCGCGGTCCTCGGCCACGAGGTCTCGGCCGTGGTCGAGGCCGTCGGGCCGGGCGTCACATCGCTCAAACCCGGCGACCGCGTGGCCGTGGATCCGGCCGTTTCGTGCGGGACGTGCGACCAGTGCCGCGCCGGACGCCCCCATACCTGCCGCAGCCTGCTTTTCCTTGGAAGTCCGGGCGAGAAGGACGGGGCCCTGGCCGAATATTTCGTCATGCCCGCGGCCAACTGCTACCCGGTCCCTGAAACCGTGTCCATGGCCGAGGCCATGCTGACCGAACCGCTTTCAATCGCCCTCCATGCCCTCAGTTTCTGGCCGGGCAGTCCCGGCCAGACCATGGCCGTTCTCGGGGCCGGGCCGATCGGGTTGTCCGTGATCCTCGCCGCCCGGGCGGCCGGCATCGAAAAGATCTACGCCACCGACAGGATCGTGGAACGCGAGGATGCGGCCCGGCTGGCGGGCGCCGTCTGGGCCGGGAACCCGGATCGGGGGGATGTCGTTCGCGAGATCCTGTCGCGCCAACCGCTCGGCCTGGACGCGGTATTCGAGTGCTGCGGCGTGCAGTCGGCCCTCGACCAGGCCGTGGACTTGCTCAAGCCGGGCGGAACGCTGGCCGTAGTCGGGATTCCGCTCGTCGAAAGGATATCGTTCCCGAGCGGTCCGCTCCGCCGCAAGGAGATCAGAGTCCAGAGCGTCCGGCGCCAGAACCGCTATGTCAAGCGGGCGCTCTTGCTCCTCTCCGCCCGCCTCATCGAGATCGGTTTTCTGG
Source organism: Candidatus Aminicenantota bacterium (assembly GCA_017883285.1). Taxonomy (GTDB): domain Bacteria; phylum Acidobacteriota; class Aminicenantia; order Aminicenantales; family UBA4085; genus FEN-413. The sequence goes on along the minus strand of JADGNV010000138.1, from coordinate 14,640 downwards.
CCAACCGCGATTTCCGGCCAGAAGACGCACAGGCGGCCTTCGAAACCGCCGCCGGCCGCAAGGACGGCGCGTTAAAGGTCACGATATCATTTCAGGCGATAAAGTGAATGGAGGCCCGGACTCACCAGGGCCGTTCATTTCCGGACGGGGACGATTTCCAGCCAGTAGCCGTCCGGGTCTTCGATAAAGTAGATTCCCATCCCGGGGTTTTCATAGCAGACCACGCCCATTTCCTTATGGCGCTTGTAGGCGGCGTCGTAATCGTCCACGGTGAAGGCGAGATGTATCTCGTTATCGCCCAGGTTATAGGGGTCTTTCCGGTCGCGGAGCCAGGTCAGCTCGAGCCGGTGGGGCGTGACGCCGTCGCCCAGGAAGACCAGAATGAAACGGCCGTCTTCGGGGGCGATGCGCCGGACTTCGGCGAGGTCGAGGGCCTTCTTGTAGAAGTCCAGGCTTCGCTGCAGATCGAGAACATTGAAGTTGTTGTGGGCGAAAGTGAATTTCATGGCGGTCCTCCCAAACGGTCTTCGGCCCCGCCATTATAAACGACGGCCGCGCCGGACGCAAAGAAAGGCCCAGGTCCGATCTTCCCAGAGGCGCCGCGATTCGTGTACAATCTCCCCATGCCTTCCGATACCCAGGTCATTTTTTCCATGTCGCGGGTCGGCCGCGTCCATCAGCCGAACCGCCAGGTCCTGAAAGACATCTCCCTCGGCTTCTACTACGGGGCCAAGATCGGGGTCCTCGGCCTGAACGGCTCGGGAAAGTCCACCCTCCTCCGGATCATCGCCGGCCTCGATCCGGACTACAGCGGCGAGATCGCGCTGAGCAAGGGGTACACCCGCGGCCTCCAGGAGCAGGATCCACAGCTCGATCCGGCGAAGACCGTTCTCGAGGTCGTACGCGAGGGCGTCCAGCCCGTCGTGGACATCCTGGCCCGCTACGACCGGGTGAACGAAAAATTCGGCGATCCCGACGCCGACATGGACGCCCTGGTGGCCGAGCAGGCCAAGCTCTTTGAAGAAATCGAACGGCACGACGGCTGGAATCTCGACAACCATCTCGAGATCGCCATGGAGGCCCTCCGCTGCCCGCCGCCGGACGCGCCCATTTCCATCCTGTCCGGCGGGGAGAGGCGCCGCGTGGCCCTCACCCGCCTCCTGCTCATGGAGCCCGACATCCTCCTCCTCGACGAGCCGACCAACCATCTCGACGCCGAATCGGTCGCCTGGCTCGAGCGCCATCTCCAGGAATACAAGGGGACGGTCATCGCCGTCACCCACGACCGCTACTTCCTGGACAACGTGGCCGGCTGGATCCTGGAGCTCGACCGGGGGGAGGGCATCCCCTGGAAGGGCAACTATTCATCGTGGCTCGAGCAGAAGAGCGCCCGTCTCGCCGTGGAGGAAAAGACCGAATCCCGCCGCCAGCGGACTCTGGCCCGCGAGCTGGAGTGGATCCGGATGTCGCCCAAAGCCCGCCAGGCGAAAGGCAAAGCGCGGGTCAACGCCTACCAGGAGCTCCTCGGCCGGGACTTCGAGCGCTATCGCGAAGAGCAGGAGATGCCGATCCCTCCCGGGCCCCGGCTCGGCGACATCGTCGTCAATTTCGAAGGCGTGTCCAAGGGCTACGGCGACCGGCTGCTCATCGACGATTTGACGGTCGACTTTCCCCCCGGCTCGATCGTGGGCATCATCGGCCCCAACGGCGCTGGGAAAACGACTTTGCTCAGGATGATCACCGGCCAGGAGACGCCCGACCGCGGCCGGGTGCGCCTCGGCGAAACGGTCAAGACGGCCTACGCCGACCAGTCGCGGACCCTCGACCCGGCCAAGACCGTCTATGAGGAAATCTCGGGCGGCCAAGACATCATGACCGTCGGCGCCCGGACCTTCAACGCCCGGGCCTATTGCGCGTCGTTCGGATTCGGCGGATCGGACCAGCAGAAGAAGGTCGCCACGCTGTCGGGCGGGGAGCGGAACCGCGTCCACCTGGCCAAAGCGCTTTCGGAGGGGGGCAACGTCCTCCTGCTCGACGAGCCGACCAACGACCTCGACGTCAATACGCTCCGCGCCCTGGAGGACGCCCTTGCCGGATTCGCGGGCTGCGCGGTCATCGTCAGCCACGACCGCTGGTTCCTGGACCGCGTCGCCACCCATATCCTGGCCTTCGAGGAAGACGGCGGACTGCGCTGGATCTACGGGAATTACTCGGAGTATCGGGAAGACCTGCGGAGACGGCGGGGCGCCGCGGCCGACCAGCCCCACCGGCTTAAGTACAAGACGCTAAAGCGCTAACTAAAGTCAACTCGGAGAGGAAGACCCCTTCCGACGGGCGGTTCCCCGGGTCAAGACCCGGGGCATAGCGGCGCTCGTCAAGATCCTCAACTACCGGCGCTAGGGTGGGCCCCAAGGCCCTCATAGCGGAGAGGGGGCCCCAGCGCGATGCGCTGGGGGGGAACCGACGGGACTGGTTCCCCCTGAGGGCCGGGGGCCTACTCTAGCGCCAGCGAGATTCCTCGCTTCGCTACGGGAGGACACCTTTGTTTAAAATTCTTGATGTTCGGTCCGGCGGATGATCTCGTTCTGGAGTTCGATGCTGCAGTCCAGGAAGTAATCGCTGTAGCCCGCCACCCGCACGATCAAATCGCGATGCTTCTCCGGGTGCTTCTGCGCCTCGCGCAGGGTATCGGCCGTCACGACATTGAATTGGATGTGGTGGCCGGCCATCTTGAAGTACGACCGGACGAGCGACCCGAGGTTGCGGATCCCCTCGTCGTCCGCGAGAAGGTTCGGGGTGAACTTCTGGTTGAGGAGCGTCCCGCCCGTCCGGACATGGTCCATTTTGCCGGCGGACTTGAGGACGGCCGTAGGGCCTTTCCGGTCCGCGCCCTGGACGGGCGAAATGCCTTCCGAGAGGGCGTCGCCGGCCAGGCGGCCGTCGGCGGTCGCGCCCGTCACCTTGCCGAAATAGACGTGGACGGTCGTCGGCAGAAGGTTGATCCGGTACCGGCCGCCCTTGGTGGTGGGCCGGCCGTCGATCGCCTCGAAGTAGGCCTCGAAGACGTCCTTCATGATCGCGTCGGCGTAGTCGTCGTCGTTCCCGTACTTGGGCGTCCGATTGAGGAACCGCTGCCGCAGCTCCTCGTGGCCCTTGAAGTTCTTGGCCAGCGCCTCGCGCAGTGTCTTCATGGACACGTGCTTGTGGTCGAAGACGTTGAACTTGATCGAGGACAGGATGTCGGTTATGGACCCCAGCCCCACGCCTTGGATGTAGTTCGTGTTGTAGCGCGCGCCGCCGGCGTGGTAGTCCCGGCCCTTCGCGACGCAGTCGTCGATGAGAATGGAGAGGAACGGGGCGGGGAGATAGTCGGCGTAGAGGCGCTCGATGACGGCGTTGCCCGCGACCTTGATGTCGACGAAGTGCCGGAGCTGCCTCTTGAACGCAGCGAAGAATTCGTCGTAGGCTCGGAACTTCCCCGGGTCGCCGGTCTTGATCCCGATCGTCGTCCCGGTTCGCGGGTCGACCCCGTCGTGGAGCGTGATCTCGACGACCTTGGGCATATTGAAGTAGCCGGTCAGGGTATAGTTCTCCTTGCCGAACGCGCCCGCTTCCACGCAGCCGCTGGCGCCGGCGTTGCGGGCGTCGACGATCGACTTGCCCTGGCGCACGAGCTCGGCGATGATCGTGTCGGTGTTGAAGATCGAGGGCTGGCCGAAGCCGGTCTTGACGATCTTGAGCGCCCGCCACAGGAACGGGTCGGGGCTCTTGGCCGAGATCTGGACCATGGAGCTCGGCTGGAGGATGCGCATCTCCTCGATGACGTCGAGGAGCAGGAACGAAAGCGGGTTCACGCCGTCCGCGCCGTCGGGCTTCAGGCCGCCGATGTTGATCAGGGCGAAATCGGTGTAGGTGCCGCTCTCCTCGGCCGTGACCCCCACCTTCGGCGGAGCGGGCTGGTTGTTGAACTTGACCCAGAAGCACTGGAGGAGCTCGCGGGCCGATTCCTCGGTGATCTCGCCGCTCTTCAAACCCTTTTCATAGAACGGCCACAGGTGCTGGTCGAGCCGGCCGGGGTTGAACGAGTCCCAGGTGTTGTATTCGATGATGACGCCTAGATGGACGAACCAGTAGGCCTGGAGCGCCTCCCAGAAATTCCGGGGAGCGTGGGCCGGGACCCGGGAACAGACCTCGGCGATGCGCTCGAGCTCGCGCTTCCGGGCCGGGACCTTCTCCTTCTTCGCGAGGTCTCGGGCCTTGGCCGCGTGCCGCTCGGCGTAGAGGATGATCGCCTCGGCCGCAACGCACATCGCCCGCAGCTCCTCGCGCTTCTCGAAGGCCTGGGGATCCGTCAGGAAATCGAGGCCGGCGATGGCCGCCTGGATGTCGGCGATGAAGTCGAGCATGCCCTTCCGGTAGATCTTGTCGTCGAGGACGGTGTGGCCGGGGGCTCGCTGCTCCATGAATTCGGTGAAGACGCCGGCTTCATAGGCGTCCTTCCACTCCTGGGGGAGCTCCTCCATCATCCGGTCGCGGATGGACCGGCCCCGCCAGAAGGGAATGATCTCGTCCTTGTAGAGTTTCCGGGTCGCGGCATCGGACTTGAACCAGGTCTTGGGCCGCGAATTTAGGATCTCCAGGTCCTCGACGGAATGGCAGGTGACCTCGGGATAGGTTGGGGTGGCCTTGGGGGCCGGGCCGCGCTCGCCGACGATGAGCTCGCCGGCGTTAATGCAGATCTTCTTGTGGGCCAGGATGTGCTTGAAGGCCGCGGCGTGCTGCATGGGCCGCGACACCCGTCCCGCCTCGGGGCTCTTGTAGTATTCCGTGACCAGCTTGGCCCGCTCCCCCGTGACGGTCGGGACGGCGTTCAGGCTCTGCTCGCGAAGCTTCTTGACGCGTGCGTTCATGGTCATCCTCCGATTCTGACGTGGAACCCGGCGTCGGCGAAGGCCTGCCGGATCTCCCCCACCCGCTCGTCAGACGGCGGGTCATATATCTTGAAACAGGGTGCCTGTCCCAGGTTCCGGTATTTTTCCTGCCCCCCCTTATGATACCTCAACAGGCCGACGGTTTTCACGGAAGGGAACGGCTTCAGGAATTCGATCGCGGCCCGGACGTCGGACGGGCCGTCGTTGACGCCCGCCATGAGCGGGATGCGCACGGCGACGGCCTTCTTCCGGCCGGCCAGCTTTTTCAGGTTCGCGAGAATGGGCGCGTTCGAGACGCCGGTCGTTTCGCGGTGTTTCCGGTCATCGATCAATTTCAGGTCGTAGAGGATCAGGTCGGATTTTTCGGCGCACGACGCGAGCGTTTCCCAAGAAGCCAGGCCCGACGTGTCGAGCGCGGTATGGAAGCCGCGCGCCTTGAGCTCGGTCAGGAGCTCCCGGCAGAAACTGGGCTGGGCCAGCGGCTCGCCGCCCGAGAGCGTCACGCCGCCTCCCGACTGCTCGTAGAAGATCCGGTCCCGTTCGACCTCGGCCACGACGTCCGCGACCGTGACTTTGCGGCCGGCCATCACCAGCGCCTCGTACATGCAGGCCTCGGCGCACTTGCCGCAGAGGTCGCATTTCGCGCGGTCGACGACAACCGGTCCGCGCTTGGGGCCTTTGGAGATCGCCTTTCGGGGGCAGGCGGGGATGCAGGAATAGCAACGCGCGCAACGGGAGCTGCGGACCAGGAGATCTAAGCCTGCGGCGATTCCTTCGGGGTTGTGGCACCAGAGACAATGGAGCGGACAGCCCTTGAAAAACACGGTCGTCCGCACGCCCGGTCCGTCATGGACGGCGAAGCGCTTGATGTCGAAGATCGTTCCCGTAGTCATCTCGCGGTCCTGCATTTTCCCATATCAGGCTGAATATGAAATAATTACAATACTAATATATCAGATATCAGCTCAAAGTGCAAGCGTTTTCTTTGCCTAACGGAACGCCCTTCGCTAAGATGTCGTTGCGAGCCATCCCGCAGGAGCGGGACGACGAACCAATCCCCTGCGCCCGTGGGGTTGCCTTCCCTTGCTTCGCCGAGAACTTATGGACCGTCAGGCTCTTGTAGGTCTGGCCCGGCTTCAGGATCGTCGTCGGGAAATTCGGATGGTTCGGGGAATCGGGGAAGTGCTGCGTCTCCAGGCAAAGCCCGAAGTGCTTCTTGTAGACGATGCCCCCTTTGCCCGTGATCGTCCCATCGAGGAAGTTGCCGCTGTAGAACTGGATCCCTGGCTCGGTCGTCCGGATCTCCAGGACCCGGCCGCTCTGCGGGTCCGATAAGCGGGCGGCCGGGGCGAGCCCGGCCGCCTCCCGGGTCAGGGCGTAGTTGTGGTCGTATCCGCCCTCGACCTTCGCGATCCGGGAGCCGATCGCCAGGGGCGCGGTGAAGTCCATGGCCGTCCCCTTGACGGGCGCCAACTCCCCGGTCGGGATCAGGCCCGCGTCCACCGGCGTGTACTTGTCGGCGTGGAGCACGAGCTCGTGGCCGAGGATGTCGGTCTTGGCCCCGGACAGGTTCCAGTAGCTGTGGTGGGTCAGGTTGACGGGCGTGGCTTTGTCCGTCGTGGCCTCGTAGGCGATCGCCAGCTGGTTGTCGTTGTCCAGCGTATAGTCGACCGTGACGTTGAGGTTGCCAGGGTACTCCTCCTCGCCGTCCTTGCTGAGATAAGTGAATCTCACGCCGACGATCCCCGCCTCCTTGATGGCCAGGGCGCCCCAGACGACCTTATCGAAGCCCTTGAGGCCGCCGTGGAGGTGGTTCTCGCCATTGTTCGCGGCCAGCTTGTAGGTCGTTCCATCGAGCATGAACCGGCCCTTGGCAATCCGGTTGCCGTAGCGGCCGACGATCGCCCCGAAATAGGGGTTGTTCTTCACGTAGCCGTCGAGCGTCTCGTAGCCAAGGACGACGTCGCCCATCCGGCCGTCCCGGTCGGGCACTTCGAGCGAGACCAGGATCGCGCCGTAGGTGGTCAAGCGCGCCCTCACGCCTTTGTCGTTGGTCAGGGTGTAGAGGTCGACCGCCTGGCCGTCGGGCAGGCTGCCGAAGGGTTCGCGGGCGATGTTCATGCGGGGGGCTCCTTTCTCGGGCGCCGGCGCGGCAGCGGCTGGCGCCGCCGGCTCTTTTTTGGCGCAAGCAGGCAGGCCGGCGATCGTCATGATCACAAAGGCCGCCGCCAGAACGAGGGAAACGATTTTTCTCATGTCAGGCCTCTCCTTTCCCTAAATTAACACAACGAAAGCGGAGGTTACAACTTCGCCGAGAAGCGCCGCGGCCTCACGGCTCGTGGAGCAGGGACTGGAGCTCGCCGTAGTCCTCGGGCGAGAGGCCCTCCCCGACGAACCGATAGGCGGACTTGTTGTAGATCAGCGGGTCGGCGTCGGGCGCAACGCTCCCCTTTTCCACGAGCGACCGCCAGGCGCGCGTCCCGGGAATCGGCGAGAAATAGGCCATCCGGGGATGGGCGCCGAGGGCCTTCACCCGGCGTACGCTCTCCAGGACGCTCGACGCGTCCTGTCCCGGAAGCCCGGCGATCAGAAAGACGCTGATGTCCGGACGCGCGTATCCGGCTTCCTCGAGGCAGCCCATCGCCCGCTCCAGGTCGCCCGGCGCCACTTTCGGACAGGCGTCCCGGAGCACGTCTTCGTCCGTGGATTCCTGGCTGAGATAGAGGGAGCGGATGCCCGCCCGCCAAAAAAGACGGGCGATCGCCGGGTCGATCTCCCGGACGTGCAGACCGTTGGGCGTGTGGAAGGACACCGGCCGGCCGTGTCGAACGGTCTCCTCGAGGATCGGAACGATGTGCTCCGCCTTGCGGAGAAGTAGGGCGTCGTCATAGAAGACGAATTCGCGCGTGCCGAAGCGGGCGGCGTGGTCTTGGATCTCCGCGGTGACCGACTCCGGCGGGCGTTGCTCGAACCGGCCGTAGAGGAGTGAACCGGCGCAGAAGGTGCAGGAGAAGGGGCAGCCGCGCGAGGTCAGGAGCGGAAGACAGGACGCGTCCCGCAGCAGGTCGAAGGCGGGGCGGGGCAGATCGGGAAACGCCGCATAGGACGCCGCGCGGCGGACGGCGCGATCGCCCAGGATGTCGCGAACCAGGGCCGGAATCCGGTTTTCGCCGGGCCCGGCGACGATGAGATCCGCGCCGGAATGGCGCCGGGCATGGTCCTCGGTCAGCGTTGCGTAGGTCCCGCCGAGCACGACCGGCACGGCCCCGAACTTCCGCCGGATGAGTTCGACGGCGAGCTGCACGCCCGGATACCAGTAGGTCATCGTGCAGGTCAAGAGGACCATGTCGGGCACGGGGATGCTGTCCAGCTCGCGCTCGAAGACGTCGAGCGGCAGCCCATAGCGGGAGTACCGGCGCGGAACGCTTTTCAAGACGGCCGGCTTCGGGACTTCGACCTTCGGATAATGGCCGCGGCCGTCGGACTTCTGCCCCGGGAGCTTCCCCAAGGCGGGATGGAATCGGTCGAGGCAATCGATGAGCCGGAGGTCGACGTCGGCCGTCTCCCGGAGGACTGCGGCGACGTAGAGGAGGCCGAGCGGCCGGAGCCAGAAATCGTAGGCCGCGAAATCGAAGATCCAGGGGTTGATCAGGAGGACGTTTTTCATAAGAAAACCCCCTTTCCGGCAGGATGCCGGAAACGGGGCCGGTGTTCGTTGTGGTGCGGAAGGGGGGACTTGAACCCCCACAGCCTAAACGGCCATAAGCTCCTGAGGCTTACGCGTCTGCCAATTCCGCCACTTCCGCACGTTCGTAAGCCGTTGAAAGCCTGCGTATTATAATATTTCGCCCCCCGTGAGTCAATTTAAGTTGGGGGGTCAGGTCTTAACTTTTAACAAATTTGACCCGGCCTGACCCCATAGTGCCAGGTCTCGCCAAAAATGTTAAAAGTTAAGACCTGACCCCTCCTCGACCCCTCTTGACAAACGGGAGGCTCGCCCTTATCTTTGTATGTGCATGGCCGTTTCGCTATCGACGCCGGCAGAGATTCCTGGCAAGGAAAAAGGGCATTCTTAGAAATACATTCCGTCCCGGCCGACCTCTCTCCCATGAAAAACGCACGGACCCGTGCCGCATTCTCCCGAATCCGGACCGGGCCCTGTTCCCACGGCGGCCGGGGCCCCGGGCTTTGCCTGGGGGTCCGCTTCCGCCGCACTCGCCCGTGGCTTATATCCACGGACGAGTGGCGAGCCGAATGCTCGACCCTTGACTTTAAGGAGGTTCAATGAAATTTCTGAACAGGCAGAAGATCGAGGCCCTCTCATGCTTCAAGAGCGACAAGTACCTGACCACGTCGTTCTTCCTGGACACCGACAAGAGCCACTTGTCCCGGAAGGAGATCCAGGTCGCAGCCAAGAACCTGCTCACCGCCGGACGGACGCGCTTGGAGAGCCTCGGCTTCGATAAGGACAAAAAAGCGTCCCTCACCCACGACCTGGACAAGCTTCAGGAGTTCTGCGCCCAGAACAGCACCGACAACTCCCACGGCTTGGCCGTTTTTTCCTGCCAGGGAGAGTCCTTCTGGGAGGACGTCCACCTTCCCCACCCGCCCCGCAACCGGATCCTCTTCGACCACAATCCCTACATCCGACCGCTGTCCCAGATCCTGGGCCGCTACCACCGCATCTGCATTTTCCTCGTGGGCCGGACGAGCGCCAAGTGGTTCAGCCTCCACATGGGCCGCATCGCCCATCTCGAGACGCTGCTCTGCGAGCTCCCGAGCAAGGACAAGGACGGCGACTTCGACGGCACCTCGGTCCGCCGCATCGAGCGGCACGTCGAAGCCCACGTCCACGAACACTTCAAGAAGGCGTCGCAATACACATTCGAGCTGTTCAAGAAGGAGAAATTCGACTGGCTGTTCCTCGGCTGCGAGGACCACTTCTACTCGGACCTGGAACAGTTTCTCCATTCCTATCTCCGCGAGCGTTTGAAGGGACGCCTCAAGGCCAAGCCCTCGGACCCCGAGGACAAGATCCTCAAGGAGGCCCTCGAGCTCGAAGACACGCTCAGCCGGGCCGCCGAGGAGGAGGACGTCCGCCGCTTCGTGGCCGAGCTCGAGAAGGGCGGCCGGGCCGCGTCCGGGATCAAGGAGAGCCTCCGCGGGGTGAACCAGCTCGAGGTCCAGAGCCTGCTCGTAACCCACAACTACGCCGCCGAGGGGAAGATGTGCCCGAAATGCCGGTTTCTCTACCTGGAGGAGGCGGTCTGCCCGAGCTGCCAGATCGCGACCAACCCCGTGGCCGATGTGGTGGACGAGGCCATCGAGGCGACGTTCAAGCAGCACGCCGAGGTGTGCCACGTCACGCCGCCCTCCAAGCTCGACCACTACGGAAAGATCGGCGCGATGCTGAGGTTCAAGATCTGATCACGACTCCGTCGCGGCGGCTTGGCCGTCGCCCACGGCCTTTTCGAGCTCCGCCGCGGCCAGGGCGTAATCGTAGAGGGCCTGGGTGTAATTGGTCTTGGCCTGGGTCAGGGCCACCTGGGCCGAGCTGACGTCGAGGGTCGTGGCGATGCCTTCCGCGAAGTTGAGCTCCGCGATCCGGACGGCCTCCCTCGCCTCCTCCACGTTCTTCTCCTGCGACAGGAGGGATTCTTTGGCCTGGCGCAGGTTGAGGACGGCCTGCTCGACCTCGAATTTGACCATCGCGGCCAGTCCCTTTCGGCTGTAATCCAGCTGCTTGAGGACCGCTTTCGACTCCCCCACTTTGGCTGAATTCACGAATCCGTTGAAGATCGGCACGGACAGGACGAGGTTGATCGAATAGTAGCTCTCCCAGTTGCTTCCCGTGAAGTTGAACGTGTTGGACCAAAGGTTGTATTGGCCGCCGAGGGCGAGCGTCGGCAGGGTGGAGGCTTGGGCCGTTTTGAGCATCTCGTCGGCCATCATCCGCTGGTATTTCAACTGCTCGAGCTCGGGGCGGTTGGTCAGGGCCTGGGCCGCGCTCGCGTCGGCGTCGGCCGCGAACTCCTTGAAGCTCAGCTCGCCTTTGAACTCGACCGCCTGCTTGAGGTCGAGACCCAGCAGAGACTTGAGGGCGAGCTCGGCGGTGCTCAGGCCGTTCCGGGCCCGGATGAGCTGGGGCTTCAGGTTCGAGGCCTGGACTTCGGACCGGAGGAGGTCGAATTTCGAGGCCATGCCGACGTCAAACATCGCCTTGACGTTCTTCAGGTGCTTCTCGGCCAGCGCGACCGCCTCCTCGGAGACCTCCACGAATTTCCGGGCGAGCAGAAGGCCATAGAAGGCCTTTTTCACGTTGAACACGGTCTCCTGGCCCGTCCGGCGGATCGATTCGCGGGTGGACTGAAGATTGTAGTTGGCCTGCTTGTATCCCGAGACGAGACGGCCGCCCGCATAGAGCGGCGCCTGGAAGTTCAGGGACAGCTGATAGGTCCGGGTGAAGTCGAGCTTGACCTTCTGGGCCGACATGCCGGGAAAGAAGGGCGGGATCTCGACCGAGAAGACTTTCTTGTCCAGGACGTCCGTGCCCTGGGCATTGAGCGATGGGAAAAAGCCGGCCGCCGCCTGTCGGACCATCGAGGACGCCCCTTCCTCCTTGGCCTTTTCGGCCAGATAGAGGGGGTTCTGTTCGAGGGCAAGCTTGAGGCTCTCCTCGAGGGTCAGAGTGAGCTTCTCCTGGGGCCGGAGAAGGCCGGGCCCCGTTAGAACGAGGAAAATCAGGATGAGGACGGGAAGGCGTTCGATCATGACGGTCTCCTTATCCTCTCTATTTTACCGGGCGAGGACGTTGAGGGCAACCGCTTGGCAATGGACCGTCTCGGCGCTACAATAAAAGGGTTATGCGGATTTCTCGCCAGAACATCCTACGGGTTGTTGCCTCGGCCGCCATCGTCATTACCGTCGCTGAGGCCCCCGCCCAGAAAGCCGAGCAGCCTTGGTGGGAAATGAAGATCACGGTCGATGGCCGCGGCGAGTACGAAACCCGGCTGGACGCCCGCCAGGCCCGCTATTCCGGCTCGTTCGCCTTCACCTTCGTCTGGTCCGGGATCCTGCGCAAAGACGACCAGGATTATCTCCTGGTCCACAACACCTGCGACCTGACCGCCTGGCGGATCGAGGAGCGGGGATCGGCGGACGAGGCGCTCACGACCCTGACCACGGCCGACATCGGAAACAAGCCCGAGCTCAAGATGAATTACGTCCTCCGGAAGGAGGACGGCCTGCACATCGCCTTCGAGGTCGCGGGCTTCGACGTCCCGAAGCTGGCCGGCGCCGACGCCTTCCTCCTGGTCCTGCCCGCCTCGGCGGAACGCGGCTCCTCGACCGGAGGCCGGAAATACGACCTGTTCGTGAAGTCCGGCTCCAACAAGGTCATCATCGACGAGGACCGCCTCGCTCGCGGGCCCGTGGACAAGGCCTTCGCCTGGACCTGGAAGAATCAGGGCTGGGTCCAGAAGCAGGACATGAACGTCTTCCAGTCGAGCTCGCACGAAGCGCGCGTCCGGGTCGTCGTCATCCCGAAGGGTCAATAATTACGCGCGGGGGTGAAACTTGTCGTATACCTTCCGCAGCCGTTCGCGGCTGATGTGGGTGTAGATCTGAGTCGTCGTGATCTGGCTGTGGCCGAGCATGAGCTGCACCGACCGTAGATCGGCCCCCCCCTCCAGGAGGTGGGTGGCGAAGCTGTGCCGCAGGACATGGGGGTGGATTTTGGCGCCGAGATGTGCCTTGGCCGCGTACCCCTTGAGCATCTTCCAGAATCCCTGCCGGGTGAACGGGCCGCTCCGCCGGGTCAGAAACAGGGCGTCGGCGGATTGGCGGAGGAGCTTCGGCCGTCCGCCCTCGAGATACGCCGCCGTCGCATCTACGGCCGCCTTCCCGATCGGAACGATCCGCTCCTTCCCTCCCTTGCCCCGGCAGAGGAGGAAGCTGTCCCGCAGATGGATGTCCTCGTTCCTCAGGCCGACGAGCTCCGATACGCGCAGCCCGGCCGCGTACATCACTTCGAGCATGGCCTTGTCGCGGAGGCCCTGCGGGGCCGCGACGTCGGGCAGTTTCAGGAGTTCCTGGACCTCTTTCACGGTCAGGTATTTGGGCAGCGACAACCAAGCCTTGGGCGAGGTCAGGTGGCCGGTCGGGTTCTTCTTCGTCCGCCCGTCCAGGATCAGAAACCGGTAGAACGCCTTGAGGGTCGAGATCAAGCGGGCGAGCGACCGCGCCGAGAGGCCGCCCTGGCTCTGGGCGTGGATGAACTTGACGATGTCCGCCTCGCGCGCCTTTTCCCAGGGGACCTTCTCCTTGGCCAGGAAGAGAAAATACTTGGCGATGTCCTGTCCGTAAGACTGGACGGTGTTCTCCGACAGCGCCTTTTCGATTTTCAGATAGAGCAGAAACTGGGACCGGATGTTCTCGGGCCCGGACGCCGAAGGGGTCATTCGAACTCGGGATTGTTCTCCCGTTCGTGGCCGATGGTGGTGTGGGGGCCATGGCCGGGAAAGACGAGCGTCTCGTCGGGCAGGGTCATGAGCTTCTCGCGGATCGACCGCACGAGATGCGACCGCGAGCCGCCCGGCAGGTCGGTCCGGCCCACGCCCTCCATGAACAGCGTGTCGCCCGACAGCAGGAACCCGTCGCCGAGAAGGCTGATGCTTCCGGGCGAGTGGCCGGGCGTGTGGAGCACGCGGAGCGCGCCCTCGCCGATCTTGATCGTATCGCCGTCCTTGAGCAGCCGGTCCGCGGCCGGGGATTCCTTGGCCCCGAGAAACAGGCTGAGTTCGAGCTGCTGGATATTGCCCAGCATCGCGTTGTCGGCGGCGTGGATCGCGATCGGCGTTCCGAAATGGTCCTTCACGTCGCGGTTCGCCCCGGTGTGGTCCACGTGGCCATGGGTGTTGACGAGGACGACGGGCTTGAGCTCCTCCTCCGCGATCGCGAGGAAGATCTGTTCGTGCTCGGCGCCCGGATCGACGATCGCGCACTCCCGCGTGATCTCGCAGTAAACGAGATAGCAATTGGTTTCGAGCCCGCCCACGACGACGGTCTTGTATCTCATCTCTCTCCCCTGAGATTCATCATAATTCCATCCTCCGCCCAAGTCAACTCGGCCGCCATCAGGGCGGCCTGTTCGAAGACTTGGGAGGGCGGAAGGGATAGCCTATCGTCTTTTTGCCGGGGCGAGAAGGTTTTTTGCCCCAACATGCTCTTCCGCCGCAGCTGATTGCGGCGATTGACATCGTCGCGTGCCCGGAAGTATCCTACAAGCAAGGAACATTCTGTCTTTAACAAAATTGCCCAGCAGTCAAATCGAAATCCTAAAGGAGGAATACCATGAAATCCGGCACGCAGGACAAGGCGGAAGGCAAGTTACACAAAGTCAAAGGCAAGCTCAAGGAGATCGCCGGAAAACTAAGCGATAATCCAAAGTTGGAAGCTGAAGGTACCGGTGAAAAGATAGCCGGCAAAGTTCAGGAAAAGGTCGGTCAGGTCAAGAAGGTTTGGGGAAAGTAGAGTTTATTAAACAATAGTAATAACAACAATAAGGAGAAAGTACAAATGAAAGCAATCTATAGAATAGTAGTAATGATGGTCGCGGTTGTCGCTCTATTGGCGCTCAGTATGCCTGTGTATGCGTCAAATGACAGCAGCATCGAATCAGCAGCCAAGAAGTCGTATGTGTTCCAGACTT
>JADGNV010000137.1 GCA_017883285.1 Candidatus Aminicenantota bacterium | reverse complement strand
CTTGGTATCGAGCACGAGCAGCCACGCGTTCCGTCCCTCCATCGCCCAACGCACCCGATCGAAGCTCATCTTGAAATTGGCGGTGACGAGGACCGGGGCGTCCGCGCCGGGAGCGCCGATCGCGTAGAGCCCCGGCGGGATCGCGTAGGTCGACCGGCCGAATCCCCAACGGACTTTCCAGGTCCCGAGCCTATCGGTCCAACTCGGGCGCGTGGCCACGACGGGCACGGTCCCCGCCGCCGTCTTCAGGACCCCGGTGATCCAGCGTCGGGATTTCCCCTCCAGCTCCCCGGCCTGCAGCGTCGATTCGCATTCGCAGTCCGAGCCGCAGCAGACGACGTCGTTGGCGTTGGCCGGCCGGCCCGGTCCGATTTCAGGTCCGCAGCAGCTCATGGATTTTTTTCTTTTGGGCAACAACCGCTCATCTCATTGGCTTTTCGGACGGCATCCACGAACAGGCCGATGTCCTCGAGGATGTGGTCGTGCTTGTCGCCGGGCAGGAGCTCGAAGACTCCGGTTAGAAAGCCGTTGTAGACGGCGTCGATCTCGTCGTACACTTTCCGGCCCTGCTCGGTGAGCGAAATGCTGACGAATCGCCGGTCCTTTTCGTTAGTTGTCCGGCCCACGAGGCCGATGATGACCAATCCTTGAATGGTTCGGCTCAACGTGCTGGCATCCAGGCCTAACGCGGAGGCGAGCTCCACCAGCGAGATTTCGCCCTTCATCCCGATTTCGATAAGGGTATGGCACTGGGAGAGAGTGAGCCCGCAGCATTCCTGCTGGGCGTCGAAAACCCCCAACGATTCACGTTCAAGGACCCTGAGTTTTTCACGTAGCAGTTTGATTTTTTGTATGTCCATTGTTTTGTCCATTTGTTTCATTTCATAATTATTGTATTATGCATATATTGCAATGTCAATCTATTTTTAGACGGACGAGATATCAGACGGAAGATCGGCCCCTTCCTACGAACTCCAATCAGGCACTGGGGTCGGCCTCGGCACCCGAAAGGGATCCTTTTTGACCTTAGAAATAAATTCAACAAGCCCCCGAACCTTTCTTTACGATATTTCGTAATAACGGACGAGGAGCAAATAAGCTTGTTTCCGTTCCTCGATACCTGGAAGGACATGTGACATGCGAAAAGAACTCGCACTTCTCGGATTTCTCCTTCTGTTGCTCGCATCCGTCGTCTCCGCGGCTTCGCCCGGCGCTCCCCTATCCCCGGCCGGGGCCCAAAACAAGCCTCCCCTCGTGATTCCCCGGGTCTCGACGGCGCCCAAGATCGACGGCGTGCTGGATCCCGGCCTCTATGAAAAGGAATTCCTCCGGCTCGACCGGTTCGTCCAGCTCGCGCCCAAGGCCAACGAGCCGGCGTCGTTCGCGACGATCGCCTATGTCGGCTACGACGAAAAGAACATCTACTTCGCCTTCCGCTGCGAAGATCCGGAGCCGCGCCTGCTTCGCGCTTCGGTGACCAACCGCGACGGCGCCCTGGACGACGACTGGATCATCGTCTTCCTCGATACGTTCCATGAGAAGCGGCGCGCGGCCACGTTCGCCGTCAATCCCGTCGGCGTCCAGATGGACTTCATCCGGATCGAGGAGGGCGGCAACGACAACATGGACCCGAGCTGGGACACGGCCTGGGATGCGGAAGGGAAAATCGATGCCGGCGGCTACACCGTGGAGATAGCGGTCCCTTTCAAGAGTCTGCGTTTCCCCGACCAGGAGGAAAAGATCTGGGGACTGACGCTCGGCCGCAACATCCCTCGCACCGGCGAGGTCGATCTCTGGCCGTCCTTCTCCCGGGACATCCCCGGTCTGATCTCGCAGGCCGGCCCGATCGTCATCCGGGGCAGCGTCGAAAAAGGCAGGAACCTCGAGATCATGCCGTTCGCCACGGCCTTGAAACGCCAGGGCGAAGGCGTCGACGTCCAGCCCGGCGTCAACCTGAAATATGGCCTCAGCTCCAATCTGACCCTTGACGCGGCGATCAATCCGGATTTCAGCCAGGTCGAGGCCGACGCCCCGCAGATCGACATCAACCTGCGCTACGCCCTCCGGTACCAGGAAAAGCGTCCGTTCTTCCTCGAGGGGATGGAGCTCTTCACCTTTCCCGAAATCGAGATGGTCTATACCCGCCGGATCACCGACCCGCTCTGGGGAGCCAAAGTCTCGGGCAAGCTCGGTCCGTTCGCTTACGGCATTCTTTCGGCGTACGACGAGCATCCCACCGAAAGCCTCTGGGACGTCCATGACGGCGCGGGGAGCGACAACCGGAAGGCGCTCTTCAACATCGTCCGCTTGAAGACCGACATCTTCAACCAGGGGTCGTATCTCGGGTTCTGCCTGGCCGACAAGGAGATCGACGGATCCTGGAACCGCGTGGCCGGCGTGGACGGCCAGTGGCGTTTCGCCGACAAATTCTTCTTCAGCTTCCAGGCGACGGCCTCGAAGACGAGCGTCGACAGCGAGAAAACCGATTTCGCCCCCGCCCTCTATGCCGAAGGCTACTATTTCACCCGGAACTTCAGCGCGGGCTTTTCCTGGAAGTCGATCCACCCCGATTTCGAAGCTTCGTCCGGGTTCGTCAACCGCACCGACTACCGCAGCGCCGCGGCATTCGTCAACGTCCGCCTCTATCCCGATAAGCCCTTTCTCAACCAGGTCCAGTTCCGGTTCCAGGCCGGCCAGCGCGATGCCTATTTCTCGAGCGTCGTCCAGGACACGTGGCTGCTGTTCGAAACCCAACTCCGGTTCACGGAATTCAATCAGCTCGTGGCCCAAATCGAGAACGGCCGGGAGCGGTTCGCCGACATCGACTTCCACAAAACGACGCTCAACGTCCAAGGCCAGAGCAACATCATCCGTTGGATGCCGTTCAACCTGTACGCCCAGATCGGGGATACGATCAACTACGACACCGGGGACCCCTTCCTCGGCTGGGGGGCCACGATCGGAATCGGGGTCAATTTCAAGCCGAGCGCCCGCCTGCAGCTCGGGGTCGATTATGCCAAGGAGACTTTCTGGCGGACGCAGGGCGGGGAACGGCTATGGGATTACAACGTCTTTCACACCCGGACCATCTATCAGCTCACCCGGTCGCTCTCGGTCCGGGCGATCGTGGACTACAACCACTTTTATAAACAGATCTTCGGCAACCTGCTGTTCAGCTACGTCCTCCGGCCTGGAACGGTCTTCTTTCTCGGGTTCGACTCGAACTACGACCGGAACGAGTTCGGCCGCTACGACCGGCGCAACTACAACGTCTTCGTGAAGTTCTCTTACTGGTGGAGGGTATAGAGCGTTGAGCGGCTCCCCGTACTATGCCCGGGACATTGTGCGGGGTAGAATGCCGCTCGTCACTCGAGGACGACGTCCACCTCGCCCGTCAGGGCAGAATCCTTCTTGTCGTCCGTAATGATGCTTCGTCTCTCGAACCATCATTTTTATATCGTCTTCTTGGGTCATGTCGGCGCGGATCGGGTAGGAGCCCTGATGCTCAAGAACCTCTGCCGCGCTGAGCAGGTCAAGGGCCGGCCGGTCTAGAAATCAAAATCCAGGAGCAGGGTGAACAGGTTCTCCTTGAGCGGGAGGATGGACCCGACCGCGCGGTGGGTGTATTCAGCGTGCAGGGCGACGTTCACCGCCGACCAGCTGCCGAGATAGTATCGAACGAGGGCCGAATAGCTGTTGATGCGGTTGACGCCGTTGTCGCTCGGCGGGCGGACCCAGTTGTACATCAGCGACCCCACGAGGCGGTTGTTGGCCAGGGCGGCACAATCGAGCTCCACGACGCCGCCCCAGAAGATATAGTTCCTCGTCGGGTCGACCTCATTGAAGGCCCTGTTGTCCTCGCCCCGGAAGACCATGGCCTGCAGGTTGAAAGTTTTCCAGTTCAGGCTGATATCGGCGCCCAGGCGATGGAAGGTCTTGTTGTTCCTGCCGTCGACATCCCCCGCGGGCGAGATGATCGTGCCGCCGAAGTCCATCGGCTGCCAGCCGAGATAGCCAAAGACCCCGACCCGCTGCCCGGCCGACTGGCCCTCCCCCTTGCCGAACGTCTTGGACAGGGCGAAGTAGAGATCATTAAACCTGTTGTTGTCGGGGTTGGCGCCGCGGCCGTTGATATAGCCCAGGGCGTACTTGAGGCCGGGGTTGAAACGGCCAGTGGCCTCGATGCCGATCTGGTTGGCGGAGAAATCGTAGCTGTTCCGCGAGCCGGCGAAGCGGTAGATCTCGAACGGCGCGAGAATGTAGTAGAGGCGCTTCGAACTCAGCAACTGAAAGCCCGGCTCGAAGCGGCCGACGCGCAGGTTGAGCTTGTCCGGAACGAGGTTGCTGAAGACCACGTTGGCCGATTCGATGGCCGCCAGCTGGGCGGGGTTATTGCCATTGCCGGGCCCGGTGAAATCGGCCGCCGGCTCGTCGATCCGCGGCGTGTAGACGAACAGGAACGAAATGTTCTTGTGGAGGACGCCGGCGGCAAGGAGGTCCAGGCCGTAGATATGGAAGCCGGAGGCCGTGCCCTGTCCGTTGCCATAGACAGAGTACCCGACCGTGGTCCGAAGGGCGAAGGGGATGCCATTCTCAAATACGGTTTTTTCCAGGCCCGCCTGGCCGGGGATCTGGTAGCCGTTGTCGCGGAAGCGCTGGCCGAAGTCGTT
>JADGNV010000136.1 GCA_017883285.1 Candidatus Aminicenantota bacterium | reverse complement strand
CCGTCTTTGGAAAGGAGCACGATGTGATGAGGGATATCATAGAGGGTGGATTTTTTCCGCTCGAAGGGGGATACCGTTCGCTCCAGGACCAGCCAGCGGTCCCAGGTCCCCAAGAAATCGTCGAACGACCACTCCGGCTTCTTGAACTCTCTCCTGAAGACGCCCTCCAAATCGAGAACCACGAACTTGCGTTTCATGGAGTCGAAAAGAAAGACTTCCGGGCCGCTCACCGCGAAATGGAACAGCGATTCGATCTCGCCCGGTCCCTGACCCTGGCGGTAGAGATCTTTGATGAGCCGGCCATCGGGAGCGAGCTTGTAGAGATGGGACCTTGAGGACGAGGTCGAGGAATCCCCGGCGAAGAGATTTCCCTTGGCGTCGAGCGCGAGAGACCCCGCGCCTCCGAATTGGCCGCTGTCGCCGGAGACCCTCATCACTTCGGTGAGCTTCAGGACGCGGCCCGGATGGGGATAGAGGGGCTTCGCCGGATTCGTCTTCATCTGAACCGCGCCGCTGAGCGCGGACGCCAGCATTAGAACAGCCAAAATTGTTTTTTTCATCCTCCCCCCCGGCGGGATTCTATTCAATCGGTCCGGGGGAGGTCAAGATCGTTTCTCCGCCCCCAGGATGACCCGGACGCGGCATTCGGGGGCCTTCGAAACGGGCAGGATATTTCCCTCGATCAGCCGGTCGTCTACTACGATCGAGGCCACGCCCGCTTGGACGCCGTCCGGGTTTTCGACTTCGATGAAATACCGCGTGCCGCGGAAGACCCGCTCGGCCCGGAATCCCTTCCAAGCCGACGGGATGACGGGATCGATCTTCAGCCCGAAATAATCCGGTCGTATCCCCAGAATGTAATCGAGGCCGATCCTGTACATCCAGGCCGCCGTCCCGGTCTGCCAGGAATGGCTGGCCCGGCCCGGCTCTTCGTGCTCGTCGCTG
The DNA here is from genome assembly GCA_017883285.1 of Candidatus Aminicenantota bacterium. Classification (GTDB taxonomy): domain Bacteria; phylum Acidobacteriota; class Aminicenantia; order Aminicenantales; family UBA4085; genus FEN-413. The sequence goes on along the minus strand of JADGNV010000136.1, from coordinate 1,634 downwards.
GTGATGTACTGCGAATAGACATAGGGCTCCGCGGCGAAGATGTCGGAATCGACGCGGTCGGGGAGGAGGGTCCGGTAATAATCGAACGCCGCGTCGCCCCGGCCGAGCAGGCACTCGGCTTGGATGAGCCAAGCCGCGGGGTGGCAGAAGACCGCCCCGTTCTCTTTCTTGCCCGGAACGCAGCGGGTGATCAGGCCGATCTTGGGGTCGATCTCGCGGAAGGCCGGCGCGCAGATTTTCGGGCCGTAGGAGCTTCCGAGCAGGCGCCTGGCGCTGTCCATCGCCTTGACGAGGCGCGACCGGACGGGAAGACCGGCGATGACCGCCCAGCTCTGGGTGTTGATGAAGATCTTGCCATAGCGGTTGTCCTTGGACCCGATGCGCCGGCCGCCTTCCCCGAAGGCGCGGATATACCAATCGCCGTCCCAAGCGTGCGCGTCGACGGCCGCTCGAAATCGGTCGCGGACGGCGCGGATCTCCGGTGCATGGCCCGGCCGGCCGGCGGCCTCCAAAAGCCCTATCAGGCGGTCGAGCATCGCCGCGTAGAACATCCCTCCCCAGACGCTCTCGCCGCCTTCTTCGCCGCCGATGTAGTCGAGGGTGTCGTTCCAATCGCCCCTGCCGAAAACGGGAAGCCCGTGTCCGGCGACATTCTCCCGGGCGAACCGGGCCACGGCGAAAAGATGGTCGAGGATCGTCCCGGCCTCGGCGTCCAGAAATGGTTCGCGCTCGTCCAGGACGGCGAAGTCTCCCTTTTCCTTGACGTATTCGGTCACGGCCAGGATGAACCAGAGCGGGTCGTCGCAGTGTTTCGTAAACTCACCTTTTCCGTCTTCGTAGAAATGGTGATAGACCTTGCCGTCGGTTCGCATCTGGCGGGCGAGCAGGCCGATCCGCTCGCGGGCCTTGGCCGCGTCGGTGATCGTCACGGCGATCGTGTCCTGGGCGGTATCGCGAAAGCCGAAGCCTCGGCCGATGCCCCAGTAATAGAAGCTGGCCACCCGCCCGACGTCGAACGCGACTTTGGCCTGATAGGGGATCCACCCGTTCATGAAAGTATCGGCGCCGGGGTGGGGCGTCTCGACCCGTGTCCGGCCAAAATATTCCGACCAGTTCTTTTGGACCTGGGCGAAGGCGCGATCGACGGCCGCGGTATCCCTATATTTAAGCGCGGCCGAACGTTTCCGTTCGTCGAATTCGCTCTTGGGGATGACCCCCAGGGAAAAGATCACATCCCTGGACTCGTCCGCCCCGAGCTCGATTTCGACCTGCAGCGCGCCGACGGCGTTGCCGAAATCCGTGTCCCGGGAGCTCAACCGGCCGGTCTCGATCGCCAGCGGGTTGTTTTCATTCCGATAGGGCCCGATAAAGCGTTCTCTCCGCGTTTCGTAGCCCGCGACCGGGGCATTGACCGTGAAGAACGCCCATTGGTCCCATTCCTTGTTTTCCTGCTGCTGGGTGCCGCCGGTCTCCGTCACCCAATAGGTCTTTGTGGCGAAGAGCGTGTTCAGGTCCTTTTCGAAATGGACCCGGTTGAAATGCTGGTCGTCGCACTGGTTGATCAGATCGACCAGGGCGTGGCCGAGGGCGAATTCGACGTAGCCGATGACGGACAGGCGGCGAGCCCGGCCGCT
>JADGNV010000135.1 GCA_017883285.1 Candidatus Aminicenantota bacterium | reverse complement strand
TCCGAAGGGCCGGCCGAGGAACCCGTTCCCGTATTTCACCGAGGTCATGACCGGATTCGAATACACCGCCGCGGTCGGGCTGCTCTACGAAGGCGAGGTCGCGAGCGGACTCGAGGTCATCCGCGATATCAGGGAGCGCTACGACGGCAAGAAGCGCAGCCCCTTCGACGAGGCCGAATGCGGGCATCACTATGCCCGGGCCATGGCCAGCTGGGCGGCCGTGCCCGCCCTTTCCGGCTTCGCTTGGGACGGCCGGGAGAAGGCCATGACCTTTACGTCGAATCCGGGAACGTACTTCTGGTCGAACGGCGACGCCTGGGGCACTTGCCTGATCGGAGCCGGCGGCAAGACGGCCGAGCTCAAGGTCCTCCATGGCGGCCTCTCGCTGAGGTCCTTCGGGCTCGGGAACGGGGCTCCCAAGATGTTCAAGCAGCCGAGGGTCCTTGAGACAGGGCAGACGGTCCGGATCGATCTCTAGAGGCAGAAGAGTGAAACATCCGTCCCCCCGGTTCGTATTACAGGGCGTACGAATCAACCGCTGAGGAGTCAGACATGATGAAGAAAACAACATGGCTCGCCGTGGCCCTTGTCGTGATCGCCCTATTTTGGGCCGTTCCGGCCTGGCCGGGGACCATCCCAACGTCCGTCGTCCCCGAGGGCGCTCGTTGGGTCGCGCACCTGGACATGGAGAAGTTCGTCGCCACCAGTCTTTACGGATTGCTGGAAAAGGACGGCAAGTTCCAGATCAAGAGCCGCGACCTCGACCGCTGGCTGAAGATCGACGTGCCCAAGGACATCACCGGAGTGACCGTTTTCGGCCTGGGGCCCGATGATAAGCAGATCGTCTTCGCCGTCGCGGGCAAGTTCGACAAGCCGGGCCTGCTGGCCCTGATCGCCCTCGACAAGGAGCACCAGGAGACGCCCTACGGCGCCTACACGCTCTACTCGACCGGAAGCGACGAGTACGGCTCCTTCGTCAACGACAACCTCATCGTGTTCTCCGAGGGCCGCGAGGCCATCGAAAAGGTCCTGGACACGGTCGGCGGCAAGTCGAAGAACTATTCCGCCTCCACCCTGAGTGCGTCTCTCAAGGACGTCCCCTCGACGGCCTTCCTCAGCGGCGTCCTGCCCGACCTCTCGGGGCTGAGCCACATGAACAGCCAGTCCAAGATCCTCGAGAAGGCCAGCGGGCTGTTCTTCCTGGCCCAGGAGAAGCAGGACATCCTTCAGGTCCGCCTTCAAGTGACGGCGGATTCCCCGGAGAACGGCAAGAATATGCTCGATCTCGTCCAGGGCATCATCGCCATGGGCAGGCTCGGCGGGAACGAAGGCGATATGGCCAAGATCGCCTCCCTTCTCGACGGACTCCAGGTCAAGCTCGACGGCAGGGTCCTCAAGCTCGACTTCGAGCGTCCCTCGCGGGATATCGCGGACCTCGTTTCACGGGGCCGCGGGCTCGCCGGGCTTCTCGACTGAGCCCCGGCCGGCAGAGTAGGACAGCGCCGGACCCTCGTCCGGGGCGAGTGGAGAGAATGGCCGCAACCGATCCGATCGCAGAGAAGACCGACGAGGAGCTGGCCCGCGACGCGCGGGCCGGCTCGCGCCGGTCTTTTGAAGAGCTGGCGAGCCGCTACAAGCGCCGGCTCTTTGTCTATCTCCGGCCTCGCCTCGGAAGCGACGAGGATGCCGAGGACATGGTCCAGGACACGTTCCTCAAGATCTACCGGAGCATCGACAGATACGATCCCGCCTATCGGTTTTCGACTTGGCTCTACACTTCGGCCAGCCGGTTGGCCATCGATTCCTTCCGGAAGGCGGCTCTCGTCCGGGACAAGCCCCCCGATTCGTCCGGCCGGGATATTCCCGATCCGGCCGCCGGGTACGAGGTCGAGACCGGCGCGACCGGCGTGTGGAGCGCCGCCAGAACGCTTGGCGCGGACAGGTACCGGGTCCTCTGGCTGCGCTACGGTGAGGACATGACGGTCGAGGAGATCGCGGCCGTCCTCGGCCGGTCGCGCTTGGCCGTCCGGGTGCTCCTGCACCGGGCGCGGACGAGTCTTGCCGGACGTCTTGGTCCGAACGCGGGGTGCCCAGTCCGGACGAGGTCCGGGGCGGCGCGGCAGGCCGCTGGGGATTGAGGGAAAGGAGAGCTCCGATGTTGTGCAAGATCAGCCGCTGGATGGTCTCCCGGGCGGAGGACACGGGGAAGCCGCTTCCCCGGATCGTCGAGCGTCACGTCCGGCGATGCGGCGTCTGCGGCGACGAGGTCCGCTCCTCCGCGTCCCTGGCGTCGCGGCTCAGGGGAGAGCGGTCCGCCCTGCTGGCGGAGGTGCCGGAGTTCCCTGCGGGACTGGAGTCTGACGGAGAACAGCCGGGGAGGGGGTCTCGCGCCGCGGACACGGCACGTCCGGGAGCGCGCCGCCCTTGGCTCGCACTCCGTCCCCTACCGGTCGCGGCCTCCCTCATCGTGCTCGTAGCCGCCGGGCTCGTCCTCTTTCGGGTCATTCCGCGCGGAACCGCGCCGTCCGCCGAGGACCGCGTGGCCGCCAGCGCCGCGATCAAGATGCTGACATCCGCGCCGCAAGGACTTCAGGGTGTCTTCGGCGAAGCGGAATCCTCATTGGATAAAGAACGTCGGATCCTAGAGAAGTCCCTCGCTTCGGCGGTCGATTACCTCGGGGCCCGCCTGAACATCAAGGTCGAGCGGAAGGTCGGGCCGAAGTCGCTCTAGGGGTTCTTCTCACCGGCGGGGACAGCCGCCCCAGCGCGCGTACACAATCGTCGCTCCCCGGAGTCCGCTCCCTGCCGGGCCCCATTTCTTTCTAGCGGATCAGATGGAAGGCCGTCTGGCGGCCGGACAGGAAGAACGCCCGTTCGCCGTTGAACAGGATGTCCTGCTCGAGGGGCACGCGGAAATC
>JADGNV010000134.1 GCA_017883285.1 Candidatus Aminicenantota bacterium | reverse complement strand
GGGGATCAGGAAGGGCGGGGAGATCGCGCCTCTCGTTCCCGATTTCGACCCGACGGCGGAGGACAAGGACCCGGCGATCGAGACGCGTTTCCAGGAATTCCTCCAGTCCCTGGGAACGGTCGCGGCGAAGCCCGGGGAACCCGCCATCGTCGTCAAGAAGACGCTTTACCGGTTCGCGGAAGGATTCCTGGATATCTCTGAAGCTCCGGCCGGACTGGCCGGCGCCTCAGGGCCAGGCTGGCTCGTCGGAGGCAAGCTCGTTGCCCTCGCCCCAGAATTCGACATCCGGACCGCAACCGCCAAGGCGGGAACGGAGCAGACGCTGACCGAAGAGCAGGTCGCCCTCGTCCTGGCCGCGCTGGCAAAGACCGGCGGCAAGGACGAGTACGTCTATCTCTCCGGCGGCCGGCTGTTCCGGCTCGGCAAGGGCGGCAAGCTCGTCTCCAGCAGGAATAAGGCCGCCAAACCCGTGACCTGGCCCCTGGCCCATAATGTCCGGCCGGCCCAGCAATCGCTGGGCTGGAAGGCCTGTACGGATTGCCACAGCGGCGGCTCCGATTTCTTTTTCACCAAGATCAAGGGCATGGGCCCGCTGCTGACGAAAAGCGTGGACAAGCGCTCGGCAGCGTCCTTCATGGGCCTGGGCGGGCTTTTCCAGCGCGTCTTCGGCTTGTCGTTCATCGTCCGGCCGGTCTTTAAGATCGTCCTGGCCATCTGCGCGTTCGTCGCGGGATGCCTCCTCTTCCTGGCCGGACTGGTCGCTCTCGGCCGGGTTGCCGGGTTTATGGAGAAGAGGTAAGGCCATGATGTTCACCATCGTCACCATACTCCTTCTCGGAGCGACATTCCTCGGGATCGTCTTCCACCGCTTCTGGACGACCCGCCAAGAGGCCAAGTCGACCATCCTCTACGCCGAGATCATCAAGAAATTCTTCGCTTGGCTGGCGCTCCGGGGGGTGCAGATGTCCCGTCGGGCGTCGCCGGAGGCCTGGTGGGTTTACGTCAAGGGTTTGCCCGTGTGGCGGGAGCCGGTCCTTGAAAAATGGCTCTCTATCTGCTTCTACGGAAGCTTCCTCTACCTCGCCGCGAGCGGCTTCTTCTTTGGGATCTTCATCCGCCGCGGCCTGTTCGGCTATCCCCTGGTCGGTCACGTCATGGCCGGCGGCCTGTTCGCCGTCTGCCTGACGATCCTCGTCGTCTTCAAAGGGCGCGATTTCATTTCCATCCCGAAGCCGGCCAGCCTGAGCCTGGCGCTCCTCGACATCCGCAAGATGGGCATCACCCCGGCCCGGGTGAAGCTCTGGGCGTTCTGGCTCTTCGTTGCCTCGGGGTTCCTGCTGACGCTGTCCGCGCTGCTCCCCATGCTGCCGCTCCTGCGCACCGGGGGCCAACGGTTCATGTTCGAGTTCCACCGTTACAGCGCGCTCGTCTCGGCGGCGGCCGCGATGGTTTTCGTCGGCCTTGCGCTTTTCGAACGAAGCCGGACTTAGCGGCTCTCCCTAAGCTCGCTTATTTGGTTCGCGGCGACGGATCTCGCTCGCCGTCGTCGTAGAGCCCGATGAGTTCCACGGCCTTCCCGTCCTTGATCACGAAATCGATCCGGAAATTGTCCAGGCCGTCGAGGGCGAAGAGCGTTGCGGTCATGGGAATGAGCCGGTACTTCGGCCCGGTGCGCTGATAGAAGAGGGCCCCGTTCTCGAAGGTAACTTTGCACTCGCCGTAAGCGCCCGCATAGGTCTTCAGGATCTTGGCGTCGAGGCGCGGCGGGTTCTTTTTGGCTTGGGCCCCGGTCAGGATCCATTCGTACCGGGACTTGACCTGGGGATCAGACGCCTTCGCCGCGAGCTTTTCGACGGCCATCGCATAGGCGCGGTCGAAAGCCTCGGCGGTCGGCACGGCGATGTCGGGCGTGACCCCCGTCCCCTCCCAGTTCGTCTTGGAGACCGGGTTGATGGCCCGGGCGACCGGCACGCGCAGGAGGAAATCGTTCTGGACGATCATTGTGTCCGTCGGATGCGCGCCGCCTCCGGTCGTTTCGCCGATCACGGTCGCCCGCTTGAGGTTCTGCATGTTATAGGTGAACTCCTCGGCCCCGGAGAACGTCCTGGCGCTCGTCAGGATATAGAGGTCGGCCTTGGCCGCCTTCGCGCCGGGGACGTAGGGCAGGGTCCAATAGTTCTCGGTCCGGTCTGTGGCCCGGGCATAGAGATCGTTGAGGTGGACCGGCTCGTCGAAGAAGTAGGAGCTGATGAGCTGGATCTGGGCCGGATCGCCGCCCCCGTTCTGGCGGAGGTCGACGATCACGGCGTCGCAATAGGCCAGGAAATTCATGGCCGCGACGGCCGTCGCGCCGGCCTCGCCGGGGGATTGGAAGGCCCGGAAATCGAGATAGCCGATGTTTCCCGGAAGCCGTTCGACCTTGCGAAAGCCGAAGTTGTCGCGCCGGGCGTCCTCGAGCTGGCGCTCCCGGACCTTTTTCGCCTCCTCCTCGCTCCGGCTCATAAGGCGCCGAAGGTCCTCGGCCATGGCCGGGTTGAAAGAGAAGCCGGTGTGCCGGTCCTTGCTCACCTCGAGGATGACCGCCGATACGGCCCGGGCGAAATCCGGGGCGGCGGCGAGCTTGTCGAAATCGCCGGCCGTGAGCTTGGCGCGGAGCGCCTCCTCGACCTTCTTGG